>DANA01000053.1 GCA_002508495.1 Methanoregula sp. UBA276
TGTTCATATGTGTCTTCCTCCCTGGTATGCCATTCTGCTCCACGCATGCACCGGGCCCCGGGTGAAATTCTATTCTCAACCCCCGGGGCACACAACCATTTGTTTCGGGTGGGGGAATCGTGAGAAGCACGGCCGCCTCCTTTTTGGCAGGGCGCCGGTTGTCGCATGAAGCAGTGCATGTACAGGAAGTTGCGGCACGAGATGATATAATCGTGAAATGGGCCGGGTTGTGCCATTCTACCGGGAATTACCGTGCTTGAACCTGCGGGTTAAAAAGGGGAAAGGGAGTGAAGATCAGGCAAACATGACGCCTTCGAGGTCCACCGGGACATTCGTAAAATCATGGCCAACCTTGGCGATTGCGGCCTCAAAGTCCTCCTGCTGGATCGCGGAGCGCTCTTTGCGGATTGCAAACATTCCTGCCTCCATGCAGATGGCCCGGAGGTCTGCGCCGTTTTTGCCTTCGGTCATCTCCGCCACTTTCCGGAGGTTCACGGCATCATCAACCGTCAGGCTCCGGCAGTGAACTTTCAGGATCGAGAGCCGGCCATCTTCGTTGGGCAGGGGGATCCGGATAATACGGTCGAACCTGCCGGGCCGCAGCAGCGCCGGGTCAAGGATATCGATCCGGTTGGTTGCACCGATGATCTTGACATTCCCCCGGTTGTCGAACCCGTCCATCTCGGCAAGGAGCTGCATGAGCGTCCGCTGCACCTCGCGGTCACCGGACGTATTGGCTTCTGTCCGGGACGCACCAACCGCATCGATCTCGTCGATGAAGATGATGGTCGGGGCAATATCACCCTCTTTTTTGGCGGCCTCTTCTTCTCCGCCTTTCTTTGCCAGGTCAAAGAGCTCCCGCACGAGACGGGCGCCCTCGCCAATGTATTTCTGGACCAGCTCAGATCCCACAACCCGCATGAACCGGGCATTCGTCTCGTGCGCAACGGCCTTGGCGATGAGGGTCTTACCCGTGCCCGGGGGCCCGTAGAGGAGCACCCCCTTGGGAGGAACAACCCCGATCCGCTCAAAGATCTCCTTGTTCACCAGCGGGAGCTCGACTGCCTCGCGCACTTCCTTGATCTGCTTGTCCAGTCCGCCAATATCCCCATAGGTCTCCACGGGCTTGGTCAGCAGTTCCATGCCATAGATCTGGGGGTCGAAACTGTTGGGCAGCAGTTCCACGATGGCAAGCGACTGCTGGTTTAAGGTGCACCGCGCGCCGGGCTTCAAGTCATCGGCCTTGACAGACGGAGAACTCCGCACCAGGAACCGCGGGCCGGCACTGCTGCGCACGATGACCCGCGTGGGATCGACAACATCGGTAACGGTTCCGATGATAAGAGGCGGGCTTCTCAGCTGCTCGCTCTCGCTCTTGAGCTTGCGAACTTCCCGCTCGTACCGGATCTTCTGGGTCTCGATATACCGCTTATCGGCCTCCACCTGCCGCAGCTGCTCGCGGAGTTCCAGGTTCCGCGACTCCAGGTTTCCTACCCGCTCCATCATCTGGACCTCGAGGTCGTGCTTGTCAGACTCTATCTGGGAGAGCTGCTCACGGAGTTGTTCAGAGAGGGAGCGGTACAACCGGTACAGCTCTTCGGGTGACTGCTGTTCAGGGGGCTTGTGGAGAGTGTTGCCCATAAGGTACCTCAATTTAATATATTTCCTGATATCCTTTAAAGCGTTTGCGAACGGGCAAGCATGGAAGATCCTGCACGGGCCGGAACATGCAGCCTTCCACGACCCTTAATATCTCTCACGATAATTTCTGTACAGAACTATGCAGTGCGAAATGTGTGGTGAAGTAATTCGCGGCGCCCCGAAACTGGTGAGGGTTGAAGGCGCCGAACTGCAGGTCTGCAGTAAATGTATGAAATACGGCACCGAAGTGCAGCAGGTACGGCGCACCGGCCCGGCGGCGGTCCGCCCGGCAGGCCAGCGGCAGGGCCGGCCCGCTGCCGCACCGGGCCAGCCACCCGCGTACCGGCGCCGTGACCTCTTTGATGATATCGAAGGCGATATCGTTGACGACTACGCCGCCCGCATCCGGCACGCCCGCGAGGAAAAAGGCCTCTCCCAAAAAGACCTTGCCATGCTGCTCAAGGAAAAAGAGCACCTGATAAAAAAGATCGAAAGCGCCGGGCTTATCCCCGAGGATGCCGTGCGGAGAAAGCTGGAAAAAGCGCTCGATATCCGGCTCATCGATACCACGGAGTCCGACACCTCCGACAAGGAGAAGAGCCGGATCACCCCCACTCTCGGGGATCTCACGATTATCCGGAAAGCGAAGAAATAACTGCCCGTTTTTTTAAAGCACCCATAACGGTGCCCTTTTTTTAGAACCGTCCCATGCAGCAAAGGCGACTCGCACGCGTTTCCTGTGCGGGTTGAATACAGGATACCCCGTACACCGGGTCCTGATCGGGAAAAAAGAGAGTGGCAGGACCGGGCGTTATGATTTTTTCCGGCCCTTGAACGAAGTGCTTTTCTTCGTCACATCCCAAGCCCCGGACGAATCCACCATGGCATCCGCTCCCCTCCGGGGCTCCATCCGGAACGTCCCGTCCGACTGCATTATCCTGACCATGGAGGGCTCTGCAGCCTCTGGCGGGGATTCCTGCCGGGCGGATTGCCGGGGCCGGACAACAACGGTTGCTTCTTCCGGTGCGGGGTCTGGCAAGGGTTCCGCCCCGTCTTCCCTGCCTTCGGCACCTGCTTCCGGCTCACATGGCTCTTCAGCCACAACCCGGTTACGCCCGGTTACCGGCTGCCGGCCCATACGGTCCAGGATTACCCGGAGATCGCGCAGCTCGGCAAGCACTGCCCGTATCTGGGCGTCCGTCTCCCGGCACTTCATCTCCAGTATTTCGACCCGCTCTTCTTCTGATCCATTGCCTGAATTTCCCATATCCGGTCAGTCTCTCCTGTTTGCGGGCCCGAAGATCCCACGATGAGCGTCTCGAATCCCGCAAAGAATCGTTGTACTACTAGATGCCTGCTTTCCTATTAAGGTGGAGGATACCGGAGCACCCAAAAATTCCATCAAACGATTACGCTTCAACTGGTTACTACCCGGGATCCTGGCCCCGCGGAGCACAAGGGTTGCAACGCGGGCCCCCGGGTTCTCAAAATCGAGGGAACGCAAAGCCTTGTTGCGCTCAACGTTCCGGGCAATCTCTTCTCCCGGGACCTCTTCAAACCCCCGGGAAAAGGAAGAGCTTTCAGGCAGCAGGGTGGATCTCAGCTTTTCGCGGTTCCCGTTCCCGCTGGCAAAAAACCGGTTGACAGATCCGGTTTCCCGGCCCGGGCTCATTCGGGTTTTCCCTTTACTATCAGAGGATCTTTTTCCCGGGCTCGGGATCCGGCTTGACAAGGTACCCGTCCGTGATCTTCACGAGCACCGCACCTTTGGGAACCAGGTTTGGCCTCATCTCCTTCATCCAGAGAACGTCCTGCCGGAAGGTATCATCATCCGTGTGGACAGTAACGGTGCCCTTGATCTGGAAACCGCCATTCTCCCCCCACCAGGACAGGGCAATGACCGGGTTCTCCTGCATGTTGGCAAGCGTCTTGTTGAAGTACTGGTCCGATATGAGCAGGGTCGCATCATCCAGGATTTTTACTGCCGCTATCGGGACAACATTGGGAATGCCGGTCTTCGAGGATGTTGCAAGGAACACGATCTTGGTTTTCTGGAGGGATTCTTTAACTTCCGGTGTCAGGACTGCCATACTACCTCACACCCAATTGCTTACTCTTGATTCACATAATCCTATTGGTTGGACAATTACCGCACGTGGGCCTGAGAAAAAAACTTTTTCCGGTGCGGGCTTGCCCTGATACCTGCCGTACCGGTTGACACGGGATATCCCGCTCGTTTTCTTTCCCGGTTTTCGGGCAAAAACCGGCCCGGTATGCAACAGAAAGTCAGACAGCGTATATCCCGTTTTATGCACATCCATCTGCATGGATACTTCCCTGCCCGCGGGTACCGCTCTCTTTCTTGCGTTGGTTTTTGTCTTCGCTGCCGGCTGCACCGGCACATCGCAGGATACCGGAGGCCCTGAAGGCTTTGATGATTTCATCACCGCGAAGATGGCAGATTATGAAGTCCCGTGAGCCGTTGCCGGGATTGTCCGAAACGACTCGGTCAATTCCCTGAAAGGGTTTGGGGTAAGGGAGATCGGAAAACCGGAGCACGTGGACCCGGACGACCCACACGAGCTGGTGACATTCCCTTCCGGGCCATCGGGCACCGTAACCGGCTTCTCTTCTGACGGGGCTGGCTGGTTTGCGCAAGCCTGATATCCGGTTTTTTGGGTGACGCGCAGATTCATCCCCCCGGACGTTGCCTTTTTCCTTCCGCTCCCTCTTCATCCGGGTCACATCATGGGGATATTCATGGCACCGCGGTTACCCAGGATTACGAAAACTGCGGTCCAGGAAATTCTGCACTCCCCTGGCCGGGGTGCCAGTACGGCAAAAGACGCCCCCATTCCAAGAAAGCATATGGTTAAGTCAATCCAATGACAACCGGAACCATTCAAAGGCTAAAGAGGTATCAGAATGCCAACAAGCAAGAAACAACTGGTGAAACTGAACAAGGCAAAGAAAGAGAAAGCAGAAGATCTTGCAAAGCAGGCGGCTGCCGGAAGCGACAGTGCAAAGAAGAAACTCAAGAAGCTTGAGAAGAAACTCAAGTGAGCGTGCCGCTTTTTAGCGTTCCCTCATTGACCGGGATCCGCCGGTCATCCTTTTTTTATTCAATCGTTCGTTCCCGTTTTCGTGGCGGGGGCTGGTGACGGCTCCGGCGTAACGAGGGAGATTATGGCAACGGCAAGGCAGATGACCGCACCGGCAAGGAACGCTGCCTGGATCCCCGTGACCAGAGGGGACGGATCCGCGTTCAGCGCCAGTCCTGCCGCAGGGCCGGCAATTCCCTGCACCGCAATCGTGCCATAGACGGCAACACCGAACAGGGCACCAGCCGTCCGGATGGTCATCATCACGGCAGAAGCAACGCCACCGCTCTTTGCCCCGCCGGATCCCAGGATAAGACGCATGTTGGGCGGGACGAAGATCCCGATACCCACCCCGAGAAGGAGGAGCGCAGCGCCAAGGAAGACAATGTTGGTCGATGCATCGGCACGGGAGAACAGGTACATGGGAACTGCGGACAGGGCAGCAGAACCGGCCATGAGCATTCCGGAACCGTACCGGTCCGACCAGCGGCCGGCAACCGGACCGCAGACGATCAGGGCAACTGCCGGTATCCCGAGAAGGAGACCCACGAAATCAGTGGAGAAGCCCCGGACCAGCTCGAAATAGAACGGCAGGAGGAATATGGCACCGGAAAACGCGAGCAGGACGAGCATGCCGGTCACGTTTCCGCGGCAATAGGCAGGCGACGAGAAGAGACGCAGGTCAACGAGGGGAGTTTGAGAGCGGCGCTCGTGATACCAGAAGAGGAAGAACGCGGGCAGCGCCACGAGAAAACAGCCCGTGATGACGGGGGATGTCCAGCCGAGGTACAGTCCCTGGCTCACGGGATAGAGCAGCGTTGTCAGGGCAAGAATGATGAGGACGGCGCCCGGTATGTCGAACCGGTCGTTCTCCTTCGTGACTGGTGTCTCCCCGATACTGCGGGACGCAAGGACCGCCGCCGTGATCCCGACCGGCACATTGATGATGAAGATCCACGGCCAGCCAGCATACTCCGTCAGGAACCCCCCGAGGATCGGCCCGACAGCAATCGCAAACGAGACCACGGTCATCATGATGCCCAGCGCCCGGCCGTGCCGTTCCGGGGGAAGGCAGGTAACGATCAGGGCCGGTGCGATGGCAAGGATGGCTGCCGCACCGATCCCCTGCACAACGCGGGAGGCTACCAAAAAACCGATGGACCCCGAGAGGGCACAGGAAAGGGAGCCTGCCGTGAACAGGACAAGCCCCGCGGTGAAAACCCGGCCGAGCCCCAGCATATCTCCCAGCCTCCCAAAGGCGAGCATCAGGCCGGTCAGCACGAGAAGGTACGCCATCACGACCCATGATACCATGCCGAGATCGACGTGGAATGCGGCGGCAATGGTCGGGAGTGAGATATTGACAATGGACGAATCGAGATCCGCCATGAAGACGGCAAGGGAGACAACCGCGATCACCATCGTCTCGTTGTACCGGGGACGGATCACGGGCATGATAAGGGGTTTGAAGCGGGATATGTTATTCCTTGCCAGGGATATGAACCGGGGTTACAGAAAAAACTCGGTTCCGAAAATCCTATCCCCGTGCCGGATGGAGGGCTTGTGGGTCAGATCGTACCAGGGGCCGCCCTTGGTCTTTCGGTTTGGCATCAGGCGAATGGGATAGCCAGGGTGCATTGCCGGCGGCCATTCTGGCTGCGATGTATCCTGATAAAGGTACCGGCATTGATGCGGCGTTACGGGTCGGTGCGGGAGATTACGCTCTCCAGCAGGTCGAACCGCTGCAAACATGCCACATACTCTGCAACCATATAGTAATTATCCAGGTCGTCAGCATCCAGGCCCCGGAACGCACAGAGGTCATCCCACAAGAGGCTGCTTCCTTCGACCATGAAATACCCGGAGTGGAGTTCCACGCCCCCGATGATGGCCCTTCCCCGGAACATCTCGTCCTGGTTTTCATAGAGAATCTTCCCGGTCCCGGTATTCTCGATGAAAAACCCGGCCACTTCCGGCGTCTTGCCGAACGGCATCTTTTTTGCATGGCATTCGTTTGAGAGAATATTGTCCTCGACAACATCGCGCAGGGAGGCCGTGGCAAGTTCCCGCACAGGATATTTACAGGTGAGATACGCGAGGATCTCGCGGCCGGTCTTCTGGTTGGGGCGCAGGAGGGGACGGTAGGTGGCAAAGGTCTCCTTCCATTCTTTCACCATCTCGGGGGTTGCTTTGCGGGACAACATAGGATAGTACCATTTTGCCGGGAGGGTATTAAACGGTGTTCTGGCGGCATTCCGGATAATCTCATGATAGTTTCCCGGTCTTCTTTTTGGGTTCCACGGGTTCTGTCAATACGAATCCATAGGGCTCAAAATCGCTGGCATCCCGGAATTTCTCACCGGCAGAAATTGCCGGCAGGATGAACCGGAAGAACTGGCTGCTGAACTGGCCGGAACTGAACCCCTGCGCTTCAACGGCGAGCTTCCACCGGTTTTCCAAAGAGAGCGTTCCCATGAACGCAATCATGAGATACATCGAGGCTAGGAACGGATCGAGATCGGACCGGATAGTCTTGTCTTCGATGCCCTCCCGGATCGCGTCCTGCAGGATCGTGCGGCAGGAACCGTACCCCTTCCCGATATCTGCGGTATAGGGATTTTCCCTCGAGAACCGTTCCGACCCGTAAAAGTGGATCAGCCGCAAATAATCCGGGTATTCTTCTGAAAACCGGTGATATGCCTGCCCCATAAGGGCCACCTTCACAATACCGGGAGCCGGTCGTTCCCGGCATTCCAAAAATTTTTCCCTCAGGATCCCGATACCCCGGAGAACGATGGTTGCGAACAGGGTCTCCTTGTTTTCAACATACAGGTAGAGGGTAGCCTTGTTCAGTTCAACCGAACGGGCAATATCCTCCATGGAAACATCATCATAGCCCCGCGAGAAAAAGAGACGCTCAGCTGCGTCGATGATCTCAATCTTCCGCTGTTCTTTTTCCCGTTGTCTTCTTTCAGAGATTCCCATCGCAGGTATACCTCACGGATATTGCTGATCGATTCGGTGATCTGACAGGGAAGGGGGTATTTTTTTCCCTTGGTTCATGGTGCCGGTCCCTGTTCAGAGAAACCATTCCGGCTCCCTATGCTCTTTGTTGAGGGTGAATACCCGCAGCGACGCGTCCTGCACGATGCCGGGCATTATCGTTTTTGCCTGGACGGGGCAGTACCGTATGCAGGCGCAGCAGGTGATGCAGCGTTTCGTATCGATCGCCCGGCTGTCCTCTGGATCGATCGCCCCGACCGGGCATCCCTCCGCACAGCGCCCGCACTGGATGCAGGAATCGCCAACCGCAATAAAATCCACGTTCCAGAAGGGCGTGCCCTCGCGGTACGGGTGGCAGGTTGCCATCCGGTACGGGCGGCTTCCCGGGAAGGAGACCGCGGGAGCCTGGACGGGAGAGGTTACGGCCCGGAGTTTCTCCCCAACATTTTTCCCGAACGCTTCAGCCTGCGCACAATCCCGGGCATCGGGGCGGCCTTCTGCGGTGACCGCACCGGGCGTGGAGAAGGAGTGCTGCCCGATACATGCGGCTCCGGCAACGGGCCGGCACCCGCGTTCGGCTAGGATATCATGCAGTTCGAGCAGGGCATCATCATATGCACGGTTGCCGTACACGACCACGCAGACCGCCGGGGTGTCCTGTGCTACGAGCGTCCGCAGCCAGTCGCCCGCAAGCGCCGGGATCCTGCCGAGGTACACCGGTACACCCACGATGAGCAGGTCATGCGCTGAGGTCTGCAGGGATAGTTTTCTCCCGGCCGGCCGGGTGATGTCGATGATGTCCGGGGTGCCGGCATCAATCCCGCGGGCAATGGCCGCTACCACGGCGTTTGTTGTTCCGGTTGGCGAGAACCATACTGTTTTGACGGATCTGATTTCCATTTCATGCACGCATCCAGGGGTGGTTTGGGGATTTGTCTTGTACAATGTAACCTTTGGTTATATTATAACTATTGGTTAGTAAATAAACGCAGGTTGAATTTTTAATGCGGGATCCGGAAACACCACCGGCCGTGAACCCCCCCACCTCCAGAAACATCGATATGGAAAAGGTCACGGGGTTTTTTTTGCAACCAGGCATGTCAATCGCATGTCCCGTGGCGCCGAGATCTGCTGTTTTTTTGGGGGGGGGTTCCCGGGGCAGGAGCGGGCGGCGGGGAGAACGGGGGCAGTCTTCATTGTGAGGTGGGGGAGGCGGGGTTGCTGCGGATGAAGGAGTTTAAAGAATCCGGCTGAAAAAAAATTCCATTTTCATGCCGCACGGTCTCGTCTTTATGATCCGATGGAGCGGAATCATGATCCACGAACTTTCTTATAAGAATCTATCTCGATGTCTGCTGTCTCTGCCGGCCATTTGACGACCAGATGAACAGGAGAATCCAACGGGAAGTGACCGCCGTCCTGGAGATCATTCGTCGTTGTGCGACACATGAATTCATGCTGGTCACAAGCGAAGCGATAACCGAAGAGGTCTCAAAAATCCCGGACACCAGGAAACGGCTGTGGGTGGAGAAGATCGCATCATTGGCAGACGGATCCATTTCCATTGACGAGAGAATAATCTCGCGGATGCACGAGCTGGTTGGCGGGGGAGGCGATGCAATGGACTCGCTTCACATCGCCTGTGCGGAGCAGGCCGGCGCGGTTTTCCTCACTCCTGATGATAGACTGATAACATTTTTTTACGGTTCACCAGAACATACAGGTGCTGATAGAAAATCCGGTCACCTGGTTGAAGGAGGAAAAACTATGAGCGCCAAAACATTGCACCAGATCCAGCAGGAAGGTCTCGACATACTCGTAGAGAAACTCGGGCCGGATGATGCAATCCGGTTCCTCCAGATCTTTGAGACTGGCAGCGGGGACTGGACGAAGGACCGGAAAAAAATCCTGGAGAAAGACCCGGACAAAATTATCAGGAGTATCATGGACAGAAGGAAGAAAAATCCGGCCCCATGATTTCGCATGTTTCTTTCCTTTTTTCCAGGTCGGTGATTGTTTTAAGCGAGGCTGGCAGGGTACCCGCTGTCATTGTTGTGAGGTGGGTGATTACTCGCCAACCCTCCACCCGTACCATGGGACGCTCTGCCGCTGATTCCCTTCGTCTTCTGTGGACCACCTGTTTTGTGTGAGGTGGTTGCGGGGGGGTGATGGCGGGACTCATCGTTTCAGCGGACGGCATCTATTTTTTTATGATTCGTAATAAGAGTCACGATGATTGAACGAGTTACGTGAAAAAAAGTAAGGTTTTCAACTCAGGTCACTCAGCACATTCGAGATTGGAGAAAATATCGACGATGTCGTGCGTCCCCAGTGAATTCCCGTGAGCTGGATATGTCCGTTTGAGTCCAGATAGTAAACCGGTGCGCCACTGTCCCCACCACCTGCCGGATAATCCGCATACCATTGGTTATCAATCATCTTTTGGAAATGACTGTTCCAGGCCGAATCTTTCTTCTGGACAGTCCCGGAACTCACACCGGATGTGATGCCGGACATGTAAACATTCATGCCAACCGATGGGTCGCTCCAGCCATAAACCGACGGCTGGCTTGATGAGCTTTCGAATATCTGACCAGCGCAGTTGCTATAGCTCACCCATGCTGAATCTGATGATACACCATCCGATGAAATGGCTATCGTTGAGATAGGATAACTCAAATCCGGCTGGTATACCGGGGTACCGACTCCGCCAGCATGGCCGGTTGTCACAAAACCCATCTGTCCATTAACTGTCGCAGCAAATCCGGTTGTGAAAGCTCCAGTTGACGTGCCGGTCTGGACACCCCCGATCACCGGCCTCCAGACATCGGTTCTTCCAAGATCAAGTTCAGGCATGAGTTCCGAATGAAAGACAACCGGCACATTTTCAATGCCCTGTTTCTTCGCTTCGCTCGCGATAACCCCATACATTCCACCAAGACTCTCCTTATCAACTGAGGATTTTTCATAAATACCGACGTCAATCGAACCCAGTGCGTCATATCCATAAGAAATTACCGGACCCTTTGGGTAGGAATACATGCTGTTGAAAGTGGGTATCATTGCCTTGTAAACACAATCAAGTTTTGAATAGAGTGCGTCCCGTTCTTCAACTGAATAACCTGATAGGATCCCCCGTGACACTATCCCATGGTCTTTGGTAAAAACGGGGACAGGCCCATAGGTTTTGATCATGTCATCGACATAGACAGGTGCGAGAGCAGTGTACATACTGTCGTTCATTACCCTGCCGGGTTCATTGCTGAAGGGAAGCGGAGGGGTGTGGTCCATGTCACCCCCATAGGTAACCACGATGACTTTTGTGTTCGGATCATCTGCTGCCATTACGATGCCTGCCATAAGGAGCAGGCTTACAAGACTGATTGCCAGAATCAGATGTTTCATTCATCTCACCTTTCGTTCGTAAATCCTGAAGACTTGTGTCTTCATTGAACGTTTCAAAAAGACAGGATAACAGAATTTGGAAAATCGAAGATTTCCATATAACAAAACCAAAAGCGATGAGTATGTCAGAATCTTATTTCATAATGTCGTATAAAGAAAAAATAATATCATATTTATAACAAATAATACACTGATTATGGAAGATACGCCTGATTTCACGCTCGACAAATCTGCTATCAACAGCCTGTCTTCCGATACACGCATCCGGATCCTCTCATCGCTCCGGAACCGCCGGAAAACGAATGCCGAACTGACCAGGGAGTTATCGCTTGCTGCCCCGACTATCCGCCACCACCTCGAACACCTGAAAGAGGCGGGCCTTATTGAAGCACAGGAAGATGGACACAAATGGGTTTACTTTCAGCTGACATCATTCGGCCGGGCCCTGTTCAACCCGGATAAACGGGTGCGGCTGTCGATTGTCCTGTCGGCAGCTCTCACGTTCTGCACTGCGCTGGTCGCGGTTATCACCTATATCACCACACCGCGCCTGGACATACGGCCCTGGTATCCCGGTTCCGGGGACCCGTTCCTGCCAATGCTCATTATTTCAGTAGTGGCCATGGTCGTACAGGCCGGAATTCTTGTGTGGGTATTGAAGAGCTGCGGAACAAAGGAGTGAGTTCCTGGATGAATAACTATCACCTATCCAAAAAATATGCAGCAATTCTTATTGTAGTCGTTCTCCTGGTGCTTATCGGGGGCTGTATTACTGACACAGTATCTCCCCCTGCAACCGGCACACTGGCTGACACACCAACCCTGCCTCCCGGGCACCCGCCGTTATCGACCATCACAGCAACCCCGTACCCCACGCAAATCCCGGCCGCATCTTCGATGCGGTTCACGCCGGATCCCGGGTCCCGGTGTGATCCTCTGTTTACTGATTCCCGGATCGCAGTTCCAGCCAATATTTCCATTGCAATCCGGGACCCTATGCCGGGAATCCGGTACTCCCTTAACGAGAGCGATTCCGGAAAAACTATCGTTCTGACGGAGGGGGATATTGTTGAGATCAACCTCAGGTGGATTCCGGGACTTGGCTTTCACTGGGTCATCCCGGTTTCCGGATGCGGCCTTGAGGTGGTGAATGCCGGAACTTATTCAGATGGGGGCGATTTCTGGAATAACACCGGCCATTACCGAGTCAGATACCGGGCAGTCCATCCCGGGACATCGGTCATTGATGGAAAATTCATCCTCATTCATGAAGAAGAAGAAGGGGATCTTGGTTTCAATCTTACCGTGATTGTGAAGTAGGAACGGTTTATCACTTTCAGGGAAGTTTGCTGTCGGACCCCCGCCCCCCTTTGTCACCCGGGGACCCCCTTACTCACCTGCGGGAAGGTTGTGGATGTTGCTTTTCACCGAAAGTTTGCACGGGAAATTTTTGGGTTACGAATGCGGGAAGGGAGAGTTACTCATGATTGAGGAGTGGGATTGGTGATAAAAAAACACCGTTCGATTCCCAAACAAAAATCGATCACGATCATTCCAAAAAAAATTTCAATCGCGATCACGATCGCGTTTTCAAATGAAAAATCGCGGATCGATTTTGCCGGAAAAATCAGGATCCGATTTTCAGATAAAAATCGATCACCGATTTTTCCGGATCGGTTTTCAATCGCACGTGTGATCGCGAAAATGATCTGAAAACCGCTGATCGATTTTTACTGCACATTATTGCCTGCTTAAAAAAAGTATCAGAGTGCCAGCAGCGCCCCTGCACAGATCCCGCCCGCATACAGCACCATCGCCACGTGAAACAGCGGCAGCACCCTGACCGCTGCATCCGGTGTCTTATACCGTAAGATCACGATATTTGCGATGACGAGCAGCACCAGTCCTGCATAGATTCCGGCCTGCGCTACCGGTCCCAACCGGGTCATGAAGACATATGCCATCATCGCGTGGATGACCGTAAACCCGGCGATCCAGTACCGGGTCCGTTCCGCGTCATAAATGGTCGGGATGGTCCGCAGTCCTTTCGCACGGTCGTTGGCCTCGTCAATGAGGTCGTTCACCCCGAGATGTGCAAGGGCAAACGGGTAGA
>DANA01000056.1 GCA_002508495.1 Methanoregula sp. UBA276
GGACTGGATCCTCTTCATAGCTCTTCTCGTCCTTGCCTACGCGGGGGTTGCCTTCACGGTGCACCGGCGGGGGCTCTGGAAGGACCATATTACGTTCTACGGGCCTTTGATGGCCCTGAAGACCGAACGGGTGGAGTTCTTCGATAAGGCTATCCCGTTCTCGCCGTTCCTCCGTATCTACGGTACGCTCGGGGTGATCATGGTCGTCCTCGTTTCGGTCCTGATGACCGTGATGCTGGTCTTCTCTATCCAGCATATCGTAATCCAGCGGCCGGAACTGACCATGGCAAACGATCCCAAGAACGTTCTTGCGATCCCCGGGGTTAATGACTTCATCCCGTTCACCTTCGCCGTCTGGTTCGGGCTCATCATCACGATGGTGGTCCACGAGTTCGGGCACGCAATCCTCTGCCGTGTGGAAGGAATCCGGGTAAAATCGATGGGAATTTTACTTGCCGTCATTCCTATCGGGGCGTTTGTTGAACCCGACGAAGCCGACCAGGAACAGTCCCGCGGTCTTGCCAAGATGCGGATGTTCGGTGCCGGGATCACGAACAATATTATTGCCGGCCTCCTCTGTTTTGCGCTGGTGGTCGCGCTCCTTGGCATGGCCGTGCCGGTCAATGCACCGCTTGTCAAGGGAGTATACGTTGACTCCCCCGCGTACCTTGCCGGCATGCCCCCGAACTCGGTCTTAGTAGAGGTAAACGGTCTTCCGGTCAGCAACCGTGCCGATGTCAGTTCCGCCCTTGATGCGACCCTGCCCGGCGACACGATCACGGTCCTTGCAAAAAGCCAGGGGCAGGTGCATGAATATACTATAACACTCGGTGCGTGGCCTCCCGAATTGAGCGATAAGACCTGCGGGTTCATGGGAGTCAGTTACTATGATGCACCGCTCATCAAGGAGCAGTTCAACCTGCTCGCAACGCCGCTTGGGGTCATCATCCTGCTCGCAATCCCCATATGGACGATCATGGAGCCTGCCACGTGGAGTCATTTTAGTCTCCTGACGATTGATACGGTCGATGCCATGATGTGGCAGGTCCCCTTCGACGGGTTCTGGCTTATTGTCCAGATCCTCTTCTGGTGTGGCTGGTTCAACTTCGTGGTCGGGACGTTCAATGCCCTTCCCCTCGTTCCGCTCGATGGCGGGTACATCCTGAAAGAGGGCATGGATCGTCTCCTGGAACGGGGCGGGCTGCTCCAGTACTCGGGATACGTGGTCAGCGCGGTCAGTTACGCCATCCTGGCCATCCTGCTCGCGGTCATCATCCTGCCCCTGCTCATCAACGGATAGAGTGCAGGGTTTTTCCTGCAGGAAACGAGCGTCAGGGAAACGCCAGGTCCGCAATCGCAGAAAACTGTTCCGGGCTGGTTACGAAGAATATCTGCGGTGAGCGTTTGCGGATAAGGTCGTAGATGGGGAAGGCGAACCCGGCCTCTTCCGTCCTGATTCGGCCTGCCGTTACCCGGCGCAGGGGCGGGAGCCGTTTCCAGGAACGGTTCTTACAAATGGTCCCGTCAGCCATCTCGTAGTACATGGCCCCGTGACCCCCGACATATTTTGCATAATTACTGGAAAAGCGTGATGAAACGATATTTGCCATGCAGAGCACCTCGTCTGCTGACGGGTTGATGGTGACATGCCCGTAGCCGGGCGGGACGACCACAACGTCCCCTGCCCTTGCGTCAACGAGAACGGCGTCGCTTCCGTCCTCCCGCTGGATGAGGTAATGGGCATGGCCGTCAAGGACGGTATAGATCTCGGGATACCCGTAACCTGCACGGTTTTTCGGGTGGAAGTGCCCTTTTGTCTTGACGTATTCCCCGCAGATCACCCGGGGGGGAATGATGGTAATGTCGTACCGCAGCCCGTTTGTGGTGAGCCACCAGCGATCGGCAGGTGACTCTGCAAGGTCGCGGTACATACTGTAAATACGCCCGTGTGCAGTGCACCTGCCCCGTGCCCAGATGCCGGTTAAGTCTTCGGCATTCCTGAACTCCGGCTCGGGGACCGGGCCGTCCCAGAACCGGCGATCAAGAAGGAATGCATCCCTCTCCTGGTTTGTTTGGCCATACGCGGTCATCGCAGGCCCCCGATTACGGATTTGGCCATCATGAAGAAGTCCGGGTCAACGGTCTTGGTATGCGCTACTGCCTCCTCAAGCGAGATACTGGTGATCTCGTTGCAGCGCAGTGCAACCATCCTGCCGAATTCCCCGGCATGGATCAGGTGTGTTGCGGCAACCCCGTACCGCGTGGCAAGGACCCGGTCGAATGCAGTAGGCGAGCCGCCCCGCTGGACATGCCCGAGGATCGTGACCCGGGTCTCGACACCGAGCCGGCTCTCGATCTCCTTTCCCACGATGTTGCCGATACCCACGAACTTCTCGTGGCCGCACTCGTCCTGCAACCCCGCCGGTACCATGGGGAGACCGAGCGTTTCGCGCTTAACTCCTTCCGCGACAGCGACGATGGAGAACTTCTTGCCGGAACGGTACCGCGTCATGAGGTTCTCGCAGACCTCGTCCATGGTGGTGTGAAACTCGGGGATCAGGATCTCGTCAGCACCGCCGGCAATCCCTGCCGTTACGGCGATCCAGCCGACATTCCTCCCCATCACTTCGACAACGATGATGCGGTGATGGGACTCGGCCGTGGTATGGAGGCGGTCGATAGCTTCGGTCACGGTTGCCACTGCCGTGTCGAACCCGAACGTCATGTCGGTTCCCGATATGTCATTGTCGATGGTCTTGGGCACGCCGACAAGGTGGATGCCCTGCGCTGCAACGTCCCGGGCTGCCGAAAGGGTGCCGTCGCCCCCGATGATGACCAGCGCATGGATGTCGAATTTTTTAAGGTTGGTTTTGAGTTTCTGGAAATCTGTTGTCTTTGCAAGCGGGTTCGTGCGGGAGGTGCCAAGGATTGTACCACCCTTTGGCAGGATACCGGAGACCGAGAAGTCGGTTAAGGGTTCCACATCGCCGTCAATGAGCCCCTGCCACCCGTTCCGTATCCCGAGCGTCTCGAAATCATAGGGAACACCTGCGCGAACAACGGCACGGATAACGGCGTTCAGTCCCGGGCAGTCGCCCCCTCCGGTGAGCACACCGATTCGTTTCATCCAGAATCTCCTGTTCTGATAATCACCTGTCAATATATAAGCCCATTGCGGTCAGGATGCCGGTGTCGTCTCCATGAAGATACGGCGGTGGATGATCCGCCAGCAGAGGATGAGTTGCGCCAGCTCGCCTGCGGTCACATAGTCCCGGTTCCGGAAGATTGTAATGGGGTGAAGGCGGGTCTGTCGCTCGATGCTGTGCTCGAGTTTCTCGACAACCCCTTCGCTCAGTTCGCCGTCAATGATAAGGTCACCCATCTTCCTGCCATTGTGCTCGCTGGTCAAAAACTGCAGGGTGAAGTTCCGTTCTGACAGGGAGAGGATGGAATAGAGGTCGAGAGAGAGATCGATGTCCTCGATGGCTTGCCGGAGTTTTTTCTGCGAGAGCGTGATCCGGTACACGTTGCGTTCCTCCCCCAGTTCCCTGCCATACTCGGAGTACCCGATACGGATGACTGCGTCAGCATACTGGACCTGGGGTGCCACGTACTGTGCATAGTCCGGCTCCCGTACCCGGATCTTTGCCATCACCTCGTCGCGGGAATATCCCCTGCTCGCCATATCCCGCCGGATCTTCCAGTCGTACTTGACCTCGCGGTCGGGATTGACAAAGAGCGTGAAATCCAGGTATTTGCGCAGGGTCGCAGTCGAGAACGTGTGCAGTCCCTCCAGGATCAGGATCTTATTCGGGCGGAAGACGACCGGGGGATCGAACGTCCCGGTCGCATGGTTGTATACCGGCTTTTCAATGGGAACGCCCCGCTTGAGCTGCATGAGGTGCTCTTCGAGCAGGTCGATCCGGTTGGCTTTCGGGTGGAGTGCCGTGACCCCCTCCCGCTGCCTCCCTTCGCGGTCGAGGGCATGGTAATCGTCAAGGGTTATAGTGGACACAAGGTCTGCCCCGAAGATTTTCCGGATCCCGCTCGTAAAGGTGGTCTTGCCCGACCCGCTGTCCCCGGCAACACCGATGGTCATAATGTACGGGGATGCAGCGATTGAATCCTTGAAGTTCGCGTGGTTCATTGTTCTGGCAAATCCGTTTTTTTAAAAAATACTGCCCCCCCAACCTGATGAAAGCACCGGTAGCGACCTGCCCGGTGTACTGAAACGGGAGGGTATTGGCATATCCTGCAGGCAATCTCTTACGAAACCACCCGGGCATAGGTGTCGGTCACCCGCTGCCCGATCGGTCCCCAGAGGAAGACGCGGTTCACTTTCGCGCGCCCCCGCATCCCGAACGCACCGGCAGTCCAGGGTTCATCCACCATGGTCCTAATACCCCACGCGAGCGATTCCGGGCTGACGTCGGTCTTGACCCCGTTGACGAACGAATCGATGTTCTCGCCAAGACCCCCGACATCGGATGCGACCACGCACTTCTCCGCGCTCCACGCCTCGAGGAGGACGAGCCCGAACGGCTCGTTCCGGCTTGGTATCACGACCAGGTCACAGGCATTCAGGAGCCGGATGTACTCGGAATCCGGAATATACCCGACAAAGTTGATTGGCAGGTCATGTGCCCGTGATTCGAGATACTGCCGCATATCGCCATCGCCCGCGACAATGACCTGCGCGTCCCAGCGGTGGCGGCAGACTTCCCGGATCGCCTCTATGAAGAGGTCGGGGCCTTTCTGGTACACGAGCCTGCCAATGAAGAGGACGAGCGGTGCATATGGGTGGATGCCGTATGCTCGTTTCACCTCGCCGGGGTCGATTCCTTCGGCACGGTACTGCTTTGGCACGATGCCATTGGGGATGACGGTGCATTTCCAGTCCGGAATATTATACAACTGCATGACCTCGTTTTTCATGGTCGAGGATACGGCAGTCACCTGCTTGGCAATAAGCGATCCGTACCATTCTTTGCCGGAAATCTCCCTGAACTCCCACCAGTTGCCGAACTGGTTGCCGTTCCTGCCAAATTCCGTGGAGTGGAACGTGAGAATGGTGTCCCGCTCGCGGAGCTGGTGCAGGGCCTGGATCGGGTGCCAGTCATGGAAGTGGAGGAAGTCGAACTTGTGTTCTGCATCAGTTTTTTCAAACTGTTCGACCATGGCCCTGCTCATGTCATCGCAATACTCGACGATATTGTTGCCTGCCGGGCGGCAGTAATGGTACCTGACGCCGTTGATGGTCTGGTCCGGGCAATTTCCCCGGGTGAAAAAGTGCACCCCGTGCTTCCGTGCAAGCGTCTCGGCAAGGTTGGTTGCTGCGCTCGCAAGGCCCCCGACCCGCTCGGCATACATCGATTCCCAGCAAAAAAATGCTATTTCAAATGACTCCATAATATCTCCCTCCTTTCCTGTACTGCCTGTACCAGGTCATGCCGTTCGGTACAGCCCGTGATGCTGTCAGCAAGTTTAGCGTCCCCGAGGATGTCGCGGATCCAGCTGATAAAATCCCCCCGGCCGATATGGTGCTGGAGCGAGTCCTTGGGAACTACGTGCAGTAGTTCCTCGAACTGGTCGAGGCTGTATGCGGTATGGCCGATGAAACCGGCCGGTCCGGCAAAGTGAAAGGCCGCATCCGGTGGGAGCACCCGCAGGATCTTTGCCGACGTACGGTTCTTCATGACCCGGATCGCGCGTGACTCCATGTAGGCGAGGACGTTCATGTAGGTCCTGAACGCCTCGTCGGCATCGTGGTGGCTGAAGTAGGCATGCACCTCCCCGCAGGTGCCGTATTTCGATGCCATGTAGTAGAAATGGTCGCTGGTCTGGAGGTAGCGCCACATCTGCCGGTCAACAGCGTACGGGCGGGCTGCCTGGACAGCATGGAACGCGGTCTTCTGCCGGTCATTTCCCATCCAGGCTGAAGTGTCCTTCTCGAGGTCTGCCCACGATATGCTTTCGCGCACCTCGATGGTGCCTGCCGGCGGGTGGGCCGCGACAACGGCAGACGGGAGGACGCAACCGACGTCTCGCTTCTCAAATTCGGCGGGAAGGGCCCGCAAAAAGTCGAAGATACCCGTCTCTTTCCAGAAATGTTCGCCAAAGGTTTCGTAGTCCAAGAAGACATTGACCGCGTCACCGGGCGATGCAGCGATCCAGTCCGCGTACGTATCCGCGGTGAGCGGGTACCGCTCCCATGATTTGTTGGCAAAGCGGAACGCGATATCGTCAGAAAGGGTGATATTGCGCAGGAGGACGGGAAGGCCCCTGCAGGAATACACGGAATTCTGGCTCCTGCCACCCAGAATCCGGTCAACGCCTTCGGTGTAGATCCCGGCAAAGTCCATCTCTTTTACTGTTTCGGCGATCCCGCTGTTGAACGTGAACTCGGTGTTCTCAAAGATGGTCGGGCGGACGCGGAACTGCTCGTACATGAGGTCAGAGTGGAGCCGCACCTGCTCGATAAACTCCGTTTTGTCAGCAAAGCAGCTGGCGATACTGTGATAATATGTCTGGCCGATGATCTCGCAGTTCTTGTGCCGTGCTGCCTGGCTGAAGAGATCGAGCGTATCTTTGCTCCACTTCTCCAGCTGTTCGATGAGCGTCCCGGAGAGTGAGAAGGAACACGAAAAGCTGCCTTCATCGAGTTTTTCGAGGATGAGCTGCGTTGCCGGGTTATAGCACTTGTCGGCAACGCGGAGGAGCACCTCCTTGTTGAGCGGGTCAAAATACAGGTCTGCCAGATCTTTCTTCTTCGCTTTGGGATCTGCCACGAAATGCCGGTTCAGCCGGTATGGCTGGTGGACTTCAAAACCAAGGCATATATCAGCCATTGTATGTACGCTTCCCGCCGGCACCAGGATGATCCGCATCATGCGTTAGGTATTGGGGAGGTATCCCTGAACTGTCTGCAAGCAGCACCCCTGCCCAGCATTCTATCATACTGCCCAGCACCTATATTAATTGTTGCCTGATGATAATAAAAAAATAATGAAAAATATAAATACGATTTTGAATTTCATATTGATTCGATTTGTATGCTGGCCGTTTTCCCGGCGGGGCATGCGCCGTTACTTGTTTTTGATTCTGTGCGCTTTTTGCACTCCAGAGTTAATCGGCGACAAACGCCGTGGAAGAGAGGATGTCGCCAAGGCCGGTTGTCCTGGCACTGTCGGATGCGATCAGGGTCGGGACTGCCTGGATGTGATAATCCCGTGTGCTCCACATCCCCAATGCATCTTCCTCCCCCAGCAGGGTTGTTATCCGGCGCAGGGCAGCGATACCGGTGGGTGACACTGCCGTTGTGGTCCCGCGGGCTGCTGCTGCAGTGACAGCTGCGGCATAGAGCAGGGCGTCCCTTGAAAAATCCGGCCTTGCCCGCTTCTCGTGCGTGACGAGCAGGTACACGCCGTACGTGTGGAGGTGGACGCGGGTAAGCCCGGTCTTTTTTGCCAGTTTGAGCACTCCTTCAACAAGATGGTCGGGGCCGGGTTCCACCCGATGACCGAGGAGGAGCGAAAGCTCGTTCTCGTTCATACCCGCACTGTCCGCAACCGGCAGGATATGACGGACAATCCCGGCATTGACCCGGGGGTCGGTGACCGAGACGCATTCGATATGGACCCGGTTGTCCCTGCCGGCATCCCGTATTGCCTGCACCTGCGAGGCGGCACGGCTGAATTCCTTATCACTTTTCAGGTACTGGTATCCGGAAAGAAATGCCCGGGTACCTTCAGCCAGTTCCGGCAGGAGGGCAGCAAGCGCCGTATCAGAAAGGAGGGTGACATCGGCAGTCTTTACGGGTGAAATGATGAAGCGGTTATTCCGGATCACTGCACCCCGTGCAGGTGGGACAAGACCCGGTGCATACTCGAATATGTAATGTACCGCATCGGCAGCAGAACTTCTCCTGTCTCCAAAAACCCTGACTCCACTCTCCCCAATGATGCGGGCAACTTCCGGGCCCATGGACGGTGCAGTGCAGGTTACAGACGGTGCTCCCAGCCGTGCCAGATGGGCTGCAGCGATTCCCGCCTGCCCGCCAAGAGTGATGGTGCCGGTTCCCGCAAAGCAGGACGACAACCGTTCGTATAGCGACCGGTCTTCCATGATCCATTCCTCCGCGGTATAATGCTGCATGGAGGATGTAAGGCGGGACCGGACTTCTTCGAGGCTTCCTTTACAAAAACCCGCCGGATCGAGAAGCTCCCGCGTGACGGGGAGTATTTGGTCGAGGTTGACATTGAATCCCGTCAGTGCCGGGTGGAGGTCCGGTTTTTTTGTCCGCCGGTACAGATCTTCCCAGAACGCCAGGTCTGTCATACACTCGTACCTGCCCGGTTTTGTGCGGGCGTGCATGATTAATCTTCCTTCCGTGCAGGCTTTTTTTTCAGCCAGCGCCGGAGTATGCAATAGTATATATGGAAGATTGTGCGACTAGACAACTACCAAAGGGGGGAAAATGGCGGACCCGCACAGGAAAGGATTCGAGCATGTCCCGGAACGGATCAGCGGGCTTGTCGATCTGGCCTACAATCTCTGGTGGAGCTGGAACCCGGCAGCCAAACTGGTCTTCAAGCAGCTCAACCCTATCGCTTGGGGTGAGAGTGTCCATAACCCGGTACGGATGCTCCGCGAGCTCCCCGAAGAGACGCTGCTTGCCGCTGCGAAAAATCCCCAGTACCTCCGGCATTATGATATCGTAATGTGCCGTTTCCGGCATGAGCTTGATACACGGAAGAGCTGGTTTGCAACAAGGCTTTCCCATGACCGCAACCTCACCATCGCGTACTTCAGTGCCGAGTACGGGCTCCAGCACTCGCTGCCATTCTATGCCGGCGGACTTGGTTTTCTTGCCGGCGACCATCTCAAGGAGGCAAGCGATCTTGGTCTCCCCCTCGTTGCCGTGGGCTTCATGTATTCCGAAGGGTACCTCCACCAGCACATCGGGCCGGATGGGTGGCAGGAGAATATTAGGGAACTCCTCAACCGTGACGCAGCCCCTATCAAGCGGGTGATGTATAACCATGACAACCAGCTCGTGGTACGGATCCCGTTCATCGATCCCCCGATCCATGTTGCGGTATGGCGGGTGGACGTGGGGAATATCCCTCTCATTCTGCTGGACACGGATATTCCCGCAAACGATGCAGAGAACCGCATCATCTCCTACCGGCTGTACACCGGCGACAACGAGCTGCGGCTCCGGCAGGAGATCGTGCTTGGGGTCGGCGGGAGTTATGTGCTGGACATTTTAGGGATCCGCCCGTCTATCATCCACCTCAATGAAGGACACCCGGCGTTTGC
>DANA01000115.1:0-15297 GCA_002508495.1 Methanoregula sp. UBA276
GTGAGGTTCTTCTCGGCCATCAGTTCGATGAGCCGGCGCCGGCGGCCACCGGGAGAGAGGCCGGCCGGGTTCTCCGGCGCCGGGGGGATCGCTGTCCTGAACTCATCCAGCGTCACTTCCCGGTCTTTCCCGAGCTTTACCACCAGTTCGCCCAGTGCATCCTCGGTGCACCCCGCGGTGAGGGTGACAACTTCCTCAAACGCTGAATTTTCAAGGGGCATGAACCGCGTGTGGATACCGATGATCTTCTGCCGGTCCTTCAGTGATGGCTCACCAATGTAGACGAGACGGTCAAAACGCCCTGCCCGGAGGAGGGCCGGATCAACAATGTCGGGACGGTTCGTGGCACCCATGACGACAACATCCCTGAGCTCTTCGAGGCCGTCCATCTCGGTCAGGATCTGGTTGAGGACATTGTCGCTGACGTGCGAGTCGCTGTTTGAGCCCCGCGACGGCGCAAGGGCATCGATCTCGTCAAAGAAGATGATCGAGGGTGAGACCTGACGGGCCTTTCGGAAGACCTCGCGGACTGCCCGTTCGCTCTCACCAACCCACTTGGAGAGGAGCTGGGGGCCGCGGACGGGAATGAAATTTGCCCCGCTCTCGCTTGCAACCGCTTTTGCTATAAGGGTCTTGCCGGTCCCCGGCGGCCCGTACAGGAGGATTCCCCGCGGGGGTTCGATCCCGAGATCTTCGAACTTCTGCCGGTCGGTCAGCGGCATCTCGATGGCTTCCCGTACTTCGGTCTTGGCAGATTCCAGGCCGCCGACATTCTGCCACTTGATGTGCGAGACCTCGAGCATCACTTCCCGCATGGCGCTCGGGCCGACATCGCGCTGGGCTTTGCGGAAGTCGCCCGCATCGACCTTGAGCAGGTCAAGAATTTCCTGAGGGATCTCATCGGCATCGAGATATTCGGCAAGTTCCTCCGGAAGGTAGCGACGGAGGGCCCGGATGGCCGCTTCTCTAGCAAGAGCGGCGATGTCTGCCCCGACAAAACCGTGGGTCTGTTTAGACAAGGTTTCGAGGCTCACGTCCTCGGAAAGCGGCATGCCCCGGGTATGGATCTTCAAAATCTCGATGCGGTCAGTCTCCGGGGGTACCCCAATCTCGATCTCCCGGTCGAACCGTCCGGGCCTGCGGAGGGCTGCATCGATGGCATCGACCCGGTTCGTGGCACCAATGACCACGACCTGCCCGCGCTCCTCAAGACCGTCCATCATCGTCAGGAGCTGGGCAACGACCCGGCGCTCGACCTCGCCGGTCACTTCCTCCCGCCGGGGCGCAATTGAGTCCAGCTCATCGATGAAGATGATCGACGGGGCATTCTCGCGGGCTTCTTCGAAGACCTCGCGGAGGCGCTGCTCGCTCTCCCCGTAATATTTCGATATGACTTCGGGGCCGGCTATCGAGATGAAGTGTGCCCCGCTCTCGCTTGCCACCGCTTTTGCAATCAGGGTTTTACCGGTCCCCGGCGGCCCGTACAAAAGAACCCCCTTGGGCGGCTCGATGCCGAGTTTCTGGAAGAGCTCGGGGTGCCGCAGCGGGAGCTCGATGGTCTCCCGGAGGCGCTGGAGCTCGTCCCTGAGCCCGCCGATATCCTCGTACGAGAAGCGCTTCACGCCTTCAAAACCGGCAGCCGGCTTATCGGAGAAGACGATCTCCGTGTTCTTGGTGATGATGACCGCTTCCTCGGGTTCGATCTCCGTGACCTTGAAACCGATAACCTGAGGCTGGACAAACGGGAGGCCGAGCATGACCGGAACGGTATCGTTTTTTACCACCGGAAAATCGATGAGCCCGTTGACCACGTGCGGGTTGTTGGCAATCGGGATCTTCTTGGGGAGGTCTTCAGGAGGTGCGAGCACGACCCTCTTTGCCTCAATCTCCTCGGTAATCTTGGCGACCCGGACCGTATCCCCGATACTTATCCCGGCATTCTGCCGGGTGAAATTGTCAATGCGTATCTTCTTCTGGTTCCAGTCTTCGACAAGTGACCGCCAGACCTTGGCAACCGTCCTTTTTTTGCCCTCGATAACGACAAGATCGCCCGGGGAGATCTTCAAAAGCAGCATCGTCTCGGGGTCCAGCCGGGCCTTTCCGCCACCCTGGTCACCGGGATACGCGGAATCCACCCTTAATTGCACTTCAGGCATTACCTTAAAGGTCATATACGCAGGGATTTATAAGTACTGTAAATGCGGCTCCTCATTTTAGATCCCTTCCACGGGGCAGCGGGCGATATGATCACCGGTGCGCTGATTGACTGCGGTGCGGACAAAACCCTCGTCATACAGGCGATGGATGCAGTCGTAGCGGAGCCGGCCGTCACCCGCGTGACCCGGGCCGGGATCCGGGCAGTGAAAGTGGACACCCGGGCAATGCCGGCTCACCGGACCTTTGCGGAAGTGATGGAACGGCTCAATGAGGCTGCATCCCGCGTCCCGGCACCGGCACTTGCCATGGCCCGCAGGGTCTTTGAACGGATCCGGAAAGCCGAAGTGGAAGTCCACGGCGAACAACCCCATTTCCACGAAGTCGGGGCTGACGATGCCATCGCCGACATCGTGGGAGCCTGCACGGCGCTGGAACTGCTTGATATCGATGGGGTAATCGTCCGCCCCATAGCACTCGGGCACGGAACGGCAACCGGTTCGCACGGCACCTTTCCCATCCCTGCACCGGCAACCGCCATTATCCTCAAGGACGCCGGGCTTACTGTAGCAAGCGGCAGGGACGAAGGCGAGCTCTGCACGCCTACCGGTGCCGCCCTCCTTGCAGAGTTTTCCTCCCAAACGGGAGCGGAGCCGGCGGTATATACCATCCTTGCCACCGGGTATGGAGCCGGCACCCGTGATCCGCATAACGCCCCAAACGTCCTCCGCGCCATGCTCGTAGAAGCAGCAGGTACTTCGGGCAGGCTTGATGGAGATACCGTGAATATCCTCGAGACAAACGTGGATGATGTCAGCGGCGAGGTTATCGCCCATGCAATCGCCCGCTGCATGGAAGCCGGGGCCCGCGACGCAAGCGCCATCCCGATTGTTATGAAGAAGGGCCGGCCGGGTTTCCTTGTCCGGGTAATCAGCCTGCCGGAAACAACCGGGCAGCTTGCCGAACTGATGGCGCTTGAACTGGGCACGCTCGGTATCCGCTGCCTGCCGGCAGTCCACCGGTTCATCGCAGACCGGGCTGTGCGGGACATCGAAGTTGAGATTGCCGGAGAGCGACGGATGATGCCGGTCAAGTACGGGATGATGAACGGGAAGGTCTATACCGTCAAGGCCGAGTTCGGGCCGGCGTGCAACTGGGCGGCTGAACTGGGCCTTCCTGTTCGCGAAGTGCTCCGGGCAGTAGGGGATGCCGGATGGAAAGCCCTGTCGGATGAACGGGAGAAGCTATGAAAACTGAACGGAAGACAACCGGCTGTCCCGCGCTCGACACCCTGATCGGCGGGGGATTCGAGAACCGGACGATCACCCAATTCTTCGGGGAACCGGCAACAGGCAAGAGCACCTTCTGCATGATCGCTGCCGTTGCGGCACTCAGGGCCGGGCAGTCTGTTGCCTATATCGACACCGAAGGCTTCTCCATTGAGCGGTTCCGGCAGATAGCAGGCAAAGACACCGAAGTGGTTGCCGACCGGCTTTTCCTGTTCGAGCCGGTGGATTTCGAGCACCAGGGACAGGTCATCGCAGAGTGCGAAAAAGTCCTGAAAGCCCATAAACCTGCCCTCCTTGTCATGGACTCTGCCACCGCCCTCTACCGTACCGATCTTGATAAAGGCAAAGACGCCCTCCAGGTGCTCACCCGGCAGATACTCCACCTTCTCGGGTACGCCAAGCGGTACGATATGCCGGTCATCATCACCAACCAGGTGTACATGGACCCTGCACGGAACACCTGTTTCGGCCTTGGGGGCTACGCCCTTGAACATATCTCCAAGGTCATTATCCGGCTCGAGAAAGGCGAGGGCCCCGGCATGCGCCGTGCCCGGCTCGTCAAACACCGCTCGCAGCCGGAAGGGGCGAACTTTGAGTACGGGATTTCCGGTGACGGCATAAGCACAGTACTCTGATCGCTGTCCCTCTCAAACGGGGCATGACAACGAAAAACCAGAACACTAAACTTACCAGTCCAGCGGGTGTGACAGGATGGCAGTCAAACAGGATGTGTCCGATCGTATCCGGGACCTGTTGCGCGATAACCCTCGGGGGATGAATATCAGCAGCATGGTCAGGGCCGCCGGCATCAACCGCAACACCTTAGGCAAATATCTCGATATCCTGCTTATTTCAGGGCAGGTAGAGATGCACCGGTTCGGCATGGCCAAGATCTACACGCTTTCGCGGCGCCTGCCGGTCTTCTCGGTCCTTTCCTTATCATCAGAATATGTACTCCACGTGGACCGGAACCTCCGGGCAATATTTCTCAATACACCATTTCTTGACCTCCTGGGTCTCGCGGAGAAGGATGTGACGGGGAAAAAACTGGATTATACTTCGATTCCGGCTTTCTTTGAGGAGTCCTATCCCCGGCTCCTCTGCTGGATAAACGAGGGGCTTGCCGGGGTCAGGCGCAGGGGAGAACTGGTACTTCCGGCGAAAGGCCTCTTCTTCTCCTGCCGGGTTGATCCGGCAGTTTTTTTCGAGGGGCAGAAAGGAGTATCGGTCATCTTTGAAGACATAACGGCAAAAAAACAGGATGAGAAGCGGATCAGCGAGAGCGAGGAGCGGTACCGGAAGCTGGTGGAGATCTCTCCCGATGCCATCATCCTGCACCGTGACGGGATCGTGTTCTATGCAAATCCTGCTGCTGTCAGTCTTATGGGTGCCACCGCT
The DNA here is from genome assembly GCA_002508495.1 of Methanoregula sp. UBA276. GTDB lineage: Archaea > Halobacteriota > Methanomicrobia > Methanomicrobiales > Methanospirillaceae > Methanoregula. Next base: position 4,842 of record DANA01000115.1, read on the forward strand.
GCTGATGAGATCGTGGGAACGAACATCCTGGATCATGTGCAGGTAGAATACCAGGCAGATGTCCGGAGAACCATCTATGATGACCTCAGGGGAAAACCGACTCCAACCATGGAAGTTGGAATATTCCGGGTTGACGGGGCCCCGATCATCATTGAAGGGCGGGGAGTCCGTATGCACGTGGACGGAGAGCCGGCCATCCAGATTGTGTTGCGGGATATTACCCGGCGCAAGCGAACAGAGGCAGCGCTCCGGGAAAGCGAGGCGCTCTACCGCACCCTTGCCGAGATCTCGCAGGACTTGATCTTTGTCATCGACCGCAAGGACCGTGTCGTTTATGTGAACAGGACTGCTGCAGATTTCTTAAAAAAACCGGCTGGGGAGATCATCGGCACGCAGCGCAGCGCCAATTTTCCAAAAGATATTGCCAAACACCAGTATCATCACCTTCGGCAGGTAATTGAGACCGGGCAACCGTTCCGGTGCGAGGGCACTATGGGGGAAGGGGATGCTGTCCGGTGGTTCGACCATGTTCTCCTGCCAATTCCGGACGCAACCGGCAGCGTGACGTCAGTGCTCGGAATATCCCGCGACATCACCCGGCACATGGTGCCGGAAGAGCGGATGCCGGGGCCGCAAGAGGGGAAGTCCTGAAGCCCGTTCAATAGGCAGTTCACCACCAAAGGGGTAGGACACCGATGTGTCCTGAAATCCGGCAGGGCCGCTCCAAGGCCGCCAGAGGGGGATACAGCCCGGTAATCCCAAGGTCCTGAACCTGTCGTGATGCGGAGGAGAATCAATATGCTATGGTGCCGGTAAAGACCGTGGTTGCCGGGCCTTCCATCTTCACCATGTCCCGGGTATAGATTGTCAGGGGTCCGCCTTCCGTCTCGACGTGAACAACATTCCCCGCCATACCGAGCCGGTTTGCCATGACCGCTGAAGCGGTTGCCCCGGTCCCGCAGGAGAGGATCTCCTCCTCAAGATCCCGCTCATAGGTCCGGATGCGGATGCTGTCCGTTCCGATCTTCTCGACAACGTTGACATTTGTACCCTCGGGGAAGGACGCATGGTGCCGGATCTTCGGGGCCACCTTCCCGAGGTCTACGTCATCCACCGCGTCCACGAAGACAATGGCATGCGGGACACCGATATTGAGGGCGTGGACCTCGTAACCGGCGATCTTCTCACGGAAATCTCCTTTGCCACCGGTGGCCGGGATGTCTTTACGGTCGAACCGGGGCAAGGGCATGGTGATGGTGGCAAGGAAGTCCTCGTTTCGGTAACCCATCGAGACTTTGGTAGTCCCGGTATGGGTCTCGACCGTGCAGGACTCCTTCACGTACCCGGCATCGTACGCGTATTTGGCAAGGCAGCAAATGGCATTGCCGCACCCGTCAGATTCGCTCTCATCGGGCCGAATCAGCCGCATCTTCAGATCACAGGTCGTGGATTTTAAAACATAGATGACGCCATCGGCCCCAATCCCGAAACGACGGTCGCAATAGCAGGAAGCGAACTGCCCTTTCATGTCATCCGGGATAACAACATGGTCCCATTCATCAATAACGATGAAGTCATTGCCGTTTCCGTGCAGTTTGGTAAACGCGATATTCATGGCCCGAACCCCTGGTGTTGCGTACAGTTGAGGAGAGTTTTGCCATTCGATAAAGGCATCGGTTTACCGCCTCCTCACCGATTGCACGCGAGGCAAAAAAAAGGTCCGAAGCACCGTTCACCCTTGACGTTGCAAAGAATCCGTCAGCCAGATTTGATTTTACGGACAAAACCAAATGAGAGATGACCAGTAAAAACACAACCGCTGCAAAAAGGATGGGGGGCTTTCACCCACACCGCCGGTTATCGTTCTGTCTTTTCAGGCAGGATTGCGGCGGGTGCCTTCTTCCGTGCAAATTGGGAGAAGTCCGATCCTTCGAAGTCAAGGGTTGCAAAATAATCGTTTATGGTCTCTGCCCTCCGGATGAGCCTTAAGGAGCCGTCAGCCGCCATTAAAAACTCTGCTGACCGGAGCTTGCCGTTGTAGTTGAACCCCATCGCGTGACCATGCGCTCCGGTGTTGTGAATGACGAGCATGTCACCGGTTTCGATCTTGGGAAGCGGCCGCTGGACGGCAAACTTGTCGTTATTCTCGCACAGGCTGCCCGTCACATCATATATATGGTCCAGGGGACGGTCTTCCTTTCCCAGTACGGTTATCTGGTGATACGCGCCGTAGAGCGCGGGGCGCATGAGGTTTGCCATGCACGCATCCAGCCCGACGTAATCCCGGTGTTTTTTGGTTACGTGGCGAACGCGGGAGACCAGGTACCCGTACGGTCCGGTCACCGCCCTGCCGCTTTCCATGACAATGCGTACCGGTGCAAGATCGTTTTCGACGATGATCTCGTTATAGACCTCATGCACGTTACGTGCATAATCTTCGATGTTCACCTGGTGATCGGCCGGTGCATAGGGAATGCCAATGCCCCCGCCGAGATTGATGAACTCCATCCTGATACCGGTCTTCTTGTGGATCTCAACGGCAAGGTTGAACAGCAGCCGGGCGGCATCTGCAAGGATCTCCTCCTCGCGCTGGTTGGAGACTATCATGGCATGCAGGCCAAACCGTTTCGCGCCCTTCTTCTTGGCAATCTCGTACGCTTTGAGGATCTGGTCGTGCGTAAGCCCGTATTTTGCTTCGCTTGGGTTCCCGATAATCGGGTTGCCGTGGCTGTATTCGTCGCCGGGGTTGTACCGGAAACAGAGAAGATTCGGGATTCCGGCAGTCTTTTCCAAAAAGTCGATGTGGGTAATATCATCAAGGTTGATGACTGCCCCCATTTTTTTCGCCTGCACGAACTCCTCCGCCGGGGTGTCGTTGGAGGTGAACATGATATCCTCCCCCAAGATCCCGACAGCATCCGCAAGCAGGAGCTCAGGAAGCGAGCTGCAGTCCGCTCCCATACCCTCTTCCTTAAGGACGCGAAGGATGTACGGGTTCGGGAGGGCCTTGACCGCAAAAAAATTCTTAAATCCGCCCGTTTTTCCGTCCGGGTCCTGAACCCACGAGAATGCCTTGTACAACCGCCGGGATCCGGCACGGATCGCCTCTTCATCGTAGATATGGAACGGTGTCGGGTGCCGCGTTTCCAGTTCCTCAATCTGGTGCCGGGAAAAAGGAACGGATTTTTTATCAGCTGTGTCTCCCTGCATGAGTAAAGGTGGTCGCTTCAATAATTTATGTATTGAGAGAGATGAGAGAGGCCCCCAAACGATTGGCCGGCAATTGCTATTGGGGGGTTAGAGGTGTCACATTCACGTGAATAGTTGTCGATAATCCCCGGGAGTCAATGGACTTTCGGGAGTGAACTTCCTTTTTCCCCCTAGTAATGAACCCGTGCCTCACCGGAACGTGGCGATGTCCCAGCCAAGGTGCTCGCGGATGATGGCATATGCCATCTGCGGCGGGATGACCCCCTGCTCCGTGATGATGAGGTCGATGTATTCCGGGGGGGTCACGTCGAAAGCGGGATTCCTGACCGTGACGTTTGGGAGGGCCCGGGCAACCTCATCCGGCAGCACCTCTGACGCAGGTCGCTCCTCGATCTCGATCAGGTCACCGGCAACGGTCCTGGGGGCGAACTTGTAGGTCTCGGCAGCGACCAGCACCCTCACCCGTGCCTCGGATGCTGTATGGGCTACCTGGGAAGTGCCGATCTTATTGACAACGGCCCCGTTCACGGTGACTGCATCGGCCCCGACAATAACAAGGTCGATGTCCCGGATGAACGAGCGGACGGCTGAATCCACGATAAAATTCGTTTTAATCCCGGCATCGTTGAGAGTCTTTATCGTGATGTGGCCCTGGTTGCGGGGTCGCACCTCGGTTGCGAAGACCTCGATCTCCTTTCCGCTCCGGCGTGCCTCGATGATACAGCCAAGCGCAACCTCGGAGTTGCAGTGCGTGAGGATGACATCGCCATCGCGGATGTGCCTCGCGCCGAAACGGGCGATCTTCTCCCCTGCATCCAGCGAGGATTGGATGAAACCGTCTGCCCGTTCGATTATCCCTGCCCTTGCTTCTTCGATAACAGCGGTATGGTCAAGACCGTTCATCACGATATGGACGGCATTAGGCAGCGATACTGCCGTTGGCCGGGTGGCTACAAGGGTTGCTGCTGCCTGTTCCATCTCCTGCCTGAAGACCTCGTACGAAGGGGGCGCGAGGGCACGGGCATGGTCGCGGAGGGCTTCTGCAGCGGCCCGGGCAATTCTTGCCGCCCCGCGGATCTCCATTCTTTTTATCTTCTCTGCGGTTTCAGGTACGATCATCGCAATCAGTGACTGAATGTGAACGCCAATCCTACATAAGGTTAACACGAGGGTCCCATGTCAGCAGCCGTAGTCTTCGACAGTGCCGGAACGCTCCTTTCCACGTACCGTGTTGCAAAGGACATCTGCCATAAAAAACTCCTGCCCGGCATCGAGACAACAACGCTCACCTACAGCTCACCGGACCGAATCCTCATCGTGCTTCCCGTCCACTCCCGCGATCTTATGACAGCGCCTTCGGAGTCCCTCCTCTCGGACTACCTGGTGAAGCACGAAATCGGGTTTGGCATCAGCTGCATGCGGAAGATCACGACATCAGAAGAGATCGGCGACATCCTCTACACGGACCGGCGCTGCACCACGGGTGACCTGCAGGAGTGCATACGAAATGTCTGGAGCGTCTGTAAGGAGGAGACGATGATGACCCTGAACAGCGGGGCTATCCTGAACATGGCACGGAATGGGATCGAGTTCACGGTCACGGCAGGGGGGTGGCCGTTTGAGGGAGCAAAAGAGACGATAAGTGCTCTTCACCGTATGGGGGTTCCTACGTTCATTGCCTCAGGCGACCGTGTCGCCAAGCTCGAGAAGATGGCCGATCACCTCGGGATCCCCCGCGACCGGGTATACGGCGTTGCCACGCCAACCGTGAAGGCCCAGATCGTCACTGACCTGCGGCGGGAGTACGACAAGGTCCTGATGATCGGGGACGGGATCAATGACCTCCTCGCGATGCAGAACGCCGATGTCGCGATTCTCACCATCCAGCAACCGGGCGAACGGCCCGAGGCGCTGTACAAGGAAGCAGACCATGTTATCCGCTGTGTCAGCGAGGTTGTCCCCATCGTAAAGGAACTGCTTGCCGGGCAGTGTATTTGCGATCGTGACACCTGCGGTGCATCATATAAAAGGTAATATGCGACTTCTGCTACAATAGATACAAGAGTACTATGAAAGCCCCCTTGATCACGGTTGAGAACCTTTGCATGGATTTTAATGGCGAGAAGGTTCTCAAAAAAATCTCTTTTGAGATAGCCGAAGGAGAGATCCTTGGGATTATCGGCAGGAGCGGCGCGGGAAAGACGGTCCTGATGCACCTCATCCGGGGCGTGGAACAACCGCCGACAAGCGGGAAGATCATCTATCATATTGCAGTGTGCGGCAGCTGCGATCATATGGACGTTCCCAGTATGGTTGGCAAACCCTGCCCCCATTGCGGTGCGAAGCTGGCCAGGCTCGACATCGATCTCTGGAACGAGAAGGATGAAGACCTCAAGCGCCGGGTCATGCGGCGGACTGCTATCATGTTCCAGCGCACATTCGCCCTCTACGGTGACGACCGCGTCATCGAGAATGTCCTGCATGCACTCGATGACATCAATTATCCTGTCGAGAATGCCATCAACCGTGCAGCAGATCTTATCGACCAGGTGAAGCTTTCCCACCGCATGATGCATATCGCCCGTGACCTCTCGGGGGGAGAGAAACAGCGGGTTGTCCTCGCCCGCCAGCTTGCCAAGGAACCGGTCATGCTCTTTGCCGATGAGCCAACCGGCACCCTGGACCCGGGCACCGCCAAGGTTGTCCACGCCATGCTCCTCGAGGCTGCCAAGGCCCACAATATGGGGATCGTTGTCACCAGTCACTTCTCGCAGGTCATAGAAGATGTCGCCCACCGTGCAATGCTCCTTGTTGACGGCAGGATCGCAAAGATCGGGACGCCCAAAGACGTGATTGCCGAGTTCATGAAAGGGTATGACGATACCGAAAAATTCGAAGAAGCGGAACTCGGAGACCGGATCGTTATTGCCCGTGACGTGATTAAGCGTTATATATCCGTCGACCGCGGGGTGGTGCGGGCGGTCAACGGGGTCTCGTTTGAAGTGGCGGCAAAAGAGATCTTCGGTATCATCGGCAAGAGCGGCGCAGGAAAGACCACACTCTCCGGGATCATTGCCGGGCTCATTGAGCCAACAAGCGGGGAGATGAATATCCGGATCGGAGACGAATGGGTTGATATGACCAAGCCCGGTATCGACCAGCGGGGCAGGGCAACCGGGTACATCGGTCTCCTCCACCAGGAGTATGACCTCTTTCCTCACCGCACGGTTCTTGACAACCTCACAGATGCCATCGGTCTTGAGTTCCCGAAGGAACTGGCAATGCGTAAAGCCCACGTCACCCTCCGTATGGCAGGGTTCAGTGAGGAGAAGAGTAAGGAGATCCTTGACCGTATGCCTGCCCAGCTCTCAGAGGGGGAACGCCATCGCGTAGCCCTTGCCCAGGTACTCATCCGTGAGCCACGGATCGTTATCCTCGATGAGCCAACAGGGACGATGGATCCCATCACCAAGGTGGATGTCAAGCATTCCATCATGCACTCCCGCGAGGAGATGGACGAGACCTTCATCGTCGTTTCCCACGATATGGACTTTGTTCGGGATATCTGTGACCGGATCGCGCTCATGCGGGGCGGCAAGATCATCTCCATCGGCAAGACCGCCGAAGTCCTCGCTACCCTCACCGAAGAGGAGCGCAAGGTTATGAGCCAGCCGGGCGCCTGAGGTCCGGCATGGCCATTATTCACCTTGATGGGGAACGGCGCGAAATACCCGATGGCACCCGCCTTTCCTCACTTATCCTGGACCACCCGGCAGGAAGTGCTATTGGCATTATCCGCCCGGCAACACAGGAACAGTCCCAGACTGACAACATTGCCGTCGATACAACCGCCGGGGAAGTCACGATCGAGGCTGCCGGGGAAGGGACTGCATTCCTGACCGGTGTGGCACCGGAAAAACTCGTTCTCCACTGGGGGGACCGGTACGCCGCCGCGTTCGGCCCGTTTTCCACTTCGTTCCAGCCGGCCCGCAAACCCCACCTGTACGAGCGGGGCGACGTGATCCTTGGCTGCGGGGGATATGATCCTTCCCGCTCATATCTCATTTTCTCCCGGAGCCGCCATTCTGCTGACCATGGAGCAGCCGAAGGTGGCGGGATTATCGGCAGGGTTATCAGCGGCAGGGCAATCATCGACCGCTGGACTACCGGTGATGCAGCAACGAAGATCGAGCCGGTTGTCAGCTGGGCTGACACGAGCAGGTCATTCACCACAACCGACAGAGATCTCGTCCTGGAAGACGGCATGCAGATCGTCACCCATATGGCAATCGTGGCGCAGGGTTTCACCTCGGAAAAGATCGACACCGCTGCCGCAGGAAGTGTAGAGCACCTCCTTCTTGCTCTCCAGCGGGGAACGTTCGTAATCAGGCGTGCCACCAGCACCCACATCCTTGATCCCCGGTTCAGCGGTGTTGAGAACATCCCCCGGGACTCCCGGGGTCCACGGCGGGAAGGGACGGTCACGGTCAGGACGGACGGAAAGACTGCCGGAGGTGTTTATATTTACCGGGCAGACATTCCCTCAAGTCTCGTCCACAGCGTGGTCGGGCAGGTTGTCCGCGGGATTGCCCTTGCCCGGATCGCAAAAGAAGGCGACGAGATCTCCGTGCAACTCGAGCCTCGCCGAATCGATCTCCTCGGGCTGCCGCTTGCCCGGGCGCAGGAGATAGCACAAGAGCACGGGATAACCCTTGTTTTTGATAAAGACGGCAGTGACCGGATCATTGTCTCGCAGGAGCCGGGAACCACGCTCGATGTCCTTGCAGAAAAGAAGGTCACGGTTACCACTGCACCACTGGACAAAGTTATCGACATCGAGCTGGATGATGCCCATGCCCCCGCAAGCTGCGAGGTGTTCCGGCGGTTCACCGGGTTGAAAGAACACGATGCCGGCATGATGCCGGTCTTTTTCAGGTTCGACGACGTTGTCCTCTTCAAACCCGAGATTGCCACGGGCACCAAGATCACGCCAGAGAACATCCCCATTGACGAATCGCCGGCGGCAGCCCTTGGAATCACCAATGATTCCCGCAAGGGGGCGGGTCTTGTCGGCGTCCGGCTCTCAAAAAACACGGAATTCGGGCCCACCTCTGAGCCGTTCGAGGGAACCAACCTCATCGGCCGGGTCATTGATACGGAGAAGCTCAAAAAACTCCGGGAGAAGGAGACCGTTTATATCCGGGAGGTGCGGAAATGACCAATTACACTCCGGTGTATCCCGGCACGGTAACCAAGTATGTCATTGTCGAATCCTTCACCATCACCCCGGCTGACCTTGCCATCCGTGCCTACGAGATCGCCGGCGAGGTTATCGTTAAGGAGACCTGCTTTGGCCTCGTCATCAACGGTAAAGAGGAGGATGTCACCCGTATTATTACCGAACTCCGGAGGATTGATCCCGACCATATCTTCACCAAGGACCGCGGGTTCCCCCCCGGGGATGCACGCCGCTGCCGTGCCTCCCTTGGCGGAGCACGGCCCGGGTTCCACGGTATCGAGTACGAGATGCAGATCCTCCCGTATGTATCACATGGCCTTGCCGAAATCAGGAAGCGAACGATTGAAGAGATCCCGTCTCCGGCAAGCCCACTTGAACACCCTGCCCTGGATATCGGAAAACTCAAAAAACTCATGGAAGCACAGGAGCCCTGAAACAGCATGGTAAAAGTCTTCATCTACCCAGCAACGAGCCTGATCCTCTCTGACATGGTGGCACGGTTCGGTCACACGCCGCTCTCGTCCGCGATTGCGATCCGCGAACGCATCCAGACACCCGGCTTAGAGTCCCCGCCCCTCCAGATAACCCCTGAAGAGCCCAAGAAGGGGCTGAAGTGGGCTGCTGTCGAAGTCCCCGCGGGTGTTCGCGGGAGGATGTCCCTGTACGGCCCGATGGTCGAGGAGGCAGAGGCGGCGATCATCATCAACGACGCCGATCTATCGTTCGGGTGCATGGGCTGCGCCCGCACAAACGAACTCATCAAGTTCCTGCTGCGCGAGAAGGACATCCCGAAGCTGGACCTTGTTTACCCGAAGAACGAGGAGGACGGGGTCCGGTTCGTTGCGGCGATCAAGCGCTTCCTTGACGGGCTCGGGGGTGCGAAATGACCCCGCCGGTCCGTATCGCGCAGCTCTCCTGCGGCCCTGATTATGCCGGGGTCCAGGCCGAGATCGACGCTGCCGCCCGCGAGGTGAACGGCGAGGTCTTCTACCCGGACATTGCCCTAAAAGACATCCGGAAAGACTTCGAGGCGTTCGGCCTTGACGTGAAGAGCCCTGACCTGAAACTTGCCATTGCCCGGGCAAAGGCACTCGTCGAAGGACGGGTGGATGCCGACGCGGTCTTCATTGCCACCTGCTTCCGGTGCGCCGAAGCAGCGATTGTACGAAACGAGCTCCGGCGCTACATCAGCGAGAACTCAAAACTCCCCGTGGTCAGTTACTCTTTCACCGAGCGCACAACCTCAGGGACGCTCCTGACCCGGATGGAGGCCCTGACAACCATCGCCCGCCGTCGGGCACTCCTTGCCCGCGAGGTTCAGCAGGGCATAACCCTCGGCGTGGACTCAGGCTCATCCACCACGAAGGCCGTGGTAATGAAGGACAACGAGATCGTTGGAACGGGCTGGACTCCGACGACCGAAGTCCTGAAGTGTGCCCACGAGGTGATCGAGTCCGCTCTCAAAGAAGCGGGCATCACGATGAAGGATGTCGAGGCGATCGGAACTACCGGTTACGGCCGGTTCCTCATCGGAAAAGACCTGAAAGCTGACCTCATCCAGGAAGAGCTTACAGTCAACTCCAAAGGCGCCGTCTACCTCGCGGACAAACAGCACGGCCCGGCAACGGTCATCGACATCGGGGGCATGGACAACAAGGCCATCGCAGTGATGGACGGCATCCCGGGAACCTTCACCATGGGCGGCATCTGCGCCGGCGCGAGCGGGCGGTTTTTAGAGATGACCGCCAAACGCCTCGGTGTCGACATCACCGAGCTCGGACCACTCGCCATGAAAGGCATGGGCGCAAATGTCCCCATGAACAGCTACTGTATCGTCTTTGGCACCCAGAGCCTGGTCAACGCCCTTGCTGCCGGGAGCTCGCGGGAGGACGTTGCTGCTGCTGCATGCCACTCGGTTGCCGAGCAGGTCTTCGAGCAGCAGCTGCAGGAAGTGGACATCAAGGAGCCGGTCATCATGGTCGGCGGCACCTCGCTCATCGAGGGGCT
>DANA01000115.1:15476-17418 GCA_002508495.1 Methanoregula sp. UBA276
TTCATCGCAACCGGTACAACCAAAAAAATCACCTCGGTTATCCGAGTTCGGGACTTTGCCAACGTCAACCCCCAAGAGAACAAGATGACGCTCGTCATCTCGGAAGAGGCCTATCTCGCCCCGATGCTGAAGATCTTCTGGAGCCGCTTTGGCAAGGAGCACGTGGAGCAGCCAGACCGGTTCACGGTCGTCCTGTATGACGTGCAGGTGGACCCAAAAGAGATCGAGGATATTATTGTCGCAGACCCAAGCGAGAACCTGTATAAGGACCTCATCTACGCGCTCCGCTGTATTGCACCAGAGGGTTTCCGCGTGAGAAAAGAGATCTACGGGAACGGGAGGTTTTCGTTTGTTTCAAGCGAGAACATCCTCTCTGAGGACATCGATGCGCTCGTAGCGGAAAAGTTTGCCCTGATGGGGGTGAAAACCGAATGATGCTGGTCCCCATCACCTACAAGGGTGGCATCTACCAGCACGACATTGTGACCGACCTGATCGAGGATCTCGGGGGCTACATTGTCCAGAAGCATGTCCTCGCCCAGGAAGTCGTGCTCCAGTGCTTCGTGCCAAAGGAGGACATCGAGCTCATACGGGAGATCTCCCGCCCCATCTTCGGCGAGGTAACCTACTCCCCGCTCGTGGGAACCGAGATAGCGATTGTCTCCCCGAGCCTCGAGATCCACCACCTGCCGCACCCGTCCTGCGATATCGCGGAGTACACACGGCGCCTCGGCGCCAAGAGCAATATGGTAGGCATGGCCCGCGGTGTGGGCAAACGTATCGCGGCCATCAATGACGAGGAGCGCGATGTCATCAACGAGCACGATCTTGCCGTATTCGGCCTCGGGAATTTCGAACACTGCATCGAGTATAAAATGCCCAATCTCCGGCGCGGGATCGAGGTCCCCATCATCCTGTGCGGGGGCCCGGACAAGGAGGCGCTGGAGAAGATCGTGGACCCGCCGGTTGATGGCTACGTGGGCAACGTGGGGCGGTTCATGCACCGGACCAAGGAGAGCGAGGAGCTGGGAAAGCTCGACGAAATCATCGCGGAGATCACCCGGGTGCTCGACAAGCGGCGCGAGGAGATCGCAAAAGATCCCCTCTCTGTAGCCCCCGCCCGGCTTATGAACCTGATCCGGGAGAAGGTGCCCGCGATTAACGATGTGACCTCGCCTACCCCCCTCACGGTACAGATGCGGGGACTGCGCGTGAAGCTCCCCTACGACACCTTCGCAGACGCGGTACGCAAGGTGGAGATCGAGGATGGGATCACGATTGGCGACGTTGCCGAGGTGCTCCCCTCCCGGATGCGGGACTACATCCTGGTGCGGGTGAGACCCTTCTCCGAGACGAACGTGGTGGTTTAGACATGGGCAAGTCAACAAAGGAGAACTTCGAGGAAAAACTGGCGTATATCGTGGCGCAGGGCGCTGACGTCACGGCGAAAGAATGGATGACGGCTATCGAGGAGGAGTACGGCAAAGTGCCGCTCATCTTCCAGCGGATGGGAGAACGGCCTGAAGTTCTCATCTCCCACCTCCTGTACAAGGGCACAGTTGGGGAGACAAGCCCGCTCGATCCCAAGTACGTTGAGATGATCTGCATGGCAGTCGGGGCGGCTCTCAAGTGCCCGCACTGTACCGGCTACCATATGCAGGCAGCCCTCAAGATGGGAGCTACCCGCGAGGAGATCCTCGAGGTAATCCTGCTCTCGGGTATGATCAGTAATTCATCAGTGCTCGCAAATGCCTACCGTATCATTGATGACAAGCTGGAGAAATGCATTCCCTGCCAGGTCAAGGGTGTTGCAGGCAGCGCCGGTAAATCGAAGGTTCCGGAACCAAATAAGAAGACGGTTAAAAAAGCTTCAAAGAAGCGATAGTCCGAAAAGCATCTGCACATTTTTTGTTTTTCCCGATTCCTGATCGTTCTGGAGTGG
>DANA01000115.1:17427-40425 GCA_002508495.1 Methanoregula sp. UBA276
TTTATCTTATTCATGCAGATTTCATATCAAATACTTTATACAATAGTCTGGACAGATATTCACCCATATATATGGATTTTCAAATAGTACAGCCCGTTGCCCTCATAACCATTCAGTCCACGGAGGCACCACTATGAGCGCGGAACTCCCCTTCCGGTGCCCGAAATGCGGTTACCGAAGTAATGCATTCCGCATGGTCTGTCCCGGGTGTGGTCGGCGGTTTGTCCGGGACTATATCGATACGCGGCTGCATCCCCGTGACCCGGACCTGACCGGTGTCTGCACGAGCCGGTTCTGGATATGGGTCTTCCTGATCTTCACCCTCGGGGGGGTCGCCCTCGGGTTGCTCCTTAATCTCGGCCTTATCGCGTGTGCCGGGGGAGGTTGAGTACGGTGTCCCTGCGCCGGGCCGGAGACGGGCCCGTGAGAGTGAAGCACGAGCGGACCCTCGGGGTGTTCATCGTTGTCATGGTAACCGTCGGGTTATCAGCCGTTCTGGGGAATTATGCCGCGATACAGATGGCAGAACAGACCATGGTGAAGAATTCCCTGCTCTGCCAGATCCTCTTCCTTGCCGGGCTGGTGGCGGGTTGTGCTCTCATCCTCGCATACCAGACATGGGAGCGTGACCAGGTCCGCCAAAGTAGTGGTGAGGAGTGATTGAGATTTTCCAGAACTCGGGGGGGATCCCATGCTGACCCCCCACCCAACAATTTTCAAAAACAATCGGACCTCCCCACCCTATGATGGGGGGGTATGCTGTTGACCCCCTCCCCCCCTTGTCTCCCGGGAGCCCCCCCTTATCAATTTCGGGTAGCAGGCCGTTTTCCCCATTCACCCCGGAAGTTCCAGAGGAAATGGGGGGATAACGTGTGCGAAAAAACAGGGCTTACTCAATTATGGGGAGGGGGGTCAGCGGGTAACCCCCCCCTTGAATTTTTTTCCAAACGATCATACCCCCCTGGCATGGGGGTGGGGGGGTAGTGTCCGGCAATGATTGGAAATGGGATAATCATGGCCGGGCGGTTTGTGGTTGGGGCACCGCGGAAAAATCAGGGTCCTGATCCTGGATCTCCCGGTTCCCCACCCATCCTTAATAATCCCCGCCACCCACCTTTACCATAATGTGCGGCATTGCAGGCCAGTTCTGTTTTGATGGCAGGATACCGGACGAGCCCCTCCTTACCATTATGGGAGACCGGCTCGCCCACCGTGGGCCGGACGGGAGCGGCAGCCACATCCGGGGCTCTGCCGGGCTCGTCCACCGCAGGCTTGCCATCATCGACCTTTCCGATGAGGGGCTGCAGCCAATGACGAGCGAGGACGGCACCCTCTGGATCGTATTCAACGGTGAGATCTACAACTACGTAGAACTCCGCGAAGAACTGGTTGCACGAGGGCATCGTTTCCACTCGCGATCCGACACCGAAGTCATCCTGCACGCGTACGAAGAATGGGGAGCGGACTGCCTTTCGAGGTTTAACGGTATGTGGGGCTTTGCCATCTTCGACGAGAACAGGAACGAACTCTTCTGCGCCCGGGACCGGTTCGGGATCAAGCCGTTCTATTATGCCATTATTGACGGATCGTTCTTCTTTGCTTCGGAGATCAAGGCCCTGCTCGCCCACCCCGGGATTGGATTACAGCCGGACGATGCAACGCTCGGAACCTACCTCGCGTGGGGGGTGCAGGACCATTCCGGCTGCACGATGTTCGACGGCATCCTTCAGCTGGAGCCGGCCCATGCAATGTTCGTGAGTGCCCATGGACCCAAAACGCCGTTCCGGTACTGGAGCACGGGAGTGAACCCGATGATCACATCGGATGGTACGGATGATGCTATCGCTGCAAAACTCCGCGAAAAACTCACGGACGCAACCCGTATCCATTTGAGGAGCGACGTTGCTGTCGGCACCTGCCTCTCAGGAGGGATTGATTCCTCAACGCTCACCGCCATCATCAACTCGCTTATCCGGAACGAAGCACCGGCAAGCGTCGGGGAGCGGCAGAAGACCTTCTCGGTGGTCTTCTCCGACCGGCGGTTCGATGAGAGCCGGTTTGTGGATGCGGTCATTGCCGCCACCGGTGTCGATGCGTACCGCACCGAACCCTCTCCCGAAAGGCTCTGGGACGATATCCGCCGGCTCGTTTACATGCAGGACGAACCATTCGGTTCCCTCTCTATCTATGCCCAGTACTGCGTGATGCGCCTTGCAAAAGAGAGGGTCAAGGTCGTACTGGACGGTCAGGGGGCTGACGAGCTCCTCGGGGGATACCTCGCGTACCAGGGCAGTTACCACCGGGGACTCATCCATTCCCTCCATTGGCTGACCGCAGCCCGGGAAATCTGCTCCAGCTTCCGGCACCATGGGAGGTTCTTTGCCTCTGCTGCCGGCCAGCTCCTCGCACGGAAAAGTCGTCGCGGTCTGCTCCGGATTGCCGGTCCGGAAGTCAAACGGTATAGCGGCAGCCTCGATGTCGTCCTCGCCCGGGAACTCGCGTCCACCAACCTGCCGGCCCTCCTCCATTACGAAGACCGGAACGCCATGGCCTTCTCTATCGAGTCCCGGGTGCCGTACCTCGACTACCGTTTCGTCGAGTTCGTCTGCGCTCTCCCGCTCGACCAGAAGATCCGTCGCGGGGTCACCAAAATCGCGCTGCGCAATGCCATCCGGGGAATCGTGCCCGAATCCATACGCTGCCGGATGGACAAGATGGGTTTTGTCACTCCCGAGGAGGTCTGGATGAAGGAAGACCTCCGGCCCTTTGTCCTTGAAATCCTCTCATCCGCCACCTTTTCAGGAAGGAAATACTGGGACGCCGATGCGGTTACCAGGAACTATCTCGCGTTCCTTGAGGGGAAGTCCCGCTACTCCCCCGAAGTCTGGCGGATCCTCTGCACCGAACTCTGGCTCCGGGAGTTCTTTGACACAAGGGGGAGTGCTCCCGCATAAAATACCGCAAACGCGGGGATCGAATCCTATAAATGGTCTCTTTTGCGATATTCCTGTACGAGAACAGCCGGTGGTGCATCGTCATGCCGGTACATCCAGGTTTTCTATGAAGTCCATCATCCTTGCCGGCGGCGTGGGAACAAGGCTCTGGCCGCTCTCCCGCGAGTATTATCCCAAGCAGTTCATCCAGCTCGATGAAAAGTCCCTCTTCCAGCGGACCTACGAACGCTCACTCCGCCTTTCGGGATCGAACGGCATCTTTGTTGTGACCAGCGAGATCCACCAGTACCTGGTGCAGAACCAGGTCGAAGAACTCGGGCAAACCCTCGATGACGAACATCTCCTTGTCGAACCTGTTGGGAAGAATATCCTCCCGGCGATAACCTGGGCACTGCAGCGGATACGGGGGATGGACGGGAACGGAACGGCAGTTGTCTTTCCTAGCGACCACATTCTGGGTGACGGGGCCCTCGACCAGATACGGGCTGCCATGCCTCTCGCACAGGATCGTCTTGTTACCTTCGGGATCCAGCCTTCCTCCCCCCACACGGGATACGGATATATAAAACCCGTAGCCTCCATTCCGGGCGGGTTTATCGTCGACTAGTTCCGGGAGAAACCGGATGATGCTACTGCCGCAGAATACGTCAGGAACGGGTACTTATGGAACAGCGGGATCTTCCTGCTCTCGACCGGCTGCTTCTTTGAAGAACTGGCCCGGCACCAGCCCGCCCTTGCAACCGCATTTTCCAAAGACGCGTATTCAGAGTATTCCACGCTTCCCTCCATCTCCATTGACTATGGGCTCCTAGAACACTCGAAGCGGGTCGCTGTTGTCCCGTTAACAGCGGAATGGAGCGATCTTGGTACATTCAAGGCACTCTACGACCATGAGCCCCAGGACGCCGATAAGAATGTCGGTCCTGCTGAGTATATCGCAGCACACGGGAACTATGTGTACGCACCGGGCAAGCATATCGGCCTGATCGGCGTCGACAACCTCGTGGTCGTGGATACCGCTGACGCCCTGCTCATATCTGACAACCGCGAGACAGAACGGGTCAAGGAGCTGGTGGGCCGGTTCAATGCTGCAGGCGACCCCGTAACCCGGTTCCACCGCCGGGTCCATCGCCCCTGGGGATCCTACACCGTCCTTGAAGAGGGAGGGGCATACAAGATCAAGCGGGTAACGGTGAAACCCGGCGAGAGACTCTCCCTCCAGCTTCACCACCACCGGAGCGAGCACTGGGTCGTTGTCCGGGGTACTGCTGAGGTGGAGCTCGATGGCGAGACCCGGCTCCTCCGGAAAGGTGAGAGTACCTTTGTCCGTGCCGGCGCCCTTCACCGGCTCAGGAACCCGGGCGTCATCCCCCTTGAGGTCATCGAGGTCCAGCTCGGGGAATATCTCGAAGAGGACGATATCGTGCGTTTCGACGATGAGTATGGCAGGGCGTAACGTCCCGGGTCCGTAGTCGGTTTACCTGGTATACATAGCATTTCATCAGGCGCTCCGAACACCAGTGGCTCCCTGGTTACGAGGGGGACATGGTACTGGTCCTGGGAGGAACGTTCTTTGGACGTCTCCCATCCGGCAGATCGTATGCCCGAAGGAAAGGCCTGGTGCAAAGGAAGTAACGTTCTGACGGGAGGGGGAGCTTGCGTACACTATTTCTGTCGCTTCCCTTCCGGGGACCGTCGGGTGCGAGGCGAGGTGAACGTCCCGTTCCCGCTATATGCCGGCACATTTTTACCGGCAATATGGTACCCTTCCTCAACCAAACCCCTGTTTTTCCGGTCGCGGTACTGCATCAGGGCCCGCTGAATTCTTTTTTCATGCCCTTTCGGGACATGCACCGGCCGCATCGTGAACGGGTCGAGGCCGGTATAATACATGCAGGTGGAGACGGTCATTGGCGTTGGCGTGAAGTCCTGGACCTGCTCGGTGTAGAGATGGTTCGTGCGGATATACTCCGCAAGCTCGACCATATCGGCAACCGTGCAGCCCGGGTGGCCGGACATGAAGTAGGGGAGGAGGTACTGCTTCTTCTTCTCCTGCAGGGCGGCAAACGTTTGCCGGAACGCATCGAAGACCTCCCGCGGCGGTTTGTTCATGAGGGATGTGACGCGGTCCGTAACATGCTCCGGTGCAACCTTCAGGTGGCCCGAGACATGGTGTTCGCAGATAAGGGGAAGGTAGGCACTGTCATCGGCCATCACGAGATCGTAGCGGATTCCGGAACCGATGAATACCTTCCTGACGCCGGGGATGGCACGGATTGCCGCGAGCATCTCGCACTGCCGAAGGTGGCTGACGTCCAGGGTTTTGCACGCGGGGCTGCAGCGTTTGTCCGGGCAGGCCCCGGCGGCACTCCAGCGGGAGCAGGCCATGCCGTACATGTTCGCTGTCGGCCCCCCCACGTCCTGCACGATGCCTTTGAACTCCTTCATCGCTGTCAGCTGCGTCACCTCGCGGACAAGGGAAGGAATGCTCCGGCTCTGGATGATCCGGCCCTGGTGGTGGGTCAGGGCACAGAACGAGCAGCCCCCAAAGCAGCCGCGGTGGCTGACGACCGAGAACTGGACCGGTTCAAGCGCTGGCACCGGCTCGCGGCAGGACGGGTGAGCCCGGCGGCTGAACGGGAGTTCATAGATATGGTCGAGCTCTTCTGTTGCCAGCGGCCGGGCCGGGGGGTTCTGGATTACGACCGTCTTTGGGTGGGGCTGGGCAACAACCCGGCCGGCGACCGGATCTTGTTCACGGTAGTGGAGCGCGAAAGCACGGGCATAGGCGGTCTTGTCCCCTGCTACTTCAGTAAATGACGGGAGTTCGACAATTCCTTCCCGTGGCATCGCCCTCCACGACGCAAGGTCGATGCGGTACGCGGTGCCCCGGATATCGTGAAGGGCGCTCGCCGGCTCACCTGCGGCAAGCCTGCGGGCAATTTCGACGATAGCAAGTTCCGCCATGCCAAAGACGAGGAGGTTGGCAGGGGCATCGGCAAGGATTGCCTGCCGCACCCGATCCTGCCAGTAATCGTAATGGGCGAACCGGCGCAGGCTTGCCTCGATCCCGCCGATGACGATGGGCGTCTGAGGGAACAGTTCGTGAACTTTATTTGTATAGACCGTGGTTGCACGGTCCGGTCGCCGGAGAATACGGCCCGGGGAATAAACATCGTCGCTCCGCCGCTTCATGCTGGGGGTGAAGTTGTTCACCATCGAGTCGACGTTCCCTGAAGAGATACTAAAGAAGAGGCGGGGAGCGCCGAGTTTTTGGAAATCTGTGCCGGATTTCCAGTCCGGCTGCGCGATTATCCCGACCGTGAAGCCGGCATCCCAGAGTACCCTGCCGATAAGTGCGGTGCCAAACGCCGGGTGGTCGACATACGCATCGCCGGTTACCAGGATGACATCGAACCCGTCAGTGCCGATGCGCTTTTCCTCTTCGCGGCTCGTGGGGAGAAAACGGGGCTGGGGTAGCATGAAAAAGGAGATGAATTGACAATTATCACATTACGACGTGGGTTTCCGGGTAAGGTCGCGGATGATCTCGGCAAGACCGCCCGAAAGCTCGCCCTCCGGTTCCTGCTCTTTGAGGCCGGCAGGTTCGTCCTCTTCCTTATCCTGGGGGCCGCTCTCCTCGAGCGTCTTCTGGGCCTTGTTGCCGGTATCCCCGAGAACCGGGAGGTGGAGCTGCATTTTTTCGTCATACTCCCGCCGTGCGGAGAGCCCGGTGAACTCCTGGATGATCGCCTCGACGATGAGGTAGGTGGTTGCCTGGTCCCGGAGGCACCCGGTCAGGGCATGGCCGGAACGGCCGACCGATGCATGAATGTGGACATGAGGGCCGCCCTCGCCGGGGTAGATCGTGCCGATTCCAAAGACCTCCCAGCCACCCTCGAACATGACAAAATGTGGGATTGGAGGGATGACCGGCTCCTCAGGACCGGTGACCATCCTCCCGTCCATCAGGGCGCCAAGGAAGATGACCGATCCCGTAGCAATATTCTTCTCGGCAATGAAGGTGCGGATGGTGGCGAGCACATCCTCTCCATCATCGATTCGCACGACAAAGACCCTTCCTACCTGCCCTTCCGCATATTGCATACGATCAGATTCCCCTTCTCGTATTCATATGGTTTGTGCGGGTTTATATTCTTGAAGGGATTGCATGCGGGGTTGTGGGGGCTTACCGCCCACCGGCACCACCGCCGCCGAATCCCCCTCCTCCGCCAAAACCTCCTCCGCCAAAGCCGCCACCACCCGAGCTGCCATGGCTGGGCGGGGTAAAATGCATCAGCGGCAGGAACGCGTAGTTCATGCCCATCACACCCATCGGCACACCGGTTTCGGGGATTTGGACATTGAGGGATTTCATCGCGGCTTCTACCTTGTCACCGACGCCCAGCGCTGTACCGAAGACGAGCCATTCGCCCCACATCGAGATGTCGGCAGGAGCATACTTCCGGATCATGGCCATGTCAGAGAGGAAACGGGTGAATGCATCCCATTCCAGCTTTTCACGGTACCGGTCGTCCTTCCAGTGCCCGAAGAGGGTCGAGGGGGCGGCAGACGCGATGGCAACCTGGACAACGACGATGACCCAGCAGAGGAGTGCGGGAAACGTGAGGTACGACTGCATGGGGGCAACAAGCGCGAGGATCAGGCTTATCCCGGCCATAACGATGGCTGGCAGGAGGAGGACGATGAGGTGTTCCCGGCCATCAACCATATACTGCCCTGATATGGTAGTATCAACCCGTTTTGTGACATCGGCTAAGGAGCGCTGGTAGCGGAGCGCTGTTTCTTCAGCACTGCTCATGGTCAGTGCCTGCTTTGTCAGTTTTTCAATGCGGTCGGTGTCGAGAACGCCATTTTCAGAGAGCGTGGTGATGAACGCGATAACCCGCTGCTCATAGGCATCGGTAGCATCGGTCGACAGCACCCGGATTAGGAGCCCTTTGCCTTCCCCTTTCTCCTCGATCCGGATATTTTTACGACGGTGGAGGTCAAGAAGCGTGGCATAGTACCCGTCCTCGTCGAAATCAACAGCATCCTTCTTGAACAGGAGATTTACCTGCCATGGTTTGAGGGAAGTGCCGGGAAGGGTGCTCAGGTACTGGGGGACGGTAAACTCTCTCTCCCTGCCATACCGGTGCCAGACAACGATGAGGAGGAGCGGGACAATAATGACGGCAATCTTTCCGATCCAGTTCAACAGGCTGGCGACATAATAGGGGAGGTTGTACCAGAACGCTCCTGATGCCGCTTCTTCCCGCACAGCGTCAACATGTCGCGTGAACCCCGACATCGCACTGAATGCTTCAATCGTGCCGAGCATCTCTATCCCCAGGATCTCGTCGGCAGCAACGCTTCCGGTGATGATATACACATCTCCGCTCTTGTGCGTCTCAAGCGACGGGGGGTAGGTAAAGACCGTATCGATACCCGTTGCAGGGACCGTGACCCTGACATTGTGGTACGGGATATGGGTTGTCCCGGCTAGCTGCAGGTTGAGATGGGTTGTTGCCCCGTCTGTCTCGAACGGGGGATTGATAACGTATTCATACCGGGCAATGTACTCCCCACGGGAATAGTAGTCCGGGTTGAAGATCCCGACCTCGTTGCGGTACGCGAGGTTCCGGATAGTGCTCCGGCTCGCTTCAGGAGCCTCGGCGGGATAGACGGTTACGTCACCATTATCGTCCCGCACGTACCCGATCGTGCCAGGCGGCGGGTCCATAGATACGACCCTGACATGAGGTTCATCGAGCGGCGTGAGGGTGACCGGTGCTTCCCAGATACGATAGAGCATCCGGTACTCGTACCCGCTGCCGACATCGTAGGTGTACTGTTCGGTCAGCGTCCCGTCAGTTCCCAGAACCGCTTCATAGGAACTG
Organism: Methanoregula sp. UBA276; assembly: GCA_002508495.1. Classification (GTDB taxonomy): domain Archaea; phylum Halobacteriota; class Methanomicrobia; order Methanomicrobiales; family Methanospirillaceae; genus Methanoregula. The sequence goes on from DANA01000115.1 coordinate 26,282, forward strand.
ACCGTGAGATCTCCTTCGAACAGCGGGGCCAAGAACACAATGCTGGCAAGGGCGATCAGGCCGAGCAGCAGCCCGGCTCCCACAACCCCTGCCAGCTGACTTTTTTCGCTCACGAGATCGACCCTTCAGAACTCGATCTTCGGTGCGGTCGCGATTGCTTCCTCGAACTGGAGATACTCGAGCTTGATGAGACCCATGAACCGTCCGATGATGTTTGACGGGATGGTGTCGATCATCGTATTGTACTCCTGCGAGATGTTGTTGAAGGTGTACCGCTGGCGGGCGATCTCGTCCTCGAGGCCTTTTACCGAGTCCATCATGTTCGTGACGGTAGATGCAGTCTTGAGGTCAGGATAGTTTTCCATAACTGCAAGGAGGCGGCCGAATATGGAGCGGCTTTCGGCCTCGACTTTCGAGAGGTCGCCGGGGCCTGCCGTTCCAACGCTCGCCCGCATGGCGGTGACTTTCGTAAGCGTCTCCTTCTCAAACGTTGCATAGCTCTTCACAGAACCGAGGAGCTGGTCGATCATGTCGAGCCGTTTTTTCATGGCTACCCGGATCTGGCCGAGCGTGGCTTCGGACGAGTTTTTCAAGGCAACAAACCGGTTGTAGATGCCGATTGCCCAGAGAATGAGTCCAATGATGACCAGAACAATGATGCCCGGGATAATCCATCCAATAATTCCTTCCAGCATTGTTATCGTTTGTACTGATGATCGTTTTGAATGATAAGGTAATTGGCACTCGGGCCTGTTTCCCCGGCCAATGAAAAAAGATATTATTGTATCGTCATTGATCCGACGACCCGGAGCTTGCCGCCTTCCAGGTAATGGAGAACTACCCGGGCGCCAAGTGGGTACACGAGGTCCTTCTCCATCGTCAGGGTGATGGTTGGCTTCCGCCAGTCACCCTCCGCGACGACCTTCTCAAGCCTGGTCGGGAGGAACTGCATCCAGTGGCCGGCATAGAGGACCATTCCCTCTTTTAAAGGCGCCGGCCAGTACTTCACGAGTTCCGCTTTGCCGGTTACTTGGGTCGCGTGCAGGATCGAGGGGTCAGTGGTGAGCACAAAGCCCCGGTCCAGCTCCTCGGACTCGATGTTCTTTAAGGCGAGGCCGACGCGATCACCGGTAACAGCGATCTCTGCATCGTCATCGTGCTTCTGGATCGAGCGGATCTGGGCGGTCTTCTCTATGGGCAGGACCTTGAGCTGGTCGTGCTTTTTAATGCTCCCCTGAGCAACCGAGCCAAGGACAACGACCCCGACACCCTTGACATTGAAGTGGGCATCGACCGGGACGACTCCTTTGCCAGCTGCCTCCACAACAGACTGCTTTGCAGTAAGGTCAAGCATCATTTCGCGAATGGCATTCATGTCCTCTTCGATGACTGCGTATTTTTCAACAACGGTATCTTTTATCAGCGGGGCGATCTGCTCAGGGGTGATGTAGTTTTGAAGAATCAGCCACCCGCTCGCCTTGCCGGCGCACTGGAGCATCAGGACGGACTCGCCAAACGTTGCATTGATCTCGTTGACGACAAGGAGTACGCGATCGGCCATCGAGGCTGCATAGAAGAGGCTGGAGAGCTTCTCGGGATACCGTGTCGGCTCGATGAAGGTGACGGTAGCATCGCCCTTCTTTAAGTTATAGAACGTGATGTCGCTTGTCGTGCCCTTCTTGCCAAGGTCTTTGGCATAGTCCGGCGGGGCGAGGACGGCGACGGTGAGGTTGGACATAGAATATCATGGGTGTTGACGAGGATTATCCTTTACTATGAGAATAATCACCCACTGCAATCGGGAGGTGAATGGATTATCCCAAGGACAAGGATCGCCCCGATATCCGCAGCATCATATCAAATATAAGGTATTATAAGAAAAAGAATACAGGTATACACTGTTATCCGAGCAACACGAAAAATGAAATTTTTCTAATACAGGCAGGATATTGATGAGTATTTTAGAGAGCAAAAAGCGATGGATTCAGATATTTCTCCTGGTCATCGGAGTGTTTTTACTTTCCTTCATCATTCTGAAATCCGGGATAACCGAAAACTTTCAGACGCTCCTGACAATCAGTATCCCCCTTTTGATCATTGCTTTTATTCTTTCAAATCTCAATATTCTCGTAAAAGTATACCGGTGGAAATTCCTGTGTCAGAAATACGGTCAACCAATAACCTTCTCGGAGGCGTCGATTGTTACTGTATCCAGTCTGTACTATGCTAATATAACGCCAGGAAAGATAGGTGATCTCTTCAAAGCATATTATATGCAGAAAAAGCATTCTCTGAATTTTTTTGATGGGGTGTCCATGATATTTTATGAGCGTTTTTTCGAGCTGGTGATTTTATTCCTTGCAGCATCGGCCATTATCCTTATCGAATTCCGTGGAATCACGGTCATTGTGATGGAAACCAGTGCTATTATAATTCTCCTGCTGACACTTTTCTATTACAAAGCCGGTTATTTCATGAGCCTTGCTGAGAAGATCGTCATTCGTCTACCTCTTCTGAACATTAAAGAGGTGAATTTTCACATTAGAAAATTACCTTTCCACCAGATTGTTGCAGTTTTTTTTATCACCCTGATTTCCCTCATTCTTGAATTTGTCCGGATATGGGTTGTTGTCCTGGCATTTGGTTACCTGATAAACCCGCTCCAAATCTCGATGTTCTTTAGTCTGGCAATCATTGCTGGTCTTATTTCTCAGATTCCGCTGGGAATCGGGATTATGGAAGGTTCACTTGATTTCCTTATTCAGAAAATGGGCATCGATCCGGTCAGTTCCATAGCAATTGTACTGACTGACAGGACAATATCGATGTACTATGCTCTTGTACTGGGTTTTATCTTCTCAAAATTCTCATTTGACAAACTCAGCGAGGCGTCAATATGATATCCATTATCATTCCCCTGTATAATGAGCAGGATAATGTCATCCACTATCCGTTGGAGCTGTTTGCAATAATCGATAAGATTGGGAAAACAACCGGGGAACAAATTGAGTATCTCTTCGTTGATGATGGCAGCCGTGACGACACTATCAGAAAAATCCGGGACGTCACTGCCGGCCGTACCGATGTTCGGATTCTCCTTCACGAGAAGAACAAAGGAATGGGATCCGCAATAAGAACGGGTCTTGCTGCCAGCAGTGGAGACCTGGTGGTGACGCTGGATGCTGATCTCACATTCAGGCCAGTTGACGTTGAGAAACTCATTGCCAAATACCGGGAAACCGATGCTGACTGTATATCCGGCTCTCCGTATCTTAAGAGGGGACTTATGGAAGAAGTAACCCCGTTCCGGCTTTTCATGAGTAATTCCGTGAACTTCCTTTACCGTCTCCTCCTAGGAGGGGGGATCACCTGTGTTAGTCCGGTATTCCGGCTCTACAAGCGCAGCGCCCTTGATACGATTGAGATAACCAGCTGTAATTTTGAGATCAATGCGGAGATAATTTCAAAACTGATCATCAATGGCAGAAAAGTCGCTGAAGTGCCCGTTCCTCTGCTAAAACGAAAATACGGGGAGTCAAAAATCAATATCAAAAAAGAAATCCGGAATAACATCCTCCTATTGTACCGGATCTTCATGACAAAATATCTCCGCCGAACCTGGACCTCATGATTCTCATCCCAGTCAACGTCAATCTATATCAGTATTAATTTAGAATACCAATTACCATGTTTGCGATAGTTCTTGGTACCCGGCCAGAGATCATCAAGATGTCGCCAATTATCCGCTCGTGCCAGAAGAGAGGTGTGGATTTTTTTGTCCTTCACACCGGCCAACACTATTCATATGAAATGGACCGTGTGTTTTTTGAGGAACTCAACCTGCCTGCTCCCGATTATAACCTGGATGTAGGATCGGGAACCCACGCAGAACAAACGGGGCGTATTATGGCGGGCGTGGAAAAAGTTCTCAGGCAGAATCAGCCAGAGGTCGTGTTGGTCCAAGGAGATACCAATACCGTCCTTGCAGGCACCCTCGCTGCATCTAAGTGTCACGGGGGTACCGATTCGCCGCATCCAATTGACGTTGGGCATGTCGAAGCAGGACTCCGCAGTTTCGATCGCACGATGCCGGAGGAAGTAAACCGGATTGTTGCTGATCACCTTTCCCGGTTTCTTTTTGCTCCGACATTAAAAGCTCGGGATCATCTCATTCACGAGGGCATTTGTGAGGAGCAGATTTTCGTCACTGGAAATACAATCGTAGATTCCATCAGGCAAAACCTCTCTCTGGCAAAAAAACAGGTTAATGTATTAAAAATCCTTGATCTTGAGCCAGAACGGTATCTGCTTGTTACCCTTCACCGGCAGGAAAATGTTGACAATCAAGAGCGCTTTAAGGAGATCCTCAGGGGATTATCACAGATCCATGACATGACAGGTCTGCCACTCGTTTTTCCCGTTCATCCCAGAAGCGACAAGATGATCCGATCGTTTGGAATTGATATGAAGGGTTTCCAGATTGTAAAACCACTTGGCTTCCTCGAGTTCCTCCAGATTGAATCGCAAGCCCGGCTCGTACTCACGGATTCCGGGGGGGTTCAGGAAGAGACCTGCATCCTCAACACCCCCTGTGTCACGATCCGGGATTCAACAGAACGGCCCGAGACGGTTGATGTCGGAGCAAATATCGTAGCCGGCTTCAGTGCAGATTCCGTCATCCGTGCTGCAGAGATCATGTTGAAAAAGGACCGTTCGTGGTCCAACCCGTTTGGAGATGGAAACGCCGGGGACCGGATTGTGGATATTGTCAGCCCTGCCTGAGAACAAGTCTTTTTTAATCCTGACTTTACCAGAAGCGGCGAAGTCAGGATAATATTACTGATAAGCCTCTTCGTTAAACGTCGGGATGATTACCGTGAGGTCATACATGGGCAATCGTGTCCGGAACTACCGTACTACAAAGAAGTAAATGCCGGTGTGCTGGCGGATGAGCTCGGCATGTTCATTGATCCAGGCAATGACATCGCCTTCCGGGTTCGCCGCTGATATATCCCCGGTCACCACAAGATAGAGTGAAGCATTGCCTTTTTGCTGCCGGATTGCATCCAAGGCGATTCCAGTATCGGCACGGATCTCAATTGTCCCATCCGTAGCATTCGAATAATAATAATCGAAGGGCTGGAACATATATCCCGGTGAGACGACGACAAGATCCCCGGGCTGCGTGACTTGGGAGACCTGCCCGGAGAACCCCCGCCAATCCTCCTTGGAAAACGAGGAATAATAACTTATAAAGAACGGGGTGCTGACACTCAGGATAACCAGCAGGGCAATAAAACCATAAACGACCATCCGGTTCTTCACCAGGGTACAGAGGGGTTTATACGCGAGCGCAATCCCTATGAAATAGACCGGGGCGAGAATGATAAGGTACCTTGGCATCATCGGGAGACGGTACGAAAGGAACCAGCTGATGGCAAATGGCAGGAGAGTTAGGGAAAGGAGGAGAATTCCCTTGTGTCTGTCAATCAAAAATGCCTGGACAATCCCGATACAAAACAGGATAAGAAACAGGTACATCACAATATTGGAGAATCCCGAGAGCTGCCGGAAGGTCTCCGTAATGATGCCAATTCCCTCTATCCCAAAGGTCGGGGCTGATGCGGTTCTCTTCATGAAGAGTTGAATTGTGACGATGATGAGCGGCAGGCTGATGATGGCGAATACCACACCGGCCAGGATAAGCGGTTTGAAGGCCGCGAGATCTTTTTTAATGTTCGGAATCTTTATCGCAAGCGCATACAGCCCCATGGCCCCGGTAATAACAAGGGTATAGAAGTGCGTCCAGAACGCAAGGGCAGAGACAAGACCAAAGAGAGCCCAAGGGAGGATCTCCCCGGATTTAAGAGCCCGCAGGAAGAAGATCATGGCAATAACAACAAGAAACAGTCCCATCGAGTATGCCCGGGCTTCCTGTGAATAGAAGATCAGGAAGGGGGAGAAGGTGACCGCTGCTGCTGCAATGATGCCGGTATTCCGGTCAAGGAACTCTTTACCGGCAATATAGACAAGGGGTATCGTCAGAATTCCAAGAATTGCGGGGACAAACCGGAGGACGAATTCGTTGTTCCCGAAGACCAGCATGCCATGCTCTATCCAGTAAAAGAGCGGGGGATTGAACTCACCTCCCGTTGTCGCTTCCCAGATCCCGGGGATTGACATCGAGGCAAAGGTAAGCGTGGAGGCTTCGTCAAGCCAGAGTGAGTTGTAACCAAGATTATACAACCGGAGGAAGAGACCGATTATGGTCAGGGAAAGGAGAATTTGTACATACCTGCTGTGGATTACCGTATCTTTTACCGTTTCAAACGAGAGACTGGTAAAGCCCTGGATCGGGGAGGTATAATCCCCATCAAGGTTGCATCCACTCTCTACCCCCGCTTTCTCCTTCCCGTGATCGGCTCGTTTCTTCCCCATCGGCAATCAGGTACTATTTCGTAAATATTCTGATATAGTTCCTTGCTTTTTTTTACTTTTACAGGATTATCGGTCCTTTTTCCAAATATTGCCCGTTATTTGTATGTTTTCCAAGCGTCAATTACGCGTCCGGCCCTTGCAGGAGCGGGGCATGCAATACCTCAAGCAACTGATTGCAGGACGTAACAACCGATGACGACTGTTCGAGCATCAGGTTGACCTGCTCATGGTGGCCAATCCGCCGGAAATCCGTTCTCAGGGCGATGACCGGTTTCCCCACCGCGAATGCATACCCCATCTCCCATGCCGTGCCGGAATCTGCATCGGCACCATCAATAATTGCAACTACGATATCCGCATCTTTGAGGGCCTGCAGGTTTTTCTCAAACAGGATCTCCTGCTCGGGATTTCCCCGGGTACCGGAATCATCCCCTGCTTCCTGCGGGAGGTAAACATCAAAGAGGTTCTCCTCCAGTCTGGCAGCAACAGTAGCGTTATATGACCGTTCGGCTTCGGAGAAAAGCGGTGCGGCAAGGTAAACCCGGAAGCAGGCAAATGCCGCGACATCGAACGCCCGGATTGTCGGAAAACGTGAGATAAAGACCCCCCGCCCGGCGCATTTTGGAGGAACTGATCCGTCGCTGCCGTAATACGTGCTGGTGACACCACAGGTGGGGGACGAGTTAACACCAACGATGCAGACTGGAGGTCCGCGTTGTGCAATANNAGCCGTTCAAGAAATGTCCCGGGCCTGCGCCCGGGACCAAGGTGGAGGGTCTCGACGCAGGGAAGCGGGACCATCTCTAACGAGTACTTCCTGCAGCGATCCTGCACGCGGGCAAAAAGCGCCAGGTCAGATACCCGGGTAATCCCTTCTGCCCGGAGGGAGGGGTTGAGGATGCAGGGTGCGCAGAGCACGTACATTATTTACGCGTGTGCACGCACAGCTAATCAATGATATCCCTGTATGCCTACCGGGACAATACCTGCGATCCCCGGAAGTGTACGGTAAAAAAGCTGGAGCGGGCAGGATTTTTAAAAATTTTTACCCGGATCCCCCAGATCCCGCGGAACACCCTTATCCTTGACCCCACGGCAGAGCAGGCACTCTCCCCGTCTGACCGGACCTTCCGATCCCTGACCGTGCTGGACTGTTCGTGGGAGGTTCTGGATACCGGGCGGATCAGCGCGTGGCCGACCCGGCGGGCGCTTCCGTTCCTTGTTGCAGCAAACCCCGTCAATTTTGGCAGGCCCTGTAAGCTTACCTCGGTCGAGGCTCTCGCAGCAGCACTGTATATCATGGGAGATCCTGAGCGGGCACAAGCGATCCTCGCAAAACTGAGCTGGGGGATCCGCTTCCTGGAAGTGAACCAGGAACCGCTGGATTGTTATGCACAGGCAAAGGACAGCACAGAAGTCGTGAAAATGCAGAGCTTGTTCCTCTAATCTGCCGGATACCTTTGTTTGCTCGTATGTTATTGGCGGATATTTCAACCGGGCCCTACCGGAGAATTCATTTTTTAAAAAATTATGCCGGATTTATTTCGGATAGTTTTTTCAATTCCGGTGCAATCTACAATGTATGATCAAGGTTGCCATCAACGGGTATGGGACTATCGGCAAGCGCGTTGCCGATGCTGTCGCCGCCCAGAAGGACATGAAGGTTATCGGGGTCTCCAAGACCCGCCCGAATGCCGAAGCGTATGTAGCAAAACAGCGGGAATTCCCGCTCTATATCGCTGACATCGCAAAAAAGGATGCATTCGAAAAAGCCGGCCTTGCGGTTGCCGGCAGCGTTGAAGACATGTGCAGGGCTGCCGATGTCGTGGTGGACGCTACCCCGGGGAAAGTCGGCGCCACGAACAAGGCATTGTACGAGAAGATCGGCGTCAAGGCACTCTGGCAGGGCGGGGAGGAGCACGCCCTTGCCGGCTTCTCCTTCAACTCATCCTGCAACTACAAGGACGCTATTGGCAGGCAGTTTGTCCGGGTCGTTTCCTGCAACACCACCGGGCTGTGCCGGATCATCAACGAGATCGATAAGGAATACGGCGTAAACCATGTCCATGCCATCATGGTCCGGCGCGGATCCGACCCGGGTGAGATCAAGAAAGGACCCATCGACGCCATTGTCCTCGACCCGGTGAGCGTTCCAAGCCACCACGGACCGGATGTCCTTTCCGTCCTGCCCCACATCTCCATCACCACGATGGCAATGATCGTACCGACCACGATGATGCACATGCACGCAATCCAGATCACAACCAAAAAGCCTGTCAGTAAAGAACGGGTTATCCAGCTCATCAATGCCCACCCCCGCCTCGGCCTCATCAAAAAGACGGCAGGATTAAAGAGCACCGCCGAACTCAAGGAGTTCGCCATGGACCTTGGCCGGCCGCGGGCTGACCTCTGGGAGAACTGCATCTTCGAGGACTCCATCTATGCCAGTGACAACGAGCTCTGTTTCTTCCAGGGCATCCACCAGGAGGCAGATGTCGTGGTCGAGAATGTTGACGCGATCCGCGCCATGATGGGCGCCGAGAAGGACGCAGCTGCATCGGTTGCCGCCACAAACGCTGCCATGAACTTCAAAACCATCCAGAATAACCATTAACTCCCTTCATAACCCACTCTTTTTAATGGACGCGTACGAACGTGTAACCCGGAATACGGTCGAAGTCGTGACGGACGACGACCTCCGGGCACTTCTTCAACAGCCCGTAAAACGGGTCTATGCCGGCTACGAGCCGAGCGGCGAGATCCACCTCGGCCACCTCGTTACGATCAACAAGCTTGTCGACCTCCAGGCAGCAGGGTTCGAAGTAACCGTGCTCCTCGCCGACCTTCACGCATTCCTGAACCGGAAAGGGACGATGGAGAAAGTCCGTGAGCTTGCCGATTACAACCGGCGCTGCTTCGAGGGGCTGGGCTTAAAGAACGTGAATTATGTTCTTGGATCCGAGGTCCAGCTGAACCGTGACTATGAACTCCTTGTCCTTCGGCTCTCCCAGGAGATAACCCTCAACCGGGCAACGCGGAGCATGGACGAAGTTGGGCGCCAGATGGACCACCCGACCGTCTCCCAGATGATCTATCCAATCATGCAGATGGCAGATATTGCGCTCCTGAATGCCGATGCCGCGGTCGGGGGTATCGACCAGCGCAAGATCCACATGCTCGCCCGCGAGCACCTCGTCAACTTCGGGTATAAGGCACCGGTCTGCATCCATACCCCCATCCTCAACGGCCTCGACGGCAAGAAGATGTCCTCCTCGCAGGGGAACTATATCTCGGTCGCCGATTCCGAGGACGAGATCCGGAAGAAATGCCAGAAAGCGTTCTGTCCCCCCGAAATTGCAGAGAACCCGATCCTCCAGATCTTCCAGTACCATATCTTCCCCCGCCTGCCCGAAATAACGATACGACGGCCCGAGAAATTTGGGGGCGACCGCTCCTTTATATCCTATGCAGACCTTGAAGCAGCATACGGGAAAGGCGAGGTGCATCCGCTTGACCTCAAGAAGGCCTGCGGTGAATCTCTCATCGGGATCCTTGCTCCCGTCCGGGAATATATCCGGTAACATTCCATGGTGACGGTGAATACCCTTTGAGCTCAGGCAGGAACCTTGACAAGAAACAGGATCTCTTTGACCAGCGCCTCGAAGAGATGGGCGTCCGTATAAAAGACGCCGACCAGCTCAAGGTGCGGGAGGACGTCTTTGACGAGGTCACCCTCCTTGCCCTCTACAAACTGGTCCACAAGAAATGGATCTCGGTGATCGGCGGTTCCATCAGCACGGGAAAGGAGGCGAACGTCTTTTATGGTGAACGGGACAGCACCCCTATTGCCATCAAGATCTACCGGATCCGGACCGCGAATTTTACCACCATGAGTTCCTACATCACGGGCGATCGCCGGTTTTCTCATGTAAAAAAGGCAAAAAAGGAACTCATCTTTGCCTGGACAAGGAAGGAGTTTTCAAACCTTGTCCGCGCACGGGACGCTGGCATCACGGTGCCCGAGCCCATTGTCTGGGACAGGAATCTCCTCATCATGTCTTTTCTTGGCGAGAATGAAGTGCCCTATCCCCAGCTCCGTAATGTCAGCCTCGAAGATCCCGCGGAGACGTATTCCCAGGTAATCGATTGTATCGACCGGCTCTATAAGAAAGCCGAGCTCGTGCATGCCGACATGAGCGAGTTCAATATATTGTATCACGACAAACCATATTTCATAGATATGGGCCAGTCCGTAACCCGCGATCACCCCCGGGCCCTCCCGTTCCTGATGCGGGACATCAAGAACATCAACCGGTTTTTTAAAAATCGCTGTGATGTATTAGACGATGTGGAACTTTTCCATACGGTGACTGGACTGAATACTGCTGAGCCGTGATACGGAATTTTCACAGTGCAAGAGAGCAGGAAACCAGACGAATTATAGTCCTGGCAGATAACAATCCAAGGTGAATTAAAGATATGATGCAGGAAATAAAAATTGCGGGAAGCAGGGTTGGCGTGCTTATTGGCAAAAGCGGCGCAACCAAAAAAGAGCTCGAAAACAGGACCCACACCACGATCACCATTGATTCCAAGGAAGGCCTGGTGAAAGTCGAAGGAGACGAAGAGAACACCATCCCGCTCTTACGTGCCGTTGAGATCATCAACGCCATCAACCGGGGGTTCTCACCGGAACGTGCTTTCGAGATGATCGAGGATGAGGATCTCCTCCTTGAGGTTATCGACCTCGGGGGAATGGCAGACAATCCCCGGCAGCTCGACCGGCTCCGTGGGCGGATCATCGGGAAGGACGGTCGTGCCCGTGAACAGATCGAGGATATGACCGATGTTGAGATCTCGGTGTTTGGCAAAACCATTGCCCTGATCGGGTATCCCGAGCAGCTCAAGACCGCCCGGGCAGCGGTCGATATGCTGATTGAGGGGGTTCCCCACGAGAATGTCTTTGCCTTCCTTGACCGGAAGAAGAAAGAGGCAAAGCAGGACATGATCAGTTATTACTACTGATCCTGCAAATGAGCAAAAATCGAAAATCATATTTATGTATTTTCCTGCGTTTCCAGTGGAGAATAATTCGTTTTTATGGTTAGTATTCCAAAAAAGGACTGAAATACCAGCGAATTTGAGTGGAATTCAAGGGGTTCCCGGGGGCATGGTGCCTTGCTGATCGAAACGCTTGCGGTTCCAAAAACCCTCCGGGAGCGGTATCAGAAAGGCGGGATCACCGAGCTCTATCCCCCGCAGGCAGAATGTGTCGGGCGGGGATTGCTGGCGGGAAAAAACCAACTCGTGGCCATCCCTACTGCGAGCGGTAAAACGCTCATCGCTGAGATGGTGATGCATGCCCAGATCGCCAAAGGGGGCAAATGCCTGTATATCGTACCACTCAAGGCGCTGGCGAGCGAGAAGTACGATGAGTTCAGCGGCAAGGGTGTCCGCATAGGGATCGCTACCGGTGATTTTGACCGGCGGGAGGATACGCTGGGCGGGAACGATATCATCGTTGCCACCAGCGAGAAGGTCGATTCTCTTCTCAGGAACAGTACCCGCTGGATCAATGAGATAACGCTCCTTGTCGTTGACGAAATCCATCTCATCGATTCGGAAAACCGTGGTCCCACGCTCGAGATGGTAATCGCAAAAATGCGGTGCCGGAACCCGGGTATGCAGGTTATCGGCCTCTCGGCGACCATCGGAAACCCTAACCTGCTGGCCAGCTGGCTTGATGCAGAACTGATAACCAGCAGCTGGCGCCCGGTCGATCTCCGGCAGGGAATCTTCTGGGATGACCGGATTATCTTCCGCGAAGGAGAGCGGGCGGTCAAAAAAATTTCCCACAACTACGAAGACCTCAACCTCTGCCTTGACACGATTGCTGAGGGCGGCCAATGCCTCGTATTTGTCTCTTCCCGGCGAAATGCCGAGGCGTTTGCCAAGCGCGCTGCCGGGGCGATCAAGAGCGGGGAGGCGGAACTCAAAGCCCTTGCAGGGCGGATCCGTTCTTCGGCAGAGACGGAAATGGGCAAGACCCTTGCTCTTTGTGTCGAATCCGGGTCTGCATTTCACCATGCGGGCCTCAGCCGCGATGAGCGCAAGATCGTTGAAGAGGGGTTCCGGCAGGGGTTCATCAAATGCATCTCATCAACGCCTACGCTTGCAGCAGGCCTCAACCTCCCGGCCCGGCGGGTGATCATCCGGGATTATCTCAGGTTCACTGCCGGGGAAGGGATGCAGCCGATCCCGGCAAGCGAGTACCACCAGATGGCCGGCAGGGCCGGGCGCCCCCGCCTCGACCCGTACGGGGAGGCCGTGCTGATCGCCAAAGACGAAGGGCAGGTAACGGAGCTGTTCGAGTATTACATCGATGCTCCTGCAGAGGATGTACATTCAAAGATTGCTGAACCGACTGCCCTTTACTCGCACGTGCTCTCCCTCATCGCGTCCGGATTTGCCGGTACCCATGACGAGCTTGCCGGGTTCATGAACCGGAGTTTTTATGTCCACGAGCACCGGCAGGGCCGGCTCATGCAGCGTGCGGTCAATGCGGCGTTGAAATTTCTGATCGAGGCAGAGATGGTGATGGAGGTCGGCGAGCACCTCGGGGCTACAGGATTTGGATCCCTTGTCTCCCGCCTCTACATTGATCCCCGGAGTGCAGCTAGGATCGTTTCGGCGATGAGGATGAGGGACGAGTATACCGATATCGGTATCCTCCAGATCATCTGCAGCACACCCGATATGCCACGGTTGTACGTCCGCAACGCGGACCGGGCCCAGCTTGACCGGATGATTGAGGCCCATGCTGATGAGCTCTGGGTGCCCATGCCGGACGAAGAGGATGAGGCTGAAGAGTATTACCGGGGGATCAAGACCGCGATGCTTCTTGCTGACTGGACTGATGAGATGCCCGATGCCCGGATCTGCGAGCGCTATGCGGTAGGCCCCGGGGATCTCTTTGGCATGGTCGAGAGTGTCAACTGGCTGCTGCATGCAACTGCAGAGCTGGCGCGGATGTTTGTCCCGTCATTCCACCCGCAGGTACGGGATTTCGAGACCTGCATGAAGAACGGGATCCGGCGCGAGCTTCTTCCCCTTGTCCGGTTGCGGAGTATCGGGCGGGTCCGTGCCCGCCGGCTCTTCAATAACGGGATATCATCCCCGGAGGCTGTCCGTGCAGCCGGGATTGAGACGGTGACCCGCATCATCGGGCGGGGCATTGCTGAACAGATCTTTGACCAACTCGAAAACAAAAAGAGATCCCCGTCACTGACCGCTAAGCAGGCACAAAAGAACGGAAACGGAGGAGCGGATGACCAGAATTCTGCCGGACAATCAACGCTCTCCTGCTTCAGGTAATCCCATGTCGTTTGAACTGTCTCCAGAACAGATCCGGGCCGCATCCTGCACAATCACCGACCGTTCTGCATTCCTTCAATGGATACAAGAGATTGCGCAAAAGTACGATACGCACATCGTCTGTTTCAATGCCAGGTTGATGGCGGGCCGCAGGCACGCTGTGCTTGCTGTTACGCTGGCTTTCCGTGCGTTTGAAGAGGGGTCGAACATCTCAAATACCCCCGAAATGGAGGCACTCCTGTTTGCTGCGGGGTCACGCCAGTGCACCGTTGCCGCTTCTTTTGGTATACAGGAAGGAGAAAACCAGCTCCTGGTCTGTTGTCTGCCAGAGA
>DANA01000104.1 GCA_002508495.1 Methanoregula sp. UBA276
ACGTTCAATCATGCCGATCTCATCGATGGCTGCACCGAGCCTGCGGTCACGTCTCCGCAGGTGTTCTATCTCGGTGGGGCCATACCGGAAGGTCTTCATTGTTCTCTTCTTACCTGTTATTACTGGAAACTGAAGCAGGTTTCGTTTTTTTCAGGGGAGCACCCGGTATCATGAATGCCCGCGTTCCCGGTCCCAACCATTATGTTCCTGCCCTGTCCTGTATGTACGTGTGGAACGAATCACCGCCCGGGCAAAAGGGCGGGTGCAGGGAGTTGGCTATCGGGCTTACGTCGGGGAGTGTGCCCGTGCAACCGGGGTGCACGGGTACGTGAAGAACCTGCCTGACGGGTCGGTTGAATTTGTCGGCGAGAGCTCGGCCGCCTCTCTTGAAAGTTTCCTGAAATTGGCGTATGCGAAAAACGATCCGGTCATCAGGGTTGATGAGATTGAAGTAAGACACGGGCCGGCAACCGGGGAGTTCACGGGTTTCCGCGTAGCATGGTGATCATGCCTCTGGTGCAGGTGTCTTTCTGTCATGGGGCCAGGCGTTTCACATTCACCCCGCACACTACCGCTCGTTTAAAAGAGGAGAGACAAATTCCTGATCAGGAGCCAACTTAAGTATGCGAGTAATCGGCATTGATCCCGGCCTGGCACGTCTCGGATACGGGGTCATCGAGGTCAGGGGCAGGGACCATCTCCCCGTCTGTTATGGGTGTATCGAATCGGGAAAGGACGTTCCTGCACCGGCCCGGCTGTTGCATATCTACGATGAACTGTCGGCCCTTTTTGAAAAATATCAGCCGGAACACATTGCCGTTGAAAAGTTATTCTTCTCGAAGAATATCACCTCGGCAATGGGGGTCAGTGAGGCGCGGGGCGTCATCCTTCTCCTTGCCGGGCAAAAAGAGATACCGGTAACCGAATACACTCCTAACCAGGTAAAACAGGCAATAACCGGTTCGGGACGTGCTGATAAGCGGCAGGTACAGGACATGATAACGCGCCTGCTCCGTCTCGATTCCGTCCCGAAACCCGATGACGCGGCGGATGCCTTATCGATTGCCTTATGTCATCTCCACATCCTGAGGTAGTATCATGATTGCACAGCTTTTTGGCGAACTCGCCGGTGTGGGCGACCGCTGGGTAATCATCGACGTCCACGGCATTGGTTACCGGGTACAGGTTACCCAGCCGGCTATCCGGCAGCTCGCCGCTACCCGGGGGGCAGTCAAACTCTTCACGCACATGGCTGTACGGGAAGATGCAATAACCCTGTACGGGTTCCTGCACCCCAGTGAACTGGAGATGTTCCGGATCCTTATCGGCGTATCCGGCATCGGCCCCCAGATTGCCATGAACCTCCTTTCCCAGATTGGTAGAGATGAACTGGCAATGGCCGTTCTCAACGAAGATGAGAAGGCATTAACCCGCATCTCCGGGATCGGTACAAAGGGTGCCAAACGGCTGATCCTGGAACTCCGGGATAAGATGAAGAAGATCGGCGAGACCCTGCCAAAAGACGGAACCGGTTCGGGCAGCATGGCGGTTCATGACGCAGTAAGCGCGCTAATATCCCTTGGTTTTTCCGAGAACGAATCGCGCGATGCTGTCATGGCGGCAGCCCGGTCACCGGGCAGTATCCCTGCCGTGCAGGAGCTCATCAAGGCCGCTCTCATCCGGCTGAAGGAGCGATGAGCAGATGACCGAACGCGTGGTGTCTCCGGCACCCCTCGATGAGGAGAACGATGACCTGAACATACGGCCGGGCCGGCTCGACGAGTTCGTCGGGCAGGTGCAGATCAAGGAGAACCTGAAGATCGCCCTTGAGGCGGCGCGGAAGCGGGAGGAGCCAATCGATCACATACTCTTCTCCGGCCCGCCGGGCCTGGGGAAGACCACCCTTGCCCATATCATCGCCCACGAACTTGGCACAACCATAAGGACCACCACGGGCCCGGTTCTTGAGAAGCCCGGGGACATTGCGGCGCTCCTCACACCGTTAAAACAGGGAGATATCCTCTTCATCGACGAGATCCATCGCGTCAGCCCGGTTGTCGAGGAAGTCCTTTATCCGGCGATGGAGGACTTCTTCATCGATGTCATGATTGGGGAGGGACCGAGTGCACGCACGATAAAACTGAACCTCGAGCACTTCACGCTTATCGGGGCCACCACCAAGCAGGGACTTCTCGGGGCACCGTTCCGTGACCGGTTCGGCATCGTGTCGCGCCTCGACCTGTACGATGCCCGGGATCTCTCCCGTATTGTCACCCGGAGTGCATCAATCCTGAAGATCCCGATTACCCCGGACGGGGCAGAGGAGATCGCAAAGAGGAGCCGCGGTACACCCCGGATCGTCAACCGCCTCCTGCGCCGGGTGCGGGACTATGCAATCGTGAAAGGAGACGGGACCATAGACCGTCAGATTACCGAAGGTGCATTGGCATTGATGCAGATCGATGCACTGGGCCTTGATGAGCTGGACCGGCGCATCCTCTCTGTTGTTGCCCACGATTTTGACGGTGGCCCGGTGGGTGTCAAGACGATTGCCATCTCGGTAGGGGAAGAGGTGCGGACCATTGAGGATGTGTATGAACCCTTCCTTATCCAGATCGGGTTCCTCAAGCGTACCCCCCAGGGGAGGGAGGTCACCCCTGCAGCAAAGAGGCACCTCAATACTCCCCAGAAGACGCTGGTATGAGAGATTAGGAAACATCTGATCCTGTCGTTTCCGAACCTGTTCAGGGATTATCCCGGTTTTTTGCTAGCCGGCGGTGAGCCGGCCGGCAGCGGACACCGCCTCCTCTGCGCTCACGGCGACTGCATCGGCACCGACCTGCCTCCAGAGGTCGGGAATGATGGTAAACGGGAAACCCCCGACGATAATTCTTACCTGTGCCGTTGCCGGATCTGCCCGGAGAGACCGGATCAGGTAGTGGAGATCGGAGAGATAGACCGGCAGGGTTATGGAAAGGGCGACAACATCGGCGTCCTGGTCCTTTACTGCGGATATGATACTTTTTGCCGGTGTATTGGCCCCGATGTAATAGACGTTCCACCCGTCAAGATCAAAGAAGTCAGCAACCATCCGCATCCCGACGTCATGGAGCTCTTCCCCGACGCAGGCAGCGACAACGGTTTTCTTATGGCGCGATATCCGGTTTGAACCGGCAATCTGGGTGTGCAGCTGTTCCATGGTCCGCCGGATAACATCGGTGACGAAATGTTCCTGTGCTATGGTTACCTTGTTCTGCTGCCAGAGCCGTCCTGTTTCCTGGAGGACCAGCCTGAATATTCCGGAATATATCTCCCTGAATGGGATGCCTGCTGCAAGTTCACGATCGATGACCGTTCTTGCCTTTGCAACCTCACCTGCAAGGATGTGCTGGAGGAACGCTCCTGCTTTTGGGGACAGGGCTGATTCATCCCTATGCGTTTCACCCAAATCCATAGGAATGGATTCCAGGGCAGAAACTGCTGATGTAATGAACATTTCTGCATCCTTCCGGTAGTCTTCCGGAAGAGACGTTGCAACAACTTCCTTAAATGACCGGAAAAATGCGCGTATTGCTTCTGCGGAAAACGACTCTGCAGTAAGGCGTGACTGTACCCAGCGGGCATGACTGATGAAAAACAGCGGGCTTGCGGTTGCGAGCGACTCCTCAAGAACACGGAGGCTGGAATTGAATTCTGCATGGATCACGCCTCGCTCTTCCACGCTCAAGTCCTGCCAGATTTTCTGGTGTCTCTCCTGATAGTCTTCCATCATTTTTTCGGAAAAAAACTCCCGGTTAAGGCGGACCGGACGATAGGTGGCGGGTTGGGATTCTGTCATGCTCATACACCTTATGAGAGGAATCCCGCTGAATGCTTATTAGTGTTGTTGTAGGAATCAACCCCCCTGCGGTTTTTGGTTGTGGGGATTGGGGCTTTCATGGATGGTGAAGGAAAAAAGCGGATAAAAAAAGAACGCCCGATATCCCCCCGGAAGAAACGATATTGCCTGCCAAGTAAAACGTTTTCTCAAGGCGGATTATTGCATCGAGATCTTTCGCATCAGCGTCATCACACCGGGTTTCTTCTTCCGGGAGACCGAAAGACCGAAGCCCATTCCGCTTGGGGGCTCATCGAACATTTCGGCATTCATCCGCTCGTTGAGTTCATCAAAGATCCTCTTATATGCCGGGCAGTGGGGGTCAACCCCTTCGAGTTCTCCACCGGAAGGAGCAATCGCATTGTACGGGCAACCCCCCCTGCAGTACCTGATATGGGAACAGTCTTTGCAGGCGGTGTCCACGTAATCGGAGAACGCGGTCATACGCCGGCCGGGTTCAGACTGCATCAACTGTTCCATGGTTGGCCGGTCACGGACATTGGCCATGACCCACTCCGGCATCCCGACGAACCGGTAACAGGGGTAGATACTTCCCTCCGGCCCGATGGCAAAGGTGTTGCCCATACAGTTCACGTACGTGCAGACCGATCCCCTGCGGGTGAATACACAGCGGCAGAGGTCGTTGATATTCATGACCTCCATCTTCCCGAAATTTTCCAGAGCTTTGTCAAGAAGATAGACGAGGAGATCCCCGTAATCGGCCGGTTCCAATGCCCATTCTTTCGGGTTTTCGGAACGGAGCGATGGCAGGGCCGGGTGAAGTTTGAGATCCAAGCCCTTCGCCTTGAAAAAGTCAAAGATCTCCTCCTTGTGCCTGACCGATTTATTGGTGAACGTGCAGATAAACCGGACTGATAGACCCGCAGCTTTTGCAACTTCGTACCCTTTCATGCACTTTGCGAAATATCCCTCGCCACGCTGGGAGTCGGTGATCTCCTCCGGGCCGTCAATTGAAGAGCCGATGGGAACGTGATATTCGGCGAGTATACGAGCGATCTCAGGGGTCATGCGCCAGAGATTTGTCTGCAATGCAAAGTCCGGGGTGAGGCTTTTTAATTCCCCTGCAAGCAGGGGCAGAACCTGCCGGTAAAAATCCGCTCCGGCAAGGAGGGGTTCGCCCCCATGAAACGTGAAGGTCACCCGGTCATTCCTGAACTCTTTTAACCATGCGACAAGGTCTCGTACCGTGTCGACACTCATGACCGGTGAACCCTCTTCCGAGCTCCAGCAGTATTTACACCGCCCCGGGCATCCCAGCGTCGGGATGATCATGATGTGGAAGGGGTTCTTCATATCCCAGATTTTCCTCCCGTCAGGGTAAAAGGGTTATCATTGGACCGGTACGGGACGTTATCTTGAAAATTTATGCCGGGAAATGGGAACCGGGGGAGATCTCCCGATCTCTTGTTGCTTCCCTTGCATTGTACGGGCCCGCGCGAGGTTTGAACGGGACAATCCGGTTCTCAGTCTTTTTTATCGTCGTCCGTGACCTGCGCAAGGATATCTTTTGTCGGCCCGATATCGATGATCTTTCCGCCCCGCATCAGCGCGAGCCGGTCACAGATATCCCGGACAAAGTCCATGTCATGGGAGACCACGATGAACGTCTCATCCATCTCGTCACGGGCGTGCAGGATGGACTGTTTGACGTCCTGTTTCGTTATCGGGTCCATAGTTCCGGTCGGTTCGTCAAGGACCACAAGGCGCGGTTCGCGTATGAGTACCTGGGCAAGGGCCACCCGGTGCCGTTCCCCATCTGAAAGTTCGCCCGGGAACCGGTCCAGGATGGCCTTTGCTTTCTCCTCCGAAAATCCTGCCATACGCAGGGTAATTGCGGCTTTTCTCATGGCAAGCTCCTTGGGGAACTCGAGGCCGATCGAGTCGGTAAGGTTGTCGAGCACGGTGCGGTGAGGGAAAAGGTCGTATTCCTGGTGAAGGAGGCCGATGTACTCTTTTGCCCTCCCCCGTTCGGTGATGCCGGGTTTGGTCATGTCAACCCAGTCGTCTCCAATCAGGATGTTCATCTCCCCGCTCGTGGGTTCGATGATCCCCGAAATTATCCGGGAGAGTGTGGTTTTGCCGGCCCCGCTTTTACCGATGATCCCGAATATCTCTTTTCTGGCAACGTTGAACGAGACACTGTTGACGGCTTTAACCACGCCGCGATCGACCGAGATGTAGCGCTTCATGACGTCCCGTGCCTGGAGCATGATGTCCCCGATCTCGGGTGGAGCCGACTCTTCAATTTCCTGGTAGTCTTTGGCAAACGTTCTGATAATTTTCTTGGGCGCCCCGATAGCGGCGATCTCCCCGTCAGCGAGCAGGATGGCACGGTTTGCCATGTCCTCGATAACCTGCGAGAAGTGGGAGGTCACCACCATGCCCATCGTATTTTTCTTTGCGGCTTCAAGGAGCATCTGGTGGACGAGTTTTGCGGTCTCAGGATCGAGGGTGCCCGTGGGTTCATCGGCAAACAGCATTGCCGGGTTCTTGGCCAGCTGCCGTGCAAGCACTACCCGCTGCTTTTCCCCCCCGGAGAGGTCGCGGGCAATATGCATCATCCGGTGCGAGAGTTTGACCTGGTCGATGAGGTCAGCTGCACGGTTAACCGCGTGTTCCTGCGGGTAGTGGATATCATCAAGGGCGTGAAGGACGTTTTCGATAACGCGATCGTCCCCGTACAGGGCGAACGTGCGCTGGAACATTATCGCAGTCCGGTTCATAACCCGGGACTTCATGCCGTTGGACTTCTCATCCCATATGTCAACATCCACTGCTGACAATTGTCCCCCGCATTCAGGACATTTTCCGCCGGCCCGGCTCTGCACGTCCATGAACATGCACTGGTCGCAGGCTGCCATATGATAGATAATGGAGCCTTTCGTTGGCGGATCTTCGACACCCCGGAGGAGGTGCATGAGCACGCTTTTTCCGGCACCGCTTCTGCCAATGACCCCGATTATCTCCCCTTCCGGGATTTCGAAGGACACATTATTGAGGACTCTTGCATCGTTAAAGTCCATACAGAGATCGTGTACGCTGATGAATGGTTGTGGCATAATTTTCACCCTCCCGAAGTGTCAGCAAGGTATCCTGCAGTCCCTGCGCTCTGGTATTGTCGGCAGAACCGGGTCGTTCATCGTGTTGCAGTGCCGGCAGGGGTTTCTTCCCTGCCCGGTTATCTGTCCCCATGCATGCGGGCGGTCTCGCTTGATATTTGACATAATCACACCTCAGGATCTTCGCAGGGAATTATTACGCATATGAGCATAAAGATTTAAGGATCGCCATCACAGGAGCATATGCGGAGCGGGCACCGGTGTGCATCTCCCGGTTGCTATTGTGGCTCCCGGCACGCCGGCTTCCCCGGCCCGCGTACTGACCATTAGTTTACCGGTTATTCTGGAGGGCGTTTGGGTTTTTGACGCCTTCTAACCGTTTCTTAAGCACCGGGCGCTGCTGCACCAGGTATTTACTGATGGTCCTGTACGGCGGGATAGAATCCTGGAACTTCTCGATACGGGTTACCTTGTACTGGCAGGTGAAGAATGGTCCCTGGTAGATCTTCTGTAAAAAACCAGAAATTGCTGGAGCGATTGACTCATCGAGATTGAAGTGTGCCCGAATATCCCGGACCGTTACCCAGCATGCTGTTGAACCGGATGCCTCCATGTATTGTTCAAGCAGGTCCGTAACTTCCGGGTGCCGGTTCATGAGATTATCTCCTCTCGATCAAAAACAGGAAGAATATGTCCGGGGTCATTCATGCGATGGGTTTCCTCTATTATTTCGCCTATTAATTGGAAGTATGTACAAATTTGTGATATTTACTCATATGCGCATAATTAATTAAAAACTTTGGTTTTTCTCCCGCACAACCAGCAGTCCTGAAGGTGACACGAGATGGTGTGCGTGCAGTCGTTGACTAATTCGGGGTGCAGTGTCTTTTTAGGAGCGCTGCCCCGTAGACTGCCGCACTTACCAGTATGATGGTGGCGCCTGAGGGGATGTTCAGGAACGCGGAAAGGAAGATCCCCGCGGTGGTGAATACTATCCCGAGAAGGATCGCATACAGCATCATGTTCTTCACCGTTGTCGACCATTCGCGGCTGATAGCAGCGGGAAGGGTGAGCAGGGCGATGACGAGGATTATGCCGACAACCTGGATGAGCATAACGACCGTTAATGCAATGAGAACGAGCAGGATGAGTATAAGCCGTTCAACCGGCAGGTTGGTTACCGTGGCGTACTCTTCATCGAACGTGACCGCGATGAGATCGTTGAAGAGAGCTCCCACCGTGATGATGATGATGATGACAAGGAGCAGCATGAGGAGGAGTTCTGTCTGCGGAACCAGCAGGATATTCCCAAACAGGTACCCGAACAGATCGGGAGCAAAACCGGGCGTCAAATAAATGAAGAGGATCCCAAGGGCCATCCCCGTTGCCCAGACTGCGCCGATAAGAGTGTCCATGTGCTGCTCTGCCCGGTGTTCCAGCTCGCCTATCGTTAGCGCGGTGCCGATAGTGAATCCCAGTGCCCCGATGAGTGGTTCGATCCCGAGAAAATATCCGAGGCCAATCCCGCCGAATGCTGCATGGGATATCCCCCCGCTGATGGCGACCATGCGGCGGATGACAACAAAAGTTCCGATGATGCCGCAGGCAATGCTTGCAAGCACCCCCGCGAGGAGTGCGTTCTGGAAGAATGCATACTCAAGCAGCGAGAACACCGGTCACTCCTCCTTTGGGTGCTGGCGCAGGACGCGATGGGGGTGGCCGTGAGCTATAAGATCCACCGGGCAATGGTAGGCGCCCTGGATCATATCCTCGGTGAGTTCCTGAGAATCATGGGTGAAAAGCCGACGGTTGAGGCAGGCCACTTTGGTGACGTGGGAGACAATCACCCCGATATCGTGGGTGACCAGAACAATCGTCATCGACCGGGCAAGTTTTTCCAGGATATCGTAAAACTGTGTCTCTGTCGGGGTATCGACAAAGACCGTCGGTTCGTCAAGGAGGAGGATCTGCGGGTTGCCGGCCAGTGCACGGGCAATGACTGTCCGCTGTTGCTCACCGCCGGAAAGGTCAGAGATGGCCCGATCGGCAAGGTGGGAGATGCCCATGGTTTCGAGTGCCTTGTTGGCAAGGGAGATGTCTGCAGCTGAAAAGGACTTCAGGATCCCGGTCATCCGGCCAAGCAGGCCGGAGAGGACCATGTCCCTTACGCTGATGGGGTACTGGAAATCGAACGTTCGCAGCTGGGGGACATACCCCAGGAGGTGACGATTTTCGTGGGGCGCTCCTCCAAGGATCCGGACAGACCCTCGTTCCGGGGGGGTGATCCCGAGAATGACTTTCAGGAGTGTGGTCTTCCCGCCGCCATTTGGCCCGAGGATGGCATAGAAGTCGCCGGGCATGACCCGCAGGTTGATTGCTTCGAGAACGACTTCCCCGTTTCGTCTCAGCCAGACATC
>DANA01000120.1 GCA_002508495.1 Methanoregula sp. UBA276
TCGATGACCGGCAGCATCAGGTTAACGCTGTGCAGGAACGAGGGTTCGATGGGGATGTAATAGTTCCGTACATCATCCGGGTCCGGGAGAATATGGATGAAGGTGGTCTCGTTGACCGGGTAGATAATGTTCGGGCTCTTCATGTTCCGGAGATCTTTTTTCAGCTCGGGAAGGAAGAGCGGGATGCCGTAGGTATTGACGGGAAAGACATGAAGATATTCCAGGAGGTGGGGGCTTGCCTTGACGTACTCCTTGGCATTTGCCGGGAGCATTTTGTACAGGGCGCTCGACTCGATATCGGAATAAAAATCGATGGTGGTATCCAGTACTTCCGGCTTGAACGGGAGGTTGACCGCCATCGAGGGGGAGGACACGTTCAGACCCTCGCAAAACTCATCGGGATGATCTTCATGCCATACCCGGGATGGACCTCGAAACTCACCAGGTTTCCGGTGGTCTTTCGTGCACCCCGTACCTTGACGACTTCCATCACCATCACGTACTTGTCCCCGACAAGGGCTTTTTTCATGTTCAGGTGCGCATCGCAGATGGACCGGATCCGGACCAGCGTATCCTCTTCAAAAGCATACGTATGGAGCGTGACGAGGATGGTCTTGCCATGATCGACTAAGGATTTGCAGTTGGTGAAGAACGTGAGGATGGCATCGGTTTCGGCATATTCCGTAAAAAGGGTCAGGGAGTCGACGATAATGACCTGGGATTTGCTTTTCTGGATGTGGGTTATGAGGTGGGCAAGGATGCCGCTCATCTCCTCTTTTTTCCACTCGAAACCGACAACATGCAGCGGGAAGACCTTGATGTATCCCCAGGCAAAATACTCGGAGATGTCAAGGCTCATCGATTCCATCTGCTTGATGAAACTCTTGCTGGTGCTCTCGGTCGTGAAAAGGTCTACGGAAAGCCCCTGCTTCATCGCCCCCCAGATGATCTGCTGGGTGAGAACGCTTTTACCGGTATCGTTCTCTCCCTCGATAAGGGTCAGGGACTCTAACGGAAGACCGTCAGCTATCTTCTTGTCGAGCTCACTGTTGCCGGTCGAGATGATCTGCCGGTCCTCACCCCCCATCAGGTCAGAAATCGTTGCCATTATGGCCTCCACCCTTCGGCGGGTGCAGTCAGTTGTGCAGTTACACCATTGTTCGTTGATAGCATTACCCATACCGGGTCGTTGCCGGAAAATGTGACCATGATCCAGGCTTTCTCGCCCGGGTCAATCTGGTTTGGGTGAATATAATCATTGTCGATGCGCATCAGGGCCCATTTTTTGGGAGCAGGGGTTCGGCCATTATACGTATAATGTTCGTATTCTTCGCTCACGTTATCGAATGTATAGACATCGAGATGGGTAAAACTACCGATCACCTCATTGCCGGTGTTGGTTACGCTGAAATTAAGACCATAGCCGGTGATGGAGATCTCACTCTGGTTTAATGCCAGGTCTGTTCTCAATCGCGCTTCGCTTAAGAGGGTCTGGTCTTTCTGCGCAGTTACCACAATCTCTGCGGTTGACAGGGTAGCACCTACAAGGATATATGCGACAAGGACCAGCATGAGGACTCCCACTGCGGCCCCGATAATCTCAGCAACTGCCAAGGGACCTCACCTCGCAGAAAATTCTGTTGAACGCCAGATGCCGGAAGGAAGTGCAAACTGGAAGTAGACAATATCACCGGTACTGGTTATGGTATTGCTGACCGCAGTAATTTTTACCGTCTCACCGGGATCCCAGTAAAAATTTGCATTGAGGTCATATTCTGCATCAAAATTATAACTCCATTTGCCATTTGCCGTGGTAGGATCAGTATCATCCCTAATCATACGGTCAAAATTACCAATTTCTCCGCAGAATACATCAGATCGTTCAATATCATTCTTAGGTACCCTCATACTGCCGATGTTTTTCAACCAGACTTTTACTGTTCCGGCTGATCCTTCAGCATCGGTTGCAATTATCTTGAAATCCGTCCGTAGCTGTACGTCCGATTCATGCGAGGCGGAGGAGAACGTCCCGACCATAGTATAAACAACCGGAAAGAGGGCGTTCACTAGCACACCGGCCGCGATCACCGCCGTGACCAGGAAAATAGCTGTCGTGAACGTCTCGGCAGACATCGGTTATATCCTGTCGGGAAGGTTCATCCACTCTTCGTCCTTGTCGTTGTTCCGTACGGAAGATTTTCTTCCGCTCCGGGAGAGGGCCGAGAGGTCAAGGCTCTCCTCGGGCTTCCGCTCCAAAATCCCTCCTTCGGACTGGCGCTGCTCCATCATCACCTCGATCATGTCCCGGTCAAGCGAGGTGTCATTCGGGGTGAGGATCCGGTTGATGGCATAGAGCTCGGCAACAAACTCGTCCGGCCCGACTTCATGCTCGTCGCCAAGGTTTGCCGGCATCAGACGGGAGATCTCCCGTATCTCGTCAGCAGACTCTTTTGTTATGTATCCCATCACGCGATAGGACTCGAGCATGATCTCGAGCCGGTCATGACCGAATTTCCGCACCGACTGGTTGGTCCACTTGAAGAGCTTGTACACCTTCTGGAGCCGGAGCTTCTCGTTCGGGGATTCCCCGGCCGGCTGGGGGGCCGGGATCAGTTTCTGGGGAACAGGCATCTGCGATTTCAGGAGGGCGAGCATCTGCTCGTCAAGGGCGCGTTTCTCTGCGTCCTGCGGCGGGGCGAGATCATCTGCCTTCTTTTCAGCAGCCTTCCCTTTGTCCTCGGCGTCCAGCTTTGCTTTGGTCGCATCCATCTGGGACTCGCGTGCATCGAGCGCTGCTTCCCGCGCCTCGAGCGCGGATTTTTTGGCCTCGTCAATATCGGCTTCAATCTCTCCAGCCGTGCCGGTGGAAGTACCTATCACAGCTCCCGTTGCTGCAAGGGTAAACGGGTTTTCCAGTTCGTTCATCCGTTCCCGGATGTCCATCAGGAGACGCTTGATGGATGTCTTGATGAGGTCGACCTCCCGCTCCAGGTTCTGGAGTTTCACTTCCGGATCGTCTTCCGATGCGGCAGTGATAATATGGTCCACCTGCGACTGGTTAACCGCCATAAAATATCAGATGGTTATATTACATTTTTGATTAATAAACGTTCGTATCGGGTCAAGGGCTGCAAAATCAATACTTTCAGGTTTTGATGTGTGCCGGGGTGTTATTCAGGGATTATTTCTTGAGGTTCTTCTCAAAATTTTAGGAAAGTAAATTTTCCGACCTAATATTTCTAACATCGACGACAAAAGATTCTTGTTATAATAAGCGCTTACGATGGATGGTTAAGTCCGTTTACCGGGAATCACGAAAACCGCCGTGCCCTGGTAGGACCCGACACGGCATCGCACCGACATCCATCAGGGGGTGGGAATCCTCATAATGCAGGAGTTCGGGAGCGGCAGCCCCCATTACCATGTTTGCAAAGATCATGGTTTACCAACATAAATGATCATGATCCGGACATTTTTCATTCCTGAACCTTGTTTTTAGGTCCGAAAACACGTTTGTATTAATTTCATATGGATTTCACTGCAATCGAATTTTCTCAAGTGGAAACTCTTCGTTTCTTTTGATAAAGTTTCAACCATCCTGATAGGGGAGAAGAACCTTTCGTGACAACCCTAACGGCGGGCGGGAGATAATCGGGCAGGATGCGTGCCAGGGAAAATTTGAAAAAAGAGATGATGGGATTAGTAGAGTGCCTGAACCGGGTTCAATCCACCGGGAACCGACCGGGTAATCGGCAGAACCGCACCAACAGCGGGCTGGAGGTTATACGTTAATTTTGTGTTAACTGTTGCTGAATCGGGAGCCCGGATACTCAGAACCCAAATCTCGTTGGGTTCGAGCAGGTTGTTGGGTGTTTCATGCAGATCGTTGATCTTCTGGGAAACGCACCATTGGAGGAGTGTTTCATCCGTTACCGCAGTGCCTAGTGCAGTAGTTAATGCACTACATGCTAATCCAGGTGTTGCGTTGATACTGGGGTTCCTGCCACCATTGTTATCGGAGTACGAAATGACCATCTGGGTAAGATCCATTGCCGTTCCACCAGCAGTCAGGGCAACACTCACATTAACGTAATTGATCTGATTTGGGGTGCCCGAATCTACGAGCCCCATCACGTTGCCGACAACCTCGAGACTCGAGCTCGCCTGTGCGACACCGGTGTGAACAGTTGCCTGAGCAGTCTGGGTTGTGAAGAACCCGGCACCGAGTACGACATACGAGAACACGGCCGCAACGACAACGAAAGCGATGAGCACAATCGCCGCCTCAAGGCCGGTGAATGCATCTTCTGAGTAGATGTTTTTCATATCTTTCACCCTCCTTAGTAGACCTCATACCATATTTCGTCATTCAATGCTGCGGGAAGGGTTCTTGAAATCGGAAGAGACGAGCCGATCGGGGGCTTGACCTCAATGTTGATCTTGTCGTTCACGGTCATTGTGCTTGTTCCGAATCCCATCTCGGAGATTGCAAGGTCAATAAGGATCATCTCGCGTTGTTCGAGCAGGTTTCCGGGGGAAATCTCTTTTAACCAGGTCTTTATAACCTGAGGATCAGTGCCCTGCACAGTCGTAACCTTCTTTGATGTACTGACTGTGTACCCGATCTTGGTGACATCGACCGGGTTTCCGCCGGCAGCAAGCTGGAGGTAGAACGTGGCGTTGCTTACGGTGTCGGGGGTAAGCCCTTGAACCATAACCGGTCCAGATAGTTCAACCGCAGAGGTAGCCTGACCAACAGCGGTGTGTACAGTCTCCTGCGCCTTCTGGGTTGTGAAGAACCCGGCGCCGAGTACGACATACGAGAACACGGCCGCAACGACAACGAATGCGATGAGCACAATCGCTGCCTCAAGACCGGTGAACCCGTCTTCATCATGGTGTAATGATTTCATATTCGCACCTCTTTTCAGAGCGGACACTGGCAGGTGCCAGAGCCCTTGTTTGTTAAAATGCTCTAATAGTATTTATAATTTCGTTATATTCCAAAATTCGATTTCCCGCATTTGTGATTTTTGCGATGAAATTCAAAAGCAATATCCCTATTCACCAGCGGATTCGGGCCAGATTCAATCTGACTTGAATGCATTGAAGGGAACCGGAACGGACCACGATTTGATGATAGGACAATTGATTATATGTTCTGTTGCCGAGTATTTATGTACTGGGACAAAAAAGCAGGTACCCGAGATGGAAAAGCAGGATATAATGTACGGCATACTGGCGCTCGCGATCATCATTGTCGTAGCTCTTGTCATCAAACCCATGGCAACCGGGCAGTCGATAGACTTTGGCCTGCCCACCCCGACTCCCACTCCCACGGAAGTCCCGGTTCCCCCGATAACAACTTACGTTCCCCCTACACCCCAGAAAACGCCCACCACATTCCCGACAACGGTTCCGACACCACCCCCTCTTATGCCCGGCTCCACGGTTGTCTTTGTCGATCCATCCCAGTACGGCATATCCCTGGATCCGTCCCTCCCGGGCGGAACCCGCTTTAATGATTCTTCGCTTGATACCAGCCTGACCACTCTTTCAACAATATCCGGCCGATACAGCGGCACCACGGACACCTTCTTTATGCGTTACCCGTACTGGGAACTCTGGTATACCGTGGAACCCTCGGGTTCAACTGCCGGAAGAGATGCAAAAGATAGCACCTCCAAAACCAGTACGAAGTCAGACAGCAGTAGTACAGCATCCGGTCTTGAAGGGTCCTATTCTGCCACGTTTCCGAAATTCACGATCCAGGTCATGGATGGCAATGATCCCAACCGGATTGTGCGGACTGTCACGCCCCCGGGGGGCATAGATAAGGATCTCTGGGAGACGGATCTGGATACCAGCAGCAGTTCTACCAGGGGGAGTACTACCACATCAAGTAAGACCAGCACTTCCAGCACATCGGATTCAACAACTATCAGTCTTGATCCCCGACCGTGGAAAGAAAAATTTTTCGAGGGAGAGCGGAGTTACTTTTTCATCATCACAACTCAAACCCTGGATTCCTATACCGTAGAGATCAAGGTGCCCACGCGGTACATTGCAAACAGCACGGCATCATCTAAATAACCGGGCAACCGGGAGAAAATGCTAAAAAAATAGGATTAGTCGAATTTTTTCTTGCCCATCGATTCAATATACATATACTCTTTTCCGACCTCAATTCCCCCTACCTTATCTTCCGGGATGAGGACTTCAAAGTTCGAGAAGTCTTTCATGTCCATGATCTGCGCCATGTTCCCGGCAATGGAGAGAACCTGCCCGGTCTTCCGCTCGACCACCGGCACATAGGTCTTGGCTGAAACCGGTGAGACGATCGACCGCTTGACCCCGTCAAAGATCCCGACAGCATCGATACGGGCCTTGGCAGCGCCATGTTTGCCGGGTTTTGAAGTTGCAATGCCAACCACCTTGCAGGGTTCTTCATCAATAACAATATAGCGGCCTTCCTTGATCTTTCCGATTTCTGTCTGTTCTTTCATGAATATTTCACCTAAATCTTACTATACCGTAAACGTGATAGTAATTTATCTTTATTGCATTACATAAATACACCGTTAGGAACGGGAACCTTGGCCGCTATGGATTTTTTCAGAGCATGCGAGGATATGGCGCGCGATGTGCAGGAGAGTATCGGGCCCTATGCCGGGGTACCTGCCGGGGGCGAGATCGTCCGGATGGGTGCCGATCTCACGCCGACCAAGAAGATCGACCAGGTTGCCGAGGACGCAGTTGTCCGCTATCTTGAGAAGAACGCGCTGTGCCGCACCCTTATCAGTGAAGAAGCCGGCAAAGTCGATTTCTCCTGCGGCAACGGGACGATCTTTCTCGATCCGGTTGACGGCACGTTCAACGCGGTTGCCGGCATCCCGTTTTATGCCCTCTCTATCGCCTATGCAGAAAACGGGATCGTGAATAAGGCATATGTCCGGAACCTTGCAACAGGCGAGACCTTCACCGCGGAAAAAGGGAAGTCTGCGTTCTGCAACGGGAAATGTATCCATGTCTCCGGCACTGCTTCGCTTGACACCTGTGCAGTGAGCGTGTACGGGCGGAAATATGACCCTTCCTGCGTTCTGCAGCTTGGCCAGAAGATCCGCCGCTGGCGCCTTCTTGGAGCTTCTGCGCTGGAACTCTGTTATGTCGCAGCCGGGCGTATCGACGCATTTATCGATCTCCGCGGCACCCTGCGGGTAACCGATGCCGCTGCCGGCATGCTCATCTGCACCGAGGCTGGCGGCAGCGTAACCGATCTTGACGGGGAGGCCATCGATTTTCCCGAAGATGTGACCGTTGGCCGCAGCTTGATAGCAACCAACGGAATACTGCACCATAAAGTGATCGAATACCTGCGGTAGGACATCATGAAGGCACTCATCGTTTCACGAATTGACACTGCGGGGGCCCTTGACTTTGCCCGGGTGATCAAAAAGACGCTGCATGCCGAAGGATGTGAAGCGGCATATGATCTTGATACCGGGGCAGCACTGGGGGATGCTGGCGAACCGCTGGCAACGGCAACTCCGGATGTCGTCATCGTTGTCGGCGGTGATGGCACTATCCTCCGTACCATCCAGCAGATGCAGCAGCCTGCACCGGTGCTCGGGATCAACTGGGGAGAGGTGGGTTTCCTTGCCGATCTCGACCCGGACCGGGCCCTCGCACGGGTAAAAACACTTCCTGCAGGGTTTAGCGTCGAAGAGCGGATGCGGATCGCGCTCCACGCAAACAATCTGCCGGTCGGTGTTGCCTTAAACGAAGCCCTCATTGTCACCACGCGCCCGGCAAAGATGCTCCGGTTCTCCATCATCGTTGATGGCGTGATGGCCGAGCAGTTCCGGGCAGACGGCCTTCTCATCAGCACCCCGACCGGGTCAACCGCGTATGCCATGAGCGCCGGCGGGCCGATTGTTGATCCACGGATCCAGGGGTTCCTGCTCGTCCCCCTCGCGCCCTACATGCTCTCGTCCCGGCCCCATATCATCAGCAGCGACCGGAACCTCGAGGTCCGCATCGACAGTTCCAAGCCGGCGCACCTGGTTATTGACGGGCAGCAGACCCTTGACCTTGGCACCCGGGGGACGATCAGTATCAGCCGGCACGACCGGCCGGCATTATTCGTGGATATACAACGGAACTTCTTTGAGAAAGTTGACCGGAAATTACGAAGACTGTGACACCTCATCTTTTTTCTGGCGTAAAGCGGACCAGATTTTCATCGCAGAAATAAAGGCTTATCTTGCAGGCAGGTCAACTACAAAGTCAGGTGGTTTCTTGCAGGTCTCCATGAAACTCGAGATGAGGGATTCCCCGGGCCAGCTGGTCGCGGCGCTCAAACCCATTTCCGATGTCGGGGGAAATATCATCGCGGTCATTCACCAGCGCGAGCCCGAACGGGATCATGATACGCTGAGCGTCCAGATCGTCCTTGAACTTCCCGAAGGGAAACGTGACAAGCTCATCAAACTCCTCAAGGAACAGGGAGTCCATGTCCAGCGGATCGGGGAAAAACGGCTCCTGTTCAAGCGCACCGTCATCCTCATCGGTCATTTGATGCACACGGACTTGTCAGATACCGTTGACCGAATCGATTCCACCGGTTTTGCCGAAGTGAGCGATCTCGCCATGAGCATGCCGGCGGTTAATGATCGATCATCGTCAAGAATCACCATCCGGGCGGTCAGCAAAAAAGACATGGCCTCGGCAATGACCATCCTCCGCCAGGTTGCCCGGCAAAAATCCCTCCTCTTAGTAGAACCCCTGGAGGATACGGCATGAAGATCGCCCTTCTCGGTCTTGGCTCCGTTGGCCGGGGTGTTGCGGAGATGGTGGATAAAAAAGATCTCGGGATCACCATCACTGCCGTTGCCGATTCAAAGAGCGGGTATATGGACCCGGCAGGTGTCGATATCCCGTCGCTCCTTGCCCGCAAGAAAAAGACCGGGCACTGCGGCGATACGGGCATAACGGTTGCTGATATCATCAAAAAAGCAACCTACGATGCGCTGGTCGAGGTCTCGCCCACCAACGCCCTGACCGGCGAACCTTCCACGGAATACATCCGGGCTGCGCTTGGCCGGAAGAAACACGTGGTCACGTCCAACAAGGGCCCGGTCTCGCTTGCCGGAAAAGATCTCCGGGCACTTGCCCGGAAAAAGGGCGTTGCATTCCGGTACGAGGCAACCGTTGCCGGGGCAATCCCGGTCATGCACCTGCTGGAGCACGGGCTCTCCGGGAACGAGATCCTCTCCATCTCCGGTGTCCTGAACGGGACCTGCAACTACATCCTCACCCGCATGGCTGACGAGGGGCTCACGTACGACCAGGCACTCCTCGAAGCGCGGGAGATGGGGTACGCGGAGGCTGACCCGACTTACGATGTGCAGGGGATCGATGCGGCAATCAAGCTTGTTATCCTCACCAATGCCATCTGGGATACGGGAAAGAAACTCGCCGATGTTGAACGGACGGGAATCGACCTGCTGACCGCTGATGCGCTCCGCCTGGCTGAAGAAGATGGCTGCACCATCCGGCTCATTGCAGAATCCTGCCCGAAGACCCACGTCCTCAGAGTCTCGCCACGGATCCTCTCCAAGAACCACCCGCTGGTGGTCGAAGGAACGCTCAATGCCCTGACGCTCACTACTGATATGGCAAAGGAGATCACGCTGATTGGCCGGGGCGCCGGTTCGGTCGAGACAGCAAGCGCCATCATCGGCGACCTGTTGTATATCCGGGACCAGTATGCCAGGCGTGCTTGAGCACCGGCGCGGCTACCTGCGACTGATGCGGCAGTTCACGCTCGACAATGGCTTTTTTACCGTCACGGACATCCAGAAATCGGCCGGCATTCCCCGCAGCACGGCGCAGGACTGGGTGAACCGGCTCCTCCACGAGGGCTGCGTCCTCATCCGCGAGGAGAAACGGGGCCGCAGCCCGGCACGCTATGCTGCCATCAGCGCAATGCCGTCGAGCACCTGCAAACGGATCTTTACCACGATCGATGGCGACCTGGTCAGGATTTACCACGACTGCATGAGCGGGGCGTGTGCCGCGTTCTGCGGGTACCACCACGCGCTCGCGGGCGGGGCCCTGACGAATGTGGAACGTGACGGGACCCTGCTTGCGGAATCGGCCCGCATCGGCATGAAGGAGATCAACGTCGGCCTCGCACCCCTTCCCGCAGTTGGCGTGTATGGCGTTTCAAGAGACGGCGATGCTATTGTCCAGCACCTCCATTCGATTGGCGGCCCTGCATATTCGCTCTCGGACATGATGGCAAAGGCCGACGGGGTGCTCCGCGTTGAACCCCGTCACGAGGGGAATTTAGTCAAGGGAAAGGTCTGGACCCGGGCACTCATGCAGGTCACCATCGGCGTCGATGACACGGATTCTCCGGGTGGCGGGGCAACCTTTGCGCTTGCCCTTGCACTCCTCAACCACGTCACCGGCATCAAGGGCATACTCCCGATAAGCCACCACATTGCGATGCTCAACCCGTCGGTATTCAACAAGACCGCGGGAAACTCATCAAGTTTTATTGAGCTTGCCGTAATGCCGGACAAATACGACCTGCTGGTTGAACGGACCCGGCGGTTCGTTGCGGATGAGGCGCTCTCGAAGGAGTGGGGGATAGCGGTGCGGTGTGGTCTTGTGGTCCCACCGGGCCTGCGGGAGTACGGGAGAATGGCAAGGACACAGGTAATTGCCCGAACGGTTGCCGAAGCAACCGCAGAGCGGTTCGGCATTACGTTATACGGGGGCAACGGGGTCATCGGGGCGCTCGGCGCTGTTGCTCTTTCGGGACTGCCCAACGAGGTCCTGCTCGACCCGTCGCGGAACGAATTCTGATTTTTGGATTGTTATACAAAAAGTCCGGAGCCCGTGATGATTATGTCGGATGAAAGCCCATATGTCTGTTGCTAATCATGGCGCGAAGAAAAAATCCGGTAAAAAACCCGAAGCCGGATAAGAGGAACGGGGACCAGTCCGATACGAAACTGATAATTGTNNTGGTTATTGTCGCAATTGTGATGACGTCGTATACCCTGTTTTAACCATCCTGTTCTCTGGGAACACTTCTCTTTTGAAGCGGGAGTCTAACAATAGAGGCTGTTTCGGGGCGTTTTATGGGGCGATGGTGGAAATCATGAGAAATTAATTCCCTCAAATCACCACAAGTTCCATCTCACATAAAGAGACCCGTTGCCGCAAGAGTAAGGCATTATACAAGGGAAAAAAGAGAGTCTTGGAACAGACCAATTATTCAGGAATTCACGGTAAATACATTATTTCTGGTAACCGTTGTCCCATCGGAATTTTGCATCAGGATATTCCATGCCCCCTGCGATCCGGCAGGGAAATCAAAGAAGCAGGTGGCGTGTGTCGAACCGGTAAGA
Source organism: Methanoregula sp. UBA276 (assembly GCA_002508495.1). Classification (GTDB taxonomy): domain Archaea; phylum Halobacteriota; class Methanomicrobia; order Methanomicrobiales; family Methanospirillaceae; genus Methanoregula. Next base: position 11,424 of record DANA01000120.1, read on the forward strand.
TAGCAGCTTGATCCCACAATATCGGCTTTATAGTCTTTTGTGAGTTTCACATAAATGCCATTCCGGAAATTTGTCCCGTAAATGTTTATTGCGGTATATTGGGCAGCGGGGATGAAGGTTGGATCAATACTGGTTATGGTCGGGGAATTTGCCGCAACGGTTGTTGTGGTAGTTCCCGTTGTTGTACTGCCGGCAACACCTTCCTGGACGAGAAACGCGTTCTCATATTTATCCGATTTTCCGTCCGGGTTCGTGACCACGACATCCCAGTAGCCGTTCTCCGCGTCTGAAGGGATTGCGATTTTTCCGGTAATCTTGATAGAAGTGATGACCAGGTTCGTGGCTTTCATCGAGGTCTGCCGGTGTTTCTCCAGCGTGACATTGGCTCCGGCCAGGAAATACTGTCCCTCCAGATCTGATATCGTGATCGTTGTCCCAGCCTTTCCCTTGTCCGGGGTGATGCCCTTGACACGGGGTGCAGGATTGGCAGAAGTTGTGGTAGTTGCTGTCGTCGTTGCCGTTGCTGCAGTGGTTTTTGCAGCGGTCATGGTTACCGTGGTCACTACCGGTGCCCCGACCGGAACCGAAGAGACAGAAATCGTACCGGATTTTGCCGTATATACCTGCTCGACAAACGACCGGCTGACCTTCTCGGAACTGGTGTCGAGACGGTATCCCCAGCTGCCATCACTGTTGGGATAGATGTATGCCCGTTCGTACATATCCGTGGCAGGATCGTAGCTGATGATGAGAAAACCCGCTTCGGACGAGGATTGCGGGTTCTTTACAATATCCCCGGCTGCATACTGGGCACTAAGCTGGACCGGTGCGGTTGTCACTTCCGCTGCAGGTGCCGGCGTATCCGAGCAGCCGGCAATACAAGAAAAACACAAAAGAAGCCCGGCAGTAACTGCCAGAGCACCCCATGAAACAGTATCCATACTTCCTATTTTCCCGTGAAGGTATAAGAAGACCCGTATTTTGGGTATTTCGGATAAAAAAAAGA
>DANA01000068.1:0-7496 GCA_002508495.1 Methanoregula sp. UBA276
CGATGAGATCGGCATGATTGAACGTCCGGTAACGCCGGATCTTTTCACGGCACTTGTTGCGAGCGTGGCAAGCCAGCAGATTTCTGCCCGGGCTGCAGAGACCATCTGGAAACGTCTGGAGGAGCACTTCGGGAAAATTACCCCGGCAACGATCACTGCTGCACCACAAGAAGAGATCCAGCAATGCGGGATGTCGATGCGAAAAGCCGGTTATATCAAAGGCATTGGCGATGCGGTTGCGAGTGGGCGCCTTGAACTTGCCCGCTTCCCGTCGCTTTCAGATGGGGAAATCATAAACCGGCTCACAGCACTTGACGGTATCGGGACCTGGACTGCCGAGATGCTCCTCATCTTCTCGCTGGAACGGCCGGACGTTGTCAGCTGGGGGGATCTTGCGATCCGGCGGGGCATGATGCAGTTGTATGGGAAGAAGAACATCGACCGTATCGCATTCGAACGGTACCGGAAGCGGTATTCCCCCTACGGGTCGGTTGCATCACTCTACCTGTGGGAGATCTCGCACCGGGAACCGTACTAAGAGGACGCACCGGGTGATGCAGGCAATCGACCGTTTTTAGACCCACCCTTTTTTTATTCCATGCGCTGGAATACCACATGAATGAAAGATCCTGATACGCCATCCGGAACAAATGACGAATCCGATGATTTAAAGGACCCGGGCTATGAGATTTTTATCCTGCTCGTTTCACTCCTGTCGGTCGCCAACCTGGTCGTATCATGGATACCCGGTCTTGACCCGGGCGCGGTCAACGTGCTGGTTGTCATCAATTTTTTTCTTACCATTATCTTCCTTGGCGACTTCCTCTTCCGCCTCTCAACCGCCGGATCAAAGAGCTCGTATTTCTTCCGTAACTGGGGGTGGGCAGACCTGCTCGCCAGTATCCCGACCTTGCGTATCCTGCGACTCTTTCGGATCTTTAAGGCGTACCGTCTCCTCAGCAAGTATGGAGCACGGAACATCTGGGGGAAACTTAAAAAACACCGGGCCGAGAGCGTCCTCTTTATCGTGGTCTTTTCTGTCATGGTCGTCATCGAGATCGGGGCATTTCTCGTCCTCATGGCAGAAAGCGGTGCGCCGGATGCCAACATCCGGACAGCGTCGGATGCCATGTGGTGGGTATATGTCACCATCGCCACGGTCGGGTATGGCGATCATTACCCGGTCACCAATGCCGGCCGGCTGGTTGGCGTTATGGTCATGACCATGGGCGTTGCCCTCTTTGGTACCCTTGCCGGTTTCATTGCCAACAAGCTCCTTGCACCGGATGAAGGGACCGGTCCCGGCGGGAAAGAAGGGACGATGGGTGCCGGACTTGCCACAATCCAGGAGGCGCTGGAAGAACAGACCCGCCAGAATAATCTGTTGCAGGAGCGTCTCGATAGGATAGAGCGGCAGCTCAAAGAACGACCGTAAACCAAAAAGGACAAAAAACCCCTTGTATTCAGGTAGCGGCTTCAGGGATTGCCCCGTCCGCTCTCCCCATGGAATGCCGGTAATCCGGCAAATATTTGAGGATGAGCGGGATAACTTCCGGACTGATTGCGTACCGGGCAGTCCTGCCGTGCTTTGAGATCGTTAACAGCCCGTCGTAAGAGAGGCGGTTCAGATACCAGTTCACCCCTGGCCCGGACATTTTCAGGGCAGATTCTAGGTGTGCCCGCGTCAGGTCCGGGTTTTCCATAACAAGCCGGAAAATCATCTGATTGGAGGGGGATTTGAGATAATGTATCACCTTTTGCTCCAGCACAGAATAGCTTCCCGCGTTCTCAAAATACCGGGTGTTCCCAGACGTTTCAAGTACCGTTACTTTATTCATCAGTTTCAGTATGGAAAGGTGATAGCGGAGGGTTCCGGCTTTGGTGCCCGTCTTTCGGGAGATCTCCATGAACCCGATCCCGGGATTTTCCCTGATGATGCAAAAAACAACCATCCGGGTAGGATTTTCAAGCACGCTCTTTTGTGCGAGTCTCCGGAATCCGAGAAACGCGAACATTTTTAAAAGGAAGAGCAGTTCGAGGGGAAACAGCAGGAATGGCGACAGGGAAAGGACAATGGCGACCAGCATAATCCGGGGCGGCAGATTCCAGAAGGGAACAAGAACCGTCTCAAGAGGTTCAGCAGCAGCGATATCGGATTCGCTCGCCGGCTCAACAGTATAACCCCCAAGGTTTGCACTGGCGGGGGTGATGAGAAACGGGCAGAGAGATACTACGAATAAAAGTCCGGCTATCAGGGCAGCCCGTTTCATCATATCATGATATTTTCCCCGCGTGATAAAAAAAGAGTTATGCTTTTAGTTTGCATACGCCACGTACGAATAACTCTGCGCTCCATTAACCGCGTACCCGCAGATGTCTGACCACCAGGTTCCGGGGGAGAGTCCGCCGGTTTTTCTGACCTGAAGCGATATGCGACCATCAAGAGATCCGTCAGCCGAATCATAATAGGGGCCAAGCTGGCTGTCCGGCGCATCTATGGTAAGAGAGAGGGAATTCGCAGCATTTCCCCAGTAAAGGTCTGCAATGAATCGTGTTTTTCCCGATGGCACATACGTGGAGTAGGAATCAATCCTTCCCTGGGTCAGGAATCCCGTGGAGCGCACCTGGTACATATCAGGGAGGCGGTACTGTGCAGGGGATGGCGTGACAACATACCCGTCTTTTTCTTCAACAACCGTTGCTGAAACGGCCGGTACGAAAAGTACCGCACCGAACATTATCATGAGGACTACCATGTGAACATTCATGCGATCACAGGAGAAGGTTCAGATGATGAGCAAATACCTGTTGTCGCTCAGTACCTTTCGCTTTTTTGGTTCAGTTGAAACCCTCATTTTAAATCCCTTGGTGATTCCTCAATCACGACCAGTTACCGAAATCGGAATGTGGAGTCCGCTTCAAATAACCATGCCGGGGTTGTAGCCAACAATCCTATGGCAGGATGGATTCCGACTGGTGCGGCGCCTCGTTGGGCCGCATGGCTGGCAAACGGCTGATACACCAATCTCTCCAGGATAACAGGAGGTTTGTGGTGAGCTATCGCCAGTATTATTTCTCAAATCCCATTTCATCAAACGCCCGGTCTTTTCTCTCAAGAAAATCCCGTGCATCGGATACGATGATCCCTGCTTCATCAGGTGTCAATTGCTGCATCAACATGGTAATCTACCGACTCCCTTTCGTTCTTTGGCATGAGAGCGTGCACGGCTTAAGGTCTCTTCGATCAAGCCCTTCCTGCAACCAGATGATAGAAAAATCCCTTAAAAAAATGAACCCGGCAATACCTCATCCCACCCAGGGTCAAACGGAGCCCGTATCGGGCTCCGCTCACGTCTCCGGAAAAGCGTGGACATATAATGTGGCAGATCGTGTCCACATCCCGGCTCCCACTGTTTATTTACGCCGGAGAATCCTGGTATCCGGTACAATACACTGTCCACCGTTAAACGTGGCCGGAAAAACGCACCTTCTCTTTATCATGGGCATAAAATCACGTGGCCGGCCACCCGGGTGCAAGATTTTTTTCGAGTGTAAAAAGGGAAAAACGGTGATTATTTGTGGGCGGTGCGCTATCCCAAAATAATTTCACAAACCGGCTCTGTTGAAACCCTCGAATCCCTATCAAATGTCCAATCCCGCAATCCGGGCCACATATGCAAATTTTGTGAAGGGTTTCAACAGAGCCGCTTTTTTCGCATTCGTGCTTGAGTAGTTTATAAAGGGATATGAAATTCACTGGAATAACTGACGGTTTATTAAAAAAAATCGGCAGCAAGGCAACCAACAATACCCACAATCTCTCAACTGCAGGACTGAAGATATCAGGATGTCAATAATGCACCAGACCATCCGGGAAAAAAAGCGAAAGGTACTGAGCGACAAATCGTTTATACAACTCACTCGTTTTCCCTATTGGCAACCCCGATGGGTTGTCCGGTACAATAGCCGGGGGTAAATTATCATCACATCCGCAATCTCCCGGCACCTTACCGTTACGGAAAAACACGTTCATTTTCTTGGATACACTCACGCGAATAATCGCTGATTTCCCGTTGATTACCTTCAGGTCAGATAATTAAATGCCCTCCATGCAGGAGTCGGTTCTGAACGCAACTCCTGTTGATGGTAAAACAACCTAAATTTGGTTAACGCAAGTCCAGATGATGTGAAAAACCCAGATTTCCGTCCGATTTTTAATTCGGGCTTAATATACTCTTCTATCGCCGGAACAAATTCGAAACCTTTTAATTAAGAGGTAGCCAATTTTACACTAACCACAAAGAGTATGTACTCGTTGTGCGTGGCATTGCATTTTGAATACTCTCGTGCATTCGCACGCAGGGAGGAGGCTAAATGGAACATATTGTATTTGGCATTGGAATTACTGCATTGGCAGGAGCTCTTGCCACCGTTGCCGGTTCCGCGGAAGATACTGAATCCAACATCGGATCTCAGGGAGACCCGAACTCACAGGTTCAGCTCGCTCCGCAGATGGGATTCCTGCACCGCATCTTCAACAAGGCGGTTGCCGGTGAACCCCCGGCATACGGTCTCTGGTGTTGTCTGGGAGCAGGCCTGGCATGGGCTTTCATGGCCATGCAGTTTAATGCGGTTCTTGCAATTGTCCTCGGCTGTGTTTTCGCAACATTCGTCCAGGGCGTCTATGCAACTACCGCATATGTAGGCAGGACCGCAAGTCTTGCCAAGTTCGGGCAGCCGGTCTACGTGGACATTCTTAAGTCCATGACAACGGTTACCATGGCACATGCCTTTATCGCAATTTTCTGTACTGTAACACTCTGTCACCTGATCAACACAGCTCTGGGACACCCGTTCCCGCTGCCGCTGCTCGGACTGATCTGGGGTATTGCACTCGGTGCAGCAGGATCTGCGACAGGCAACCCGTACTACGGAAAGGAACGCCAGTACCAGAACCAGAAGTTCGGTGCAGGGGTACCAATCTCAGCATCCGGTAACATTGTCCGCTATGCCGAAGCAGGCGAGCGCAACTCAATCGACAATGGCTGGTTCACCGCCAAGATCGGCGGTTCCGCATCCGGTATCTGTTTTGGTCTGATTGTTTTTCTCGAACTCTGGCGCACGGTCGTCTTCGAAGCAATCAACCCGTGGTATGCGATCATCGTTGGTGTCATCATGATCCTCATATTCACGGTCATCGACCGGTACATTGAGGTCTGGGCACGGAAGACCTACGGACCCTACACAGCACCCAAGGAGGCAGACGCATGAGTGCAGTTGCAGCAAAGCCCGCAGCGGGCGGCGCAATGAACCCGGGAGCAATGGCTGTCGGTATCATCCTGACGCTCATCCTCGTGGGGATCTGTTATGTTATGTCCCCGGGTGTTGGCCTTATGGCACTCATCGGCGTTGTCATCGGCGGTATCCTCATCGGTTTCGGTACCCACTTCGTCCCGGTCGGCGGTGCACCCGCTGCAATGGGACAGGCTCCCGGTATTGCTACCGGTGTTGCGATGCTCGCAACCGGTGCCGGTGTTGCCGGTCTCTTCGGAGGCGCATGGGCAGCAGAGACGCTCCCCGCAACCATGGACCCGATGATGCAGTTACTCATCGTTGTCTGTGCAGGCGGAGTCGGTGGCGGCCTGATGATGGCAATCACCTGTATGATGGTGAACTTCCTGTACGTCTTCGGCATGGGCATTCCCCCGGCATCCGGTAAGGTCGCAAACGACCCGATCACCGGTGACTCCCAGGCGGAATACAAATCCCAGGGAACAGAAGGTCACGGCCTGCCATTCGTCTCATTCGTTGGCGGTGTGATCGGCGGTACCCTTGGCGGTGCCGGTGGTACCCTCATCTACTTCGAGCTGCTCAACCTCTACCAGGGTGCACTTCCGGATGTCATGAATGTCACCGCTGCGCAGGTTTTACCCATCGCAGTCTCCCTTGCAGGTATGTTCGCCGTAGGTCTCTTCCTCGTGAATGCAGTGCTCACTGCCTACAACATCACGGGAACCATCGAAGGACCCCACGACCCGAAATTCAAGCGCTGGCCACGGTCAATCGTTGCATCCGCAGTTGCCTCGGCACTCTGCGGTCTCTGTGCGGTTCTCATCGTGGTACCCCTGCCGATCTGAGGTGTAGAAGATGTCAGTTAAAGTAGAAGTAATCGAAGGTGGCGTCCCGCACAATACGATCCTTATCGCGGGCGTTGTCAGCACACTCGTGTGTATCTATCTCACCTACCTCAACGTTGTCACCCAGACCGAGATGTTCTCGTTCTTTGGAGGGCTTGCAGTTGTTGCGGCACTCGTCTGGGGTAGCCACACCATCAAGGTGCTCTGCAGCTACGGTATCGGTACAGGTGTTCCATCAGCAGGTATGATCGCATTCGGCTCAGGTGTTATCGCTATGCTGCTTGCGACCAGGGTCACCAACCTCCTGCTCGCACCCGTCGTTGCACTCATCCTTGCAGCCATTATCGGATTGATTCTCGGATGGGTCTCCAACAACGTCCTGAACATGAAGATTCCGGCAATGGTCCAGGCACTCACCGAGATGGCAGTCGTTGGTGCGCTCTCCCTTATGGGATTTGCAGCACTCATAACCGGCACGTTCGGCTTTTCGGGACTTACCACGGGAACCGTTTCGATGTTCGGCATAACGCTCCTGACTCACACGAACTCATTCCTTGGAGGGTGTCTTATCGCTGTGGCGTTCCTGCTTGGTGCAATCGCTATCCAGCACCCGTTCAACGCGTGCCTTGGCCCCGGCTGGACCCAGGACCGTATGCTCATGCTCACTGCAGAATGTGCGTTCCTCTCGATGATCGTTGCAGCCATCATGTCGTTGGCATTGATCAGCGCCGGTTCAGCACTCATCTCGCTGGTAATCGCTATCATCGGATGGGCATTCACCTACAAGGAATATATGGCACTGTCGAAGCGTGACGCACACTCCTGGCTTGATTCAAAGCCGATTCCTGACGTGGAGGGACATTAATGGCATACATTCAGGTTCTCCCCGAATTCGGCCTTGTTGCTGACCCCGTAGTGGGCATTATCACATCAGCCGGCGAGTCGCTCTCACCCGTTATCGAAAAGGTTGCGGCACTGGAAGCAGTCAGTGACGATCTCGTGAACATGCTCTCAGGAGACGGTAACCTGCTTGCTTCATTCCCCAACCGGGAAGGCGGGCTTGCAATCGGCGGCACTATCACCTCACTGTGGTACGGGTTTGCCATTGGACTGTTCGTTGCAGGTATCATTGCGTTCCAGTTGATGAAGGCGGTGGCTTAACATGGCAGACAAGAAATCACCGGCAAGCGGCTGGCCGCTCGTCAAGGGAGACTTCCACTCGGGTGACGCCAACAGCCCCGTTGCTGTTATCACCATGGGTTCTCACCTCGACGAACAGGGCATCTGCGACGCAGGCGCGGCACTCTGCGGTTCCTGTAAGACCGAGAACCTCGGCTTAGAGAAGGTTATCGCCAACGT
>DANA01000068.1:7553-54792 GCA_002508495.1 Methanoregula sp. UBA276
GCAGAAGGCGCTATTCCTTTCATCGAAAACCTCAATGATGCAGCGATCAAGCGGTTCCAGGAACAGGTCGAGATCGTCAACATCATGGAGAGCGAAGACCTCGGCGCCATCAAGGCGAAGATCAACGAGCTCAAGGCTAAAGACCCGGGCGCGTTCGCCGCTGATGCTATCGTCGTCGAAGTCAAGGAAGCCGCAGGCGGCGCAGAAGTCGCTGCCGCAGGTGCAAACCCCCAGTTCCTCGAGATCGAAAAGCGGCTCGACAAGATCGAGAAGAATATCGAGTTCGTGGATGCAGAGGTTGCACAGCGTGTTGGACGAAAGATTGGACGGGATATCGGTATCCTTTACGGCCTGATGGCAGGCGTTATCGTATTTGTGATGCTCCTGTTCCTGCTCCAGAAACTGATGGCAATGGTATAACGGAGGTGTAAACGAATATGTTCAGATTTGAAAAAGAACAGAGCGTCTGGGATTTCAACGGCACCATGATCGGTGGCCAGCCCGGCGAGTACCCGACCGTACTGGGTGCTTCTATCTTCTACAACAAGCACGAGTGCGTGCTTGATGACAAGACAGGAAAGATCGACAAGGCAAAGGCAGAGGCTCTCTGGAACCGCTGCCAGGTCCTCTCCGATGCAACCGGCATTCCGCACTTCATCCAGATTATTGCGGAATACGGCGAAGCATTCGAGAGCTACTTCAGCTGGTTCGACTCCATCGACAACAAGACTGCATTCTTAATGGACTCGTCAGTCCCTGCAGCACTTGCCCACGCGTGCAAGTACGTGACTGACGTCGGTCTCGCAAAGCGTGCGATCTACAACTCGATCAACGGGTCGATCCTGCCTGAGAGCATTGAGGCCTTAAAGAACAGCGACGTTGATGCAGCCATTGTCCTTGCATTCAACCCTGCAGACCCCTCGGTCGCAGGCCGTGAGAAGGTGCTCGTCGAAGGTGGCGTTGCAGGTCAGACAAAGGGAATGCTCGAGATCGCAGAGTACTGTGGTATCAAGCGCCCGATCCTTGACACTGCAGCAACCCCGCTCGGCCTTGGCTCCGGTGGCGCATACCGTGAAATCCTTGCCTGCAAGGCAATCCACGGGTACCCCACCGGTGGCGCATACCACAACATGACGGTATCCTGGACCTGGCTCAAGCGCTGGAAGGGAACCTCAAAGACCCCCTCCGTACTCGCAGAGGGCTACAAGGGCAAGGATGTGCTCCTCGAGCAGATGTCCCACCACTACCTCGGCGGTATTGAGGGCATCAAGCAGGCAGCATGGTCCGCACCCGATATCGGCTGTAACATGATTGCCTCCACCCTCGGTGCAGACCTTATCATGTACGGACCCATCGAGAACGTAGAAGCAATGATCACTGCACAGGCCTACACGGATATCACGGTCCTTGAGGCAACCCGCCAGCTCGGGATCGAGTGCAAGGCAGAAAGCCACCCAATCTTCAAACTCATTTAATCTTTTTTTTTTAATTCCGCTGGGTCGGGATTTTGTGAAACTGAGCAAAAGCTAGTTCATTACCTGTTAGCGTACGGGATCCAAAACACGATGGTACCAGACCCCCCATACCTGACTCTTACGGAAATGCCGGCTGGCTTTTTGAAACCAAACCAAAAAAAGGGGTGTGCCTGCAGGTGAGAACAGGGCTAGTGTTCCCTGCCAACGTGGTTTGTTACTGCGGATAATGAACCACGGGGGAAATTAACGATGCGCATACACTCGTCGGCCTCGTGGGTGCGACCAAGGTTTCGCAGGGCAATTGCCTTATTATACCAGACAAAGGCATTGATGGAATTGAGGTCAATCGCCTTGTTAAAAAAGATAAGCGCTTCCTCATTTTTCCCCATCTCCCGCAGCGCAATGCCTTTTCCGGTCATTGCCCGGATGTTCATGGGGCTCGCGATGAGGATTTTATCAAAGAGGGCAACTGCCTCCTCGTACCTGCCCAGTTCATTGAGGCAGTAGGCTTTGTTTGCGATAGCAAACGCGTAGTCCGGATCGATCTTCAGGGCAGCATCGAAACTGGTGATCGCCTCTTCATACCGGCGGATCTTCCGTAAGGTGTACCCCTTTTCAAACCAGCACGTGATAAGGGTATTGTCGATAGCAAGGGCCTTATCATAACAGGCAAGAGCAGCCTCATGGCGCCCGAGATAATAGTAACATTTCCCCTTGTTTTCAAGGGCTTCGGTATTCGTGCTCTCAATCTCCAGTACCTTGTCATATACGGCGATCGCATCATCGTAGCGCCCTACCTTCATCTGGTGACGGGCCTTCTCCAGCAGCGCAGGCGTGTCCATTCCACTCATACTACCATACACAACGGGGAACGATATTACCTTTCCGTTTGAGAAAAATGGATCAGGGGTCCTTTTTGGAAAGGATGATGCAGGCACCGACAAGGGATGCAATGACTGCCAGTGCTGAGGGAAGGGGAGCTTTTGTGGTTTGCGGAATCGTCGTCGGCACGGGTGTTGGCGGCGTAGTCAGGGTTGTCGGGGCCGGCGTGGGGGATGTAAGCACGACCGGGGGTGCTTCGTAATACGAGACATGCTCCTCGGGGTTCAGGGTGTAGGACGTGCCGGCATTGATGGAAACCCGCTGGGTTGTTGATTCCTTGAGATATACCTCGAGCGTTTTGTAGGTGCTTGTTCCCCCAAGGCTGGACTTGTCAACCGGATCGATGCTCACGTATACAAGGTAGGTGCCGGGATCGATCTGGTTCTCGATGCGCGCAGTGTTCCACTTGTATGACCATTCCTGGTTATCGTCAAGGTCAACGACGGTGAAATGCCCCTGGTCTGCCCGCTGGGAGGTGTCGGACAACATAACACCATTTGCCGGAAGGCCCGGGCCGGTCAGGAAGAGGTAAACCTGCCCACCGGCATAGGATACCCCGTGAAGGTTCAGGGTGTCACCCAGTTCTGCTTCAATACTGGCATCTGCGGCCATCGCGGGAAGAACGAGAAGTCCGAAAAGACAGCAGGCAAGGAACAGGTATCGGCTGGACGGCAAGAACAGGCGTGCATAATCGTGGTCCATTTTCATCACTGGTAAGAGAATAAACTGCCGGGAGGTTTATAGATTCGGGATCCGAACGAGAGCATCCATGGTGAGAACGCGGTCTGAAACATCATGGAAAAGAGCCCGCCATTTAGAGACTACTCAGGGCAGGCCCATGAATCAACGTGAGTGTTTATTTGGCTGATAATGTGTCGATTGGTGCCCGGGCAACACCATGACAATAGCATACGAAAAAATGGGCTTGGGGATAATTATCAACTATAACTGCAGGGGTTCGAAGCCCTGCTTGAAAACCTTCCCGAACCGGACTTTGATTTTGGGATCGAAAGCGCAGACCGGGCAGACATAATCATCCGGCAGATCATCGAATTTTGTCCCGGGTTTAATCCCGCGGTGAGGCTCCCCCCGCTTCTCGTCATAGATATAATTACAGATTGAACAGAGATAACGGGTAGGGCGCCATTCATCAAAGCCCCACTTGCCAATCCTTCCCTTCCCCTGCTGGCCGCAGACCGGACAGACATAGTTTTCCGGGAGATCTTCAAATGCAGTTCCTGCCGCAATCCCGTTATGGGGTTCACCGCGGAGCGGGGAGTAGATGTAGCCGCAGAGCCGGCAGCGGTAACGGACCACTTCCTTTGTTTTCCCTTTTTTTGCCGAATTTTTTGCTCCCTTCATGACCGGTTTTTTTGTTCCGGTTTTTACCGGCTTTTTAGCTACCTTCTTTTTGGATCCCGGTGCACCGGTAATCTTTCCTGTCACGGCCTTCCTGCTGCCGGTCGCCTTTTTTACACTCGTGGGTTTCTTTGCCACCACGGTCTTTTTTGGTGCAGCTGCCTTCATTTTTTCGGCACTGGTTTTCGTACGCGATGCCGGGGCAGGTTTTTTCACGCTGCGCCGGGTCCTGGCTTGTACAGAAGTTGCCATTTTGTTATCGTCTCCATTCCGGCATATGCCGATCCGATTGGGACGACATTTTGCCGGTTTAACGGGACATTGGAGGGTACTTATACAAATATATTGTGGATGGGATAACCGGGCAGGGTGGCGTCCCGGCACAGCCCGGTTCGAATCTTCGGTATACCGGATCTAAAAAAAGTCAGGCTGGCCGAGTAAGTATATCCACAAATAATGCGAATATCCGGATTAAGACTATGCAGGATATCCTCTTTAGTATCCTTTACACATTTGCAACGCTCTTCATCATTCTTGACCCGTTACTTTCAGTGCCGATCTTCTCGGTCATGACCAAGGGGCAGGCTGCGGGTGAGATCCATAAACAGGCTCTCATCGCCGTGGCAGTTGCCGGAGCCCTGATGTACCTGGTCCTCGTCTTCAATACCACCATCTTTGCCCTGCTCGGGCTTGACCTGCCATCCGTCCAGATCGCCGGGGGAATTATCCTCCTCCTGCTCGGAGTCCAGATGTCGCTCGGGATAGAACTGGGCCACCAGAAGGAGCAGACCAAGACTGCTGCCGGCGTAGTCATCGGCACACCACTGCTCTGCGGGCCCGGAACCATGACGACCGTGATGATCCTCTCAAAAGATTACGGCATCATAATCCCGTTCATCGCCATCACCCTGGTCCTGATCGCGACCTGGCTCATCCTGTATTTTTCCGATACCATCCAGCGCATTCTTGGCGATGTGATAACGGACATTATGGGAAAAATACTCGGCATGCTGGTAGCAGCAATTGCCGTGAAGATCCTCGCTACGGGAGTCCTTGCGTATATTTCCCTCGTGGGGACCTGACGCGCCACTCCTGACGTTTTTTTAAGGGATATCAGGAGTCCCGTTTCAGTGACCATACTTCAACCATTCGATGGGGGTGATAGCGCATCTTGGCTTCCCGGAGACCGGCAACACCAAGGTCACTCTCCCGGTTAATATAGGTAAACTGACCGGAAAGAAGTGCAGCTGCTTCCTGGTTAATCACCTTGTAGATCCCCTCGCAGTCAGGCAGGCCTTTCTCAAAATGGACGAGCGCGGTATCCGCGTTTAAGGGTTCAAAGAGCGAAATCGCAGCAATGACAGAATCGACCCGTATCACAAGCCCCTGAAGAGGCAGCTCGTTAAAGTGGTCGATCGCAAAGAAGACCGCATCTTTTTCATGGGCAAGTACGAGGTCCCCTTCACACCCTTTCCACTCGCACCACTGGATGAGAAACCGTTTGACTTCCTCCCGGTTTGCCGCGGTTATCGGCTCAATGACACTTTGGCAGTTCTTCCGGAATTTATTGACCTGCCGCCGGATAGTCAGGTAGTTCTTTCCGGATAATGCTGCAAGATCAGCAGCCCGGTAAACATACTCAAAGTGATTGCGATCGGGCACAAGATTAATCCCCGGACAGACGGTCCGCATCCATAGCGCAGTATCCGGATCAATAAGGACAACCGGTTCATTGTCGCTGACATCCGAGGCAAGGCGGAGAAGGGAGCGGAGAAGTGCAGGATTGCGGGGACCAATGGGGGGCCGGAACCGGGTCGTACCTTCAATGGTGCTGGCGAGGATGACATTTTTTTCAAGATATGCATACTGATAATGGGCAAAATGGTTCCAGCAGACCATGTTCGTAAAGGTGTTGTCGCTGTGTGTCTGCGGATATAACTGGTAGTGTTTCTCGAAAAACGCCCGGTCCTCAAGCGTAACCGGCCGGAAATCTTCCTGCGTCAGCATTCAAAAATCCCCCCGGTAGAGCAGCGGGACGTGCCCGTTCATGGGAGAAAAGCCGAGAGGTTTGTAGAACTCTTCGGTGTCTGGCTCCGCAATGAGGCCGATCCAGCTGATGCCCACCTCTATGCACCTGCTGACAAGGATTTGAACAATCTCTTTTCCAACGCCAGTCCCACGGAAGGACGGAAGGACAACAAGGTCCTGGATATAGCCATCCGAGACCCCGTCTGACAAAACCCGGCCCATCCCTACAGCCCTGCCGCTCGTTTCGTGGACCGCTACCGCGAAAAGAAAACTTCCCCGGATAAGCAGGGGGGTCTCCGATTCCCGGTACTCTTCCTTCCACCAGCCCCCGGCACGATACAGATCCGCGATTTCATGTTCGTCCCATGAGCTGACAAGCCGTACCGTAATATCAGTTCCCATTGCAGGTCCCTTGCTGCATAATGGTTACACGTAACGATCCTAATAATCCTCCGAAAAACCGGCAACCTCCGGTCCTGCCGAAGATATTGATGGATGAGAAGAGATTTACGGGTTATTTTTCCCAAGCACGGTTATCGCCGTATCAACGATTGCCCCGAGTCCCTCGATGTTCCAGTGTTCAGAATCGAGGACCATGTGGTAGATCCGCAGGTCGTTGATATCGATGTCGTAATAAGAACGGTACCGTCCCGCTTCGCACGCCTCACGTTCCAGTGTCAGTGCTTCGGCCGTCCGTTCATCCGTGACCGCATCGCGGGTTGCAATGCGCTTGATCCGGCAGCCAATCGGGGCATGAAGCCAGACTTTTAAGTCGGCCTGCGGGACCATCCAGCCCGAGAGCCTGCCCTCAACAACGATATTGTTCTGTGTCTGGGCAATCTCTTTTTGCCGTGCATCGATCATCTTGTCAAATGCAGGGTCCTGCTCGGCAAGCCGGCCGAATTCTGCAAGCGTCAGGTTGTGCTCTTTTGCCAGCTGGCGGAAGACCTCCCCTGCCGAGATCATATCAAACCCGTGGTGCTCTGCAAGATACCGTGAGATGGAGGTCGTCCCGCTGCCGGGCAGACCGCTCACGGTGATTCGCATCAGAGGCCCCCGATGTTTAAGGCTTTCCGGATGATCTGGGAAAGGGTTATCGAGCAGATCATGTACCAGAGGATCCATGCCGGAATAACCCAGAGGGCCGGGTCATTGAGGGCCAGCGTACCGAAGTACGGCATCGTAATGGTGCTGGTGGCCTGCTCGAGCCGGAAGAGAAGCCAGAAGAAGATGGGCACGGTGATGATGAGGATGTACGCCATGGGCTTGAACTGCTGCTGGGAAAGATCGAGCTGCTCGCGCATCACCTTGTCCTTGCGGGCATCCAGCTTCTTTATCCGTTTCTCGTCCTGCGAGAGCTGGGCTTCACGGTATTCTGCCTGGAACTCTTTCATCCGTTCCTGTACCTCGGTCATCCGTTCGTAATCGATCGTATATTTCTGGATGATTGAGGAATAAAGACCGGTAAAAGCCGACAGGATGATAATAAGGACAAAGAACGGGATGCCGAACCAGTCAATGAACGGTGAAAATGCGGTGTTGATACCCTCCCCGACACCGTGGCGCAGCCACTCGATGCTGTACGAGATCATCATCAGCATCATGAAGCCCATGGCTATCCACATGCCGTACTTGTCCCAGACTTTGGATAATTCCATCCCGTTCACCGGAGGACTTCTGCCAGATCCGCGCTTGAGCGTTCGAGCAGGAAATCTGCATTGGTTATCATTTTTATCGTGCAACCGGTCAGCATCGCATATGCCGCGGCAATCGACCGGTTGAACTGCTGGTGCTCAGCAATCGAGCGCGAACCTTCCTTGTCCCGGGCCCGCGTCTCGTCGGTGAGCCTGCGCATGAGGATCTGGTCATCATCGGTTTCAACGAGTACAATGATATCCGGCATGATCTCGCGGAGCACCCACTCGGGGAGTCCGGCCAGGTAGCCTTTGGGCGTCTTGACGGATGCGTGGGTATCGATCAGGACATTGCCGGTAATTTTGGCGATTGCCTGCCCGGCACTCTGTTGCAGTTTTTTCTGCACGGCACGGTCGAGCGTGCGCATCTGGTCCCGGTCCTGCACGATGTTCTCAGCTTTTGCAACCTCGAACATGAACGTGCCGAAGTTGATGGACTGGTACTCGATACCCTCTTCTTTGAGCTTTTTCAATGCCTCGTTCACAACCGTCGTCTTGCCGACGCCCGGTACTCCGGTGATGATGACTTTTTTTCCTGCCATTTTGCGCATTCTCCCAGAACGTTTACTCTTTTCCAAAGAACGTCCGCATGAACGGGTACATCTCCATGATCTGCTGGCTTGCGATCTCCTCGTAGAGACGGTACGTGATACTGACCGTTAAGAGAAGACCGGTCCCGCTGACGGAGCCGATGACACCAAAGAGGCTTGCGACAACACTGAGAATGCCGATAAAAACACCACCGATGATGGTCACACGGGGGATGTACCGGTCAAGGTACTTCTCGAGAACCTGCGGGTTCCTGCGGTAGCCAGGGATGGACATGCCCGACATCTGGATCTGCCGGGCAACATCCTTGCTGTCAAGCCCGGCAGTCTTGATCCAGAAGAGCGCAAAGATTGCACCACCGACCACCATGAATACCATATTAATTCCCAGACGTAAAAGCACCTCCCATGGCGCATGGCCGACATCGCTCATCCACCACATCCAGTCGGACGGGTTGTTGATGGGAGCAAGGAAGTACATGATGCCGTTGAGGGGTGTGGAACCATCGTACGTCCCGAAAATGGTGATCCCGACATTCGAGAGGAACATCCCTAACATCTGGATGTTTGCGAGAAGCACCATCACCAGGATCATGGGAAGAACGCTGGCATAGATCAGTTTGACCGGGAACCGTGCCCGTGCACCACGTATCTGCGCGTGCGCGAGCGGGATCTCGATCCGCGTGGATTCGACATACACGATGATTAAGAAAATGGCAATGGTTGTTACAAAGGCAAGAAGGTCTGTCCCGAAATACTGGAGGAAATTGCCCCCATCAATGGCAATCTGAATCAGCCGCGGGAAGAAACCAACCGGGTACTGGTCGGTAACCGGAGCCCAGTTGATGAACCCGTTGACCAGTGCCTGCGAAATGCCGGCAATGATGAAGAGACCTACCCCGGAACCGATACCCCACTTGGTCACGACTTCATCCATGAGGAAGATCAGGACGCCGCCAATACAGATCTGCAGGAAGATGATAAAGGAGACCGCAAACAGGTTGCCGCCAAAGAACTGGCTGGCAATCACCGGATCGGGTTGCAGGAACCCCCCGACAAGGTTCGGGGCGGCTTCGATGATGATCATGACGATGATGAGGATCTTCTGGAGCCCCATGTACATGACCTGCCCGCGGGGTTCGCTGGTGTCAATGTGAAGGATATCTGCACCCTTCAAGAGCTGGAGCACGATGGATGCAGTGACGATTGGTCCGATACCGAGATGTACGATCGAACCGCTTGCGCCGGCCAGGAGTGCACGCCAGGCCTCAAACAGGTCCTGGGATGAGGGTGCAATGCCGAACAGCGGGATATTCGTCAGGACAAAATACAGAATCAGGATGCCAAGAGTCCAGAGGAGTTTGTTCTTGAAATGAACATGCCCCTCGGGGCTCCTGACTGCGGGCATTGCCGCGAGCAGGGGTTCCATTCGATCCAGCAGGTTTCCCATTGTTTCACCAAAAATAATTCAGAGGGGAGAAGTCGCGCGTTTAGATAACGAGCGCTTTGCCACCCATTTTCTCGATCTTTGCCTTCGCTGTCTCTGAGAAGCTTGAGGCGGAGATGTTTATCTTTTTTGTGACTTGACCGCTGCCAAGGACCTTCTCGATACCCATATCAGCGACATTGACCGTAACCGCATCTCCATCCTGTTTGGCGATTCCCTGCGCGAGAAGCGACGGGATAATCTGTTCCAATGCACCGACATCGATCGTTATGACATCGGTTGTCGTCTGGTTGTAGAACCCGTCCTTGCCGAAGACCGGGCCGCCCATCTCCTTATACCACTTGACAAAGTGGTGGGCGTTGATACCGGCACGTCCCCTGCCGCCACGGTTACCTGCACCACGCCGGTTCTTGTGGGTGCCGCCGCCGCATGTCCGCGAGCCGCGGTACTTTGTGCGCTTATTTGTTGGCATGTTTTTCACCTCATCTTGTAGAGGAGAGTGTTAATCTCCTGGCCATAATACCCGAGCGCGCCTCCCTGGGGGAAGGTACGCTTGGTAGTCTTGTATCCCTTGCGCGGGGGGTGAAGACGGAGTACGGGTTTGAGGCCCGGAATGTCACGCAGCTTCGTCTCGCCGCTGGCAAGTGCCTTTGCAAAATCCGCGATGCTGCCAAAGGCCGAGTTGGATTTGATGTACTCGTCCGTAAGCGGGGAGTCACCGACAATCCTGCCGCGGGTCTGGAGAAGGGTCTCGATGGTGCCTGCATCAACCTCGCCAAACGCCACGTAGTCCTTGACCTTGCGGATCATACCGAGATTTTCCGGGGTGTCAGGAACGAGCACACAGTGGTTGATGTGGTGAAGGCGCAGCATCTTTAACGTGTCCTTGATGTCGCGGCGGGTCTTGACAACGCCACGAACCTGAACGACTGCGTACATTTACTCTGACCTCCCTGTCCTGATCATGTTGGTCTGGTGGAGGGCGTTGAAGGTAGCCTTGGCAAAGTTGATGGTGGTGCGGGTCTGGCCGCGGGCAAATGTCCACGCATCCTTGATACCGGCGAGTTCGAGCACTTTCTTGCTGATATCCCCGGTGACCAGCCCGGTCCCCTGCGGTGCAGGTTTGAGGGTGACCTTGACACTGCCGGACGTGCCGGTGACCTGCATCGGGATTGAGTGTGCAAGATCGCACCCGCATTCCCAGCTGCCACAGCCACGCCGTACTTTTATGAGGTTCATCTTTGCCTTGACGATCGCTTTCTTGATCGCGTTGCCGACCTGGACATCCTTGCCCTGGCCAAAGCCAATGTACCCGTTCCGGTTGCCGACAATCACGACGGCGCGGAACTGGACACGGCGGCCGGAGTCGGTCATCCGCTGCATCATTGCGATGTCAAGGACTTCATCTTCGAGTTCCGGAAGGAAGGCATCGACGATCTCGGGTTCTTTGATAGGCCTGCCGCTCTCGAGGATCTGATCAATGCTCTTGATATCCCCTGAAGCAACAGATTTGCCAAGACCGGTGACCGGGCGCCATTCCTGCTTTTCATATGCCATATTATACCAGCTCCTTCTTTATTGCGGCTGCCACCTGTTCGACAACCCCGACGATATCTCCGGCTTCCTTGTTGTAAGCCGCGATATGTGCACCCCGCACTCTCTCATCGGAGGGTAAGATCTCCTCTCCGTGGGGGATCTCAAGGCCGGCTTCAACAGCACCTTTGAGAGCTGCAAAGACCCGGGCTCCCGGAGTTGCACGGTTCAGGCCGATATCCAGAATTGCGCGGTCATACTGTGCTTTCTTTGCCTTGGCGGCAAAGAGCATGCCCGTCAGGTATGCTGCAGGGGTGTTGGATGTCGATCCCTTGTACCCGTATTTCTCCAGCTCTGCAGAATTTGCGGCAACAAGCGTCTTGTCGCCCTCCATCTCTGCAGTAACGAGCTGGATGATGATATGACGGTTGGTCTTTCTGACAACCATCCGCGGAACGTCTGCTACAACGAGACGGGTCCGCTGGTAATAATCGGTCTTGCCTTCCCTCCGCCTGCGGAAGGGGACAAAATACCGTGGTCCTGTCGCCATGTTACTTCATCCTCCCTGCGAGGATCTCCATCTGAGCTTTCATGTGTGCAACGCTCCTGAACTGCCCGCCTGCAGCCTTACGGTAGATGATGCGGTACAGGTGCCGGTCAATGGTACCGGCTTCGCGGAGTTCAACAAGCGCTTTTCGTATGGCACGGATCTTCTGGACCCATGCGGTCTTGCTCGGGTTGCGCGCTCCTGCCGCACCCTTTCTCTTACCGGCTCCCTTGCGGTGGCCGTACGAGCGCTGGGCAATCCGTGCCCGGGCCCTGCCGCGGCTGACTCCCTTCTTCTGGTGCGCCTTGATAACCCCTTCACCGATGAGTCCCCGAAGGTCCTCACGCGAGATTGCGTTCTCGATATCGGAGAGGCGTTCGGGATCGAACCAGACACGGTTTATCCCGCACTTGAGGATCGCAGCTGCGATGCGCTTCTGGCTCGCGACGTCACTCATTCTTCTTCACCCCTGATTTGGTAGTCTTCTTAGCCGGGGCCTTCTTTTCTGCAGATTCAGCCTTTGGCTTGGCGGCTGCTTTCTTGGCCGGAGCTTTCTTTTCTGAGGGCTTTACTTCGGATTCTGCCTTGGGCTCTGCCGCAGCTTTTTTGGCCGGTGCCTTATTTCCGGCATCCTTTGCTGCCGGTTTTTGCTTTGCTGCATCCTTCTTTACCGGTGCGGGCGATTTCTTCTGGGTCGAAGGTTTCTTATCGGCCTTCTTCTCCTTCCCCTCGTCCTTTGCCGGTTTCTTCTGAGCTGCAACGGTCTTGGTCGCAGCTTTTACCGTCCGTGCATTGAGCACCTTGAGGCCGGATTTGAGTGCGGCTTCCTGGAGCGCAAGGCGCTTTTTATCGCCGACGGTTCCGGAGATCCTGACTGCATGGGTCTTGGGATCCAGTCCTTCAAGTTCCTTTGCGGTGGAGACCAGAACTTCGAAAAAGCCACTCGGGTGCATGCCACGCACGGCGGTCGGGCTGCCATAGCCCGGCTGGGGAAGCGCACCTTTTGCTTTCTTATGCTTCCGCTGTTTGTTGTGCAGTCCGCGGGGCATCCTCCACGAGTCGGATAACTGGCTTTTCTTGCCATACCCGTCCCGCTTGAAGCGTGCGCCCTTATCGGTACGCACCTTGATAAGTCGTTTGACTTCTGTTGCCATTCTCTTCAACCCCTCTGGACCATGTAAATGCCATCCTGGAACACACGGGGATCGCGGTTGCGGATGCGGGTCGCATGCTCGATGTTTGCTGCCGAAGTCCCGACCAGTTCACGGTCGATACCGGTCAATACAACCTCGTCGTTTGCAACCTTTGCCGTAACACCCGCTTCAATACGTGCGAACCGCGCTTTCTTCTCGCCAAGGAAATTGGCTATCTCGAGCCGGTTGCCCTGGAGTTTGAGCTGGATGGGGAAGTGGCTGTACACCACTTTCATGCGGTACTCGAACCCTTCGGTGACACCCCGGATCATGTTCTTGGTGTGCGCCTCGTAGGTACCGACCATCGCGGTGATCTCCTTTCTGCGGGACTCAGTTGCGATGGTGACTACGTTGCCTTCGAGCGTTATGGCCAGTTGCGGGAAACGCATGGTGCGTGATAACTCGCCTTTGGGTCCCTTCATACGAAGCTGCGTTCCGTCAAAGCTGGCTTTCACGCCATCGGGAATTGTAACTTTTCTTACTGCTGACATTCAAACGCACCTTCGTTAGTACACGTACCCGATCAGTTCCCCGCCGATACCTTCCTGTCGTGCCTGCACGTGGGAGAGAACGCCACGCGAGGTCGAAAGCATCAGCAGACCAAAGTTTTTGCCGGGGAGGTACTGCTTTTCCCAGTATTCCATTTCCTCAAGCTGTACTGAAAACCGCGGCGTGATAGCCCCGCATCGGTTGATCCTGCCCGTAAGGTTGACCTTGAGCTGGCCGCCCCTTCCGTCATCGATGAACTCGAAACTGCCGATATAACCGGCTTCCTGCATGATGCCCAGCATTGCTCCGAGAAGCTTGCTTGCGGGTTCGATGACGCACACGGACTTGCCGGTGTCGCCTGCATTTTTCAGGGCGCACATCCCGTCTGCTATGGTATTAAGTCGTGTCATTATCCTTGTCCCCTTAGCTCATCTTCTTGAACCCGATCTTCTGGGCCCATTCGCGGAAGCACTGCCTGCAGAACATGATATGGTATCTGCGTACGAGCCCCTGTTTGCGCCCGCACATCTTGCACTCGTTCGCACCGCGACCGTAGATCTTCTTTCTTTCTCCTGCCATTAGCGCACCTCCACCTGGTATTTTTCCTTGAGGAATGCAATTGCATCCACCTTGCTCACGCGCTGTTTTGCCGGCAGTTTCTTCTGCGCCATGCGCCGGCGGGTGATCCGGATGCCTTTTCGTTCGAGAACAACGTTGACGTCCATACCGTAAATCCCGATCTGCGGGTCATACGACATACCGGGGAAATCCGTGTGCTCTTCGATACCGAACGCAAAGTTCCCGCTCTTGTCAAACTGGCTCTCGAAGATAACTTTCTGGACGATGGAAAGCGCAGTTGCGATGAAATCGCGGGCAGGTTTTCCCCGGAGGGTGACCTTGCAGCCGATTGGCGCGCCTTTCCTGATGGAGAACGCCGGCTGGGTCTTCTTGGCAATACTCCGTATGGGGGTCTGCCCGGTAATCGTCTTCATGATGTTCTCGGCTTTCACGAGCTTCTCGCCGCTCTCACCAACACCCATGTGAACGACAACCTTGTCGATATAGAGATCGCGCATCGAGGTCACGCTTCATGCCCCCATTTTTCAATTGCGGGTGTCTTGGTCCCGACCATGTAGATATAGGGCGAGATCGTGTCGAACTTCGTGCCGGTGGTTTCATCCTCAAGGAGGATCTTGTTCGGGACGCTGCCGGGCACCTTGATGATCTCAAGGATGCGGGCAACCTTGCCGGAATGCTTGCCACCGATAACCATGGCCATGTTGCCTGCCGCGAACGGGAAGTGGTCGACAATCTTGAACCGGTTTTCAGGTTCAAGGGAGATGACGACGGAGTCCCCGCTCTTGTAGGTATTGTCGGCAAGAACATTTGCACCGAAGCGCAGGTTCAGCTGGACCTTGCCGCCGGCAACAGTAGTCTTGTTGCGGATTTTGCACAGGCGGGTCTTTGCAGATTCTGCATCGATCTCGATCGACACGTGACGGCCATCATTGCCGCGCAGGATACGGTAGTACTTGCCAATCTTGGGCAGGGCAATGATGTCGAAGATCCCGACACCGAGCTTGGGGTCGCGGCAGGGCCGGCCGTTGACGATAACGTCTTTCTGGCGGAGGATCTGCTTGATCTCCTTCATGTTCCGCGCATAGTCCATGTGGTCACGGAGCCATACCGCAATCGGCATGGCATTGGCATTGTGCGGACCGGGGGCGGTCTTGGTAACGAATTTTGTGGTCTTCTTTGCTATGCGCCACGAATCCGGCGCATTGAGTCGCTTTAAGTGATTTGACATTGTTTATGCCTCCCCCAGTTTTTCCACGCGGCGCTTGTCCGCAAGGTTCAGCTTGGTGATCTCCACGTTGGATGCATCGATTGTCCGGGGGACTTCTGTCCCATCGGCTTTCGTGTTCGATACACCGTGGACAACGATCTTGTATTGCGTGGTGTTAACCGCATCAACAAGCCCTTCGTCACCGGCAAAATCGCCACGGGTCACCTTGACGGTGTCTCCCTTGATAACGCGCAGGGTCTTTTTATGATATTTCTCCTTCAACGCCGCGGACAACGGGGCGCGGAGGAATTTTGTGCTGACGTGGGAAGGTGCGGAATAGCGGGCCTTTCTCTGTTTTCTGGGCTGTGAACTTTCAATTCTGACCATACGCACACCTCAGACAATGATCGTTGCCATCGAGCCGAGTTTGGGGAAGCGTTCGGCGACTTCACGCGCAACCGGTCCCTTGATCTCGGTTCCTTTGGGCTCGTTCTTCTCATCCACGACAACGATCGCGTTGTCATCGAAGGATACCCGCATGCCGCTTGGCCTGCGCATCTCCTTCTTTGCCCGGATAACGACTGCGCGCACGAGCTTGCGGCGCATATCAGGAGTTCCTTTCTGGACACTCGCCGTGCAGAGATCCCCAAGACCTAGCTTGGGCTGACGGCGCCTGACACCATGGTAGCCAAAGACAGAGATGATCTGTACTGTCCTGGCACCGGTATTATCGGCGCAGATAAGCCTCGTTCCGGTCGCAAGAGACCTCGGCGTCTTGGACTGCATTGCCTTCATGGCTTCTGCACCTCCACAACGACAAAGGTCGTGCTCTTCGAAAGCGGCCGGCACTCGGCAATCTTGACAATGTCACCAACTTTTGCCCCGATACAGGGGGAGTTGTGGGCATGGATCTTCGAGCTTCGTTTCTCGTACCGCTTGTATTTTCGGACATAGTGCAGGTAATTCCGTGCAACTACGACCGTTCCCATCATACGATCGCTCACGACTTTACCGGTGATCACCTGGCCGCGCACCGGTAAANNGCCGTGAAACGGACAATTAACGTCCGTGCATTCCACGCTGGGAGCCTGAACGTTCAATCCAATATTTTGTGCCATTATGTTATCCTCTTCTTGTGATGCAGGTTGATCCTTCTTTCAGGAGCCAGAACCATAACGGAGCCATCTATCTCAACAAGTTCGCCGCTGGGAAGGAGAACGCGGAGGGTGCTGTGCATCTTTGGGATGCGCTTTATCCCCCGCGCAGTCTCGATTACCAGCAGGTTTTTTGTCTCATCGATGATGCGCCCACTGATTCCCCGGTGGTTCGGGTTTGCAGCTCCCGATACCAGAATGTCAAGGCCGATCAGTTCGTGACCAAGAACATTCTGGGAAGAGATCATGCAGTTCTCCTGCGGTTCTGCTCGGTCAGCATGCGGGCAATAGTCCGCCGGAGTTCCCGGATGTGTCCCGGGTTCTCGGTGGCGCCACCCGCGCTGACTTTCCCGTAGTGCTGGACGAGCTCCATTTTGAGTTTTCCCATGTTTTCCTGCAGTTCCACATCGGAAAGCTGCTGGACATCTTTAGCCCTGAAGATCGCCATCACTGTTCCTCCGCGAATTCCTCATCGGGGAGCACGGGTTCTTCGCTGTCCATGACCTCTGCAGGAGCAACGGTAACCCTTGACGGGCGTTTCTTCTCCTGTTCGATGATGGAGAAATGGTCGGGCAGTTTTGCGCCGGCGGGCACAAGCTTGACCTGGACACCGATGATACCGAGTTTCTTGATGGCAACTGCGTACCCCTTCTCGACAATCGTGTTGCTCGGCTCGCCGCAGTGCTTGATGTAGCCTTCGGTGAACTTCTGGGTCCTTGCACGTGCACCGGTCAGTTTACCGGCCATGACAACTTCGCACCCGAGGGCACCGGATTCCATGACCCGGCGCAGGATGCTGGTCCCTGCCTTGCGGAAGTACCAGCCGCGTTCAAGGGCGTTGGCCAGCCGTTCGGCCATGATCTGTGCGCTGAAGCTGGGGTTGTTGACCTGCTGGACTTCAATCTGGGGGGATTCGATATCGAAGTTCTGGGCAAGGTCCTGGGTGAGCTGGTGGACCAGCTTCCCTCCCTTTCCGATAACGATACCGGGCTTTTCGGCAAAGATGGTGACCTGGGTCCCAAGGGGAGTCCGGGCGATATCCATGCCGCCATAGCCTGCGCGCTTGAGTTCCTTGGTCAGGTACTTCTCAACACGGGCTTTTCGGACACCCTCGGTGATGAACTTTCTCTCTACTGCCATGTTATGCCACCTCGCGGACGATGATCTCGAGATTCACGGACTCGCGCACTTTCGGGGTTGCCCTTCCCATTGCACGGGGGAAGAATGCTTTCTGGGCACGCCCGCGGTTGGCGGTTGCGTGGATGATCTCAAGGTTCTCCGTGTCAAGACCGATGTATTCGGCATTTTTCTTGACCGATTCAAGGAGACGGATATACTCTTTTGATGCCTTTACGGGGTAGCGCCCTGCATCCCAGTTGCCGGGAAGACCGCGCTTATGCGCGACATTCCGGTTGAAACGCCGGAAGGGAATTGCCTTCTTGAGTTTGACAACATCGTGGAGATAGGCAATTGCATCATTCACGCGCTGGTGCCTGATGAACCCGGCAATCTCGATCGAGTGTTTGGGCGACACGTTGAGCTCGTTGGCTTTTGCCTTTGCAATGGTATCGCCGTTGATCTTGTTGGAATAATCTACTCGTGCCATGGCCATCACTTCAGCGGAACGTACTTGCTTCCTCTGGTTGCACCGATACCGGCACTACCGTGAGAGATCTTCTTTCTGGTCAGGGCAAATTCGCCAAGATAGCGGAAGACCGCTTCAGGCTGGAATTCAACCTTGACAAAATCCTTGCCGTTATAGATCTCGATGGTCTTGCCGATCATTTCCGGCATGACGACCATCTCGCGGAGGTGAGTCCGGATCTTCTCGTCGCCCTCGCGGATCTTTGCAAGGAGGGTTTCTTCACCGCGGGAGAACCCGCGGGTGATCTTGCGGCGGGGACGGGCCGGCATAAGGGGAAGGAGTTCGGAAATCCCCATCGCCTTGAGTTCGTCCATCTTATAGCCGCGATAGGTGAACTCCTCACGCCGTCTTGGCATTCTCTTTTGTGTCTTTTTAGGTGCTGCCATTACCCATCACTTCCTGCTCTTACCTGTCCTGCGTGCAGCCACATGTCCGACTGTCCTGCCCGGGGATGTTCCGCGGGCGATGGTCTTGGGCCGGCCCGTGTGCTGGTGCCCACCGCCACCGAACGGGTGGTCGATGACGTTCATTGCAACACCACGGACGCGGGGCCAGTTGGATGCCGTGTTCTTCATCTTGTGGTGTTTGTTTCCTGCTTTCACAAACGGCTTCTCCACACGGCCGCCACCGGCAACAATGCCGACGGTTGCACGGCAGCGTGCATTGAACCACTTGGTCTTGCCACTGGGCATCCGGATACCCACGCGGTCGCCGATCTTGTCGACAACAACTGCCTGGACACCGGATGCGCGGACAAACTTGCCGCCATCGTTCGGGCGTGCCTCGATATTGCAGATATAGGTACCGGTCGGGATGTTTGCAAGCGTGAGCGTGTTGCCGTTCTTGACTTCCCCGATCGAACCCCAGAGCACGGACTCGCCGATCCCGACGCCCTCGGTCACGAGCATGTAGACCTTCTTCCCGTCTTCGAGTTTGACAAGAGCGATAGGTGCATTCCGTGCCGGGTCGTGTTCGATATCGATTACCGTGCCGGTGATCTTCTGTGTATCGTCGCCGATATGTTTCAGCTCGGCCTTGTACCGGTGAGATGGTGCACGGTACGTCGGGCCTCCCCTTCCACGGGCTTGTGTTGTAATTCTATGTCCCATGTTCCCCACCTACATAATGCCAAGCCGGCTGAGGATCTCCTCGGCGGCCTTCTCATTCTCAAAGCTCACGATCGCCTTCTTCTGGCCGTGGGTGTTCATGAGCGTCCTGACGCTTCTGACTTTCTGGCCGAATGATTTCTCGATCTCGCGGCTGATGTCATCCTTGGTTGCCTCGCGGGTCACCAGGAACTGGAGCTTGCTCTGGTTCTCCAAAAGGACCATGGCCTTTTCTGTGACAAACGGGTATTTCAGCGTCATTTATCTTGCCTCCAGGCGAACGAGTGCACTCTCGGTCCAGACGGTCAGGCGTCCTGCCTGCATACCGGGTGCGAGGTGCTCGACATTCAGCTGGTCAACCGTGACCACGTCGACACCGGAGAGGTTGCGGGCTGCGAGCAGCGGCTTCTCAGCGGTGACAATCAGGAGACTCTTTCTCTGCTTGAACCGGCGCCCACGCATCTTGCCCCTGCCGGCGCGGACTTTTTTACTGTCCTTTGCGCGGACGATGTCGTTGTAGACACCTGCAGTCGTGAGTGCGGTAATAACATCCTTGGTCAGGCCAAGCGTCTCGAACTTGTCCTCAAGGACAACCGGCACTGCACCCTCGTAGAGGTGGCCGCGGCCTTTGACGAGCTCTTCGTTAATGCTTGCAGCAACCGCAGAGCGGAATGCCTTCTGCTTCTCCTTCTGGTTGATCTCCTTGATTAAGACCTTCTCAACTTTCGGCGGGTGTGCCTCGCGACCACCCTTGGCCTGCGGGACCTTGGCGGCACGGGAGCCGTTCTTGAGACGCGGAACATGGGATGCACCGCGACCGCTTCCCCAGCCTACTGCTGAAGAGCAGATGCCGGCATACGGGTAGGTCCCGTGCGGCTGGCGCCGGGTGCTCTGGAGTGCCATGACTGCTTTCTTGATCAGATCCGGGCGGTACGCTTCGGAGAAGATCTCCGGAAGATCGATACTCTTGGTAACTCCGCCATCCAGTGTTTTAACCTGTGCTTTCATCTCTGATCATCCCTGCTTGCTCTGGACACTCACAAACTGGATTGCCGGCGTCCTGACGACATGTTCTCCACGGCGCATGGCCGGACGGATACGGATAAGCCGCTTGACCGGGCCGGGTATCGAGCCCTTTACCAGCACATAGGGGTTCCGGAGAACGCCATAGTGGAGGAATCCGCCTGCCGGTGTGATCTCATTCGAGTCCGCGGAGAATTTTAAAATCCGCTTGTTGAACTCGGTACGCTGCTGGTACCCCATCTGGCCGGTCTGGGGAACCTGCCACCGTACATGGTGGGGGTTCCAGGGGCCAAGGGTCCCGATGTGGCGTTTTTTACCGCCAACCGAGTGCTTGCGTTTGCGCACGGCAATACCCCAGCGTTTGACCGGGCCCTGCGTTCCTTTTCCCGTGGTGATAGCGGTGATATCCGCGTAGGAACCGGTCTGGACAACGTTGTCAAGGGTCACTTCATTTCCAAGAAGTCCCATGGCAAAGTCCAGTTGTTTTGCAACATCCGATCCGCCGACTTTGATCTCCATGAGATCGGGGACCTTCTTGGGAACCCCGGTGAGGGTCTGGGGCTGGGTGTAGCTGACTGCATAGATCTCGGAAACGATCCCTGCAGCAACTGCATCGGCCAGTTTCTTCCGGGCAGCCTCGCCATCATAGTTCTTGGGAAGCGTGATCCGGCGGCCGAGGATGGTGTCCAGCTGGTCTGCCCAGACTTCGGTGAGTGCATGTTTGCCATAGGTGTCTTTTGAATAGGCGCGTATGGCAGCGACCTTCATGGTGGGGACTTCGATAACGGTGACCGGCACCATGATCTCCTTTCCCTCGGTCGGACTGTTCTTGTGGTCGTCGACCATGACAACATGCGTCATACCCACTTTATATCCGGCAAAACCCTGCAGGACTGGTGCGCCATCGTAGACTGGCCACGATTGGTACTTCGGGATTGGACTCTTTGCACGCTTTCTGGGGCTGAATGCAAGGGAGCCTCTGCGTGGTCTGTTGATTTTTGGCATGTGGTAATCAATCCTTTTTGCGTGTAGGTTATTCTCAAATGCGACACGAATTTTTTATGAAATCCGAGACTGTGTGATATTTTTCGCTCTTAAGCCAACACGCGGCACGCCGAAGATCGGGGAATTTTTTGGGATATCCGCCAGTTCGTGGCAGATAATCCTGGTTATCCCTGCTCTGTCGGTTCGTCCGGTTACGAGGATGCAGAAGATATTGTCTCTTCGGCATGATCCGGTGTGCACCGGGTATTTCCTGTCTCGCGAAAGAAGATCCTGAAATGAACGCATCCTGAATGTTCAGGAACGGGCTCGTTGCACGAACGTCCACCCATGCGCGGTATCAGACCCACTCTGTCAGCCTGTTGTGACGAATCACAACTCCTTCTCGGGATCTCATCAGGTTACTGATGAGTTCACCAATCAAAGTATACCCACGGCAGACCCGTCATCCCTGTGTCTGGAGGCACGGTTCCGCCGTCAGCAGGTTCCATAACAGGGAGAAAATCCCTGCCAGTGCACTGGACCCGCTATGGATAACCTCATATCGGCTTCCTTAATTATTGCATAAAAGGAGATATAAATATATGCTAAAAACCGGGAGGGTCGGGATAGTGAACACCGGGGAGACGGAGGATATGCCAGGAGGCAGCGGATTATCCGAAATAGATCTCGCCCTGGTCCGTTATATAGACGATGATGTCCTCACAGACCTGCCGGGCCTTACAGCTCTGGGACTTTGATTCGCGCAGCCGGTTGATGAGGGATATCGTATCGTACTTCACCTTGATGTTGATCTTTTCGGCCTCCCGGAAAATTATTGACGGGACTTCAAAAAGATCCGTCCCGGTTGGGACCGTGCAGAGGTGGGTGGCATCCAGCGTGTATAAAAATTCCAGGGTCTCCTTTGCCCTCCGGATATTCTCCATCGCACTTTTCTCTATCGTGCAGACATTCGCTTTTGAGGTCGCGATAATATCAGCGATCTGCTGCTGGGTCAGCCCCTGCTTGCGATACCTGAGAACCTCCATCTGGCGATCGGTGAGCAGTCCGTCTTTCATGGTACCAGATTTTCAATGCGAACTTAAACACTTTTCGTTAACTTTCCTGATCATTGGGCATTGCCAGGATTCGCTGTTACAATTTTTTCAGCCCGTACGTTCAAGGGAACCACACGATCCAGGCCGGACGCGGGATGCGGACAGGGCTATACGAAGGTGAAACGCCGCTCCGTGAAAAGATTGTAAAACAAAAACCTGTCCTTTTTATCGTGAACCTCCTGAATTCCCCGGATCCGGGGGGAATATGAGGTGTCCCCGGTCTGCTCCTCTCGAAAAATTTTTCAGGACATTCAGGGTTCGTACACTTTATTTTGGATTTTGGTTGTTTTCAGGGGACTTTTTTTCAGCCAGATCCTGCTTAAAAATTTTCAATCACGTAAATGAGGTGTCAGTAAGGTTGCCGATTATCGGATAATTATCCGACAAAACAGGGAAATAACCGACAATTTTTTCGAGTCTCCGACGTGCGGTTTCCGTTCGATCCTGCAGGGTTCGATTAAAAATTTTCACGCAGGGGGTGGAGGGGTGATTGAAAAAAAAAATTTCGGGAATTGATTTTGATGAAAATAATGAGGTGCCGGTTTACTCAGTTTTCCTGCAGGCTAAGCACACCCCCATGCCATTGCGGAAACATAATTTGTGAAGTGCGGAAAATAGCGCGATGCCGGGTAAAAAATACCAGGAGAAAAAAATCGCTTCGCCCATTTTCCGACGAGAAAACATTTCAAAATGTTTATATGAATACCGGGTCATAATACCATGTTAAAAAAATATCGAGGTGAATTAGATGGTTGTTAAAGTAGGAGTTGCCAAACTCGGCAACATTGCAAGCGGTGTAATGGCAGAACTGCTTCTCGACGAGAGAGCAGACCGTGAAGACATGCAGACATTCATGGCGACCAGCGGCACGAAACTCGAGCCGGCAGATGTTGACCGTGTAGTCTCCAACCTGAAGGCATACCAGCCGGACTTCTGTATCGTTGTCTCCCCCAACGGGGTTCTTCCCGGCCCGACCAATGCCCGCGAACAGCTCGCTGCAGCAGGTATCCCGGTTGTCATCATCACCGATGACGTGACCACCAAGAAGGAGTGGGAAGGCGTCAAGGCAAGCAAGTTCGGGTACATCATCATGAAGGCAGACTCCATGATCGGTGCACGCCGCGAATTCCTCGACCCCGTCGAGATGGCCGACTACAACGGCAACCTCGTCAAAGTCCTGGCAGTTACCGGTGCATTCCGCAAGCTGCAGGTTGCTCTTGACAAGGTCATCGACCAGGTCAAGGCAGGCAAGAAGGGCGATGCAATCGAGCTCCCGAAGATCGTCATGACCACCGACAAGGCGGTAGACGGCGAATTCACCAACCCCTTCGCCCTCGCAAAGGCACGCGCTGCCCACGAGATTGCCATGGCAGTTGCAGGCCAGAACGTCAAGGGCTGCTTCATGACCAAGGAATGGGAGAAATACATCCCGATCGTTGCAAGCGCCCACGAGATGATGAGGGCAGCAGTCGTCCTTTGTGACGAAGCCCGCGAGCTCGAGAAGGCAGGCGACAGCATCCTGCGCCAGGCCCACAAGAAAGACGGAACGCTTGTTTCCAAGAAGAAACTCGTTGCAAAATTCGAGTAAATCTTTTTTTTTATTTTTCTTCTTTCCGGTAATACGTACCCAGTTCTTCCGGGAGTGTCATGATCACCGGATCGAGATGAAGCCGCTCCATGAACGCTGAATCACTCGTGGAGACAGGGGTTGGGTTGATACGGGAGATAAGAGAGCAGAAGGCACAAAAGCCGTTGTCTTCACCGGCCCTGTCAAAAAACAAGGACATATTGAATGCATGGGTCCCGAGCCTGCGGTAGAGGGAGAGTATCCTGATAATTCCTTTTGCAAGCAGGTCGATATAATCGGAAAACTCATCGATTGATGCAACCGGGAGGATTCCCCGCACTTCCCGTTCACCAAGAGGGACCGCATGGGCTGACCAGAGGATCTCTTCACCGAACAGGTAGCGGTCGGAGACCCGTTCCTTCTCCCGTACCGCATCCCAATATTTTTTCCGGTGGCTCGACCGATAATCCCTGCCTGCTGCAAGGTACCGTTCGAGAATCCATGACGGGCGGGACTCTGCAAGTCCCTGCATATGGGGGTGGAGCAGGCTTGCACCGGCAGACGGAAGGAAATTCATATTGATACTTGGGTAGCTGGTTCGGGCCGGCATCAGCGCCTGTGCCTGTCCTTTCAAGGCATCGGCAACCTGCTGCCGGCTGAATGTTTCCGGGAAATGGTCACGGGTGATGACGGTCACCACATGGTTTTCCCCGAACGGGTAGAGGTTGGGAAAGGTGACACTTTCACCAACCTGGATCCTGCTTCCGTCCGGAAACACAGGAGTAACGTCAAGTACAGAATCGGGACAGAACGGGCAGCTGTCCGGGATGGAATTGACCTGCAACTCCTGATCGATCTTCCGCAGGAGCCGCCCCTGGCTGATCCGGCACCGGAGCCCGGTGAGGTGTTCCTCCCGATACTGGACAGACCCCCGGGGGGTCATGATGCTCGTGACCGAAAACATCGCACTTCACTACCTTAGTGTCTTGTACCATACCATAGTCGTTTGCCAAAAAAACGATCCCACCCTCGCATGGGTGGGGTAAAAATAGATTTGAATATCTGGCCGGGCCGATCCGGTTTTTCCGGATCATCCCGCCAGGTATTGCTTTTCCGCACTTATACGACGTATTTGCCGAGGAGGCGGATTGAGTTGGTCATGTCCGGACCAAGCGGGGAGCCGAAGATGATCTGGGTCACACCGGCCTTGGTTAAGTCTTCGCACTTCTGCTTGACCATGTCAGGGGTTCCTGCAATGGTGAAAGCATCGATCTCCTTGTCGCCAACGAGCTCGCCAACGCTCTTGAAGTCGAACTTTCCGAGTGCTGCCTTGATCTTGGCAACATTGGCAAGGTCGAGTCCATGGCGGGTGAGCAGGGGTTCGGGGGAGCCGGCTGCAATGAATGCGGCAACGATCTTTGCTGCATTGCGGGCCTTCTTCTCGCTCTGGTCGATGGACATTGCCGTGTATGCACCGATATCAAAGTTCTTCTTGCCAACCTTGTCGGTGGCTGCCTTGATGATCGGGATTGCTGCGGCAAAGTCCTTGGGGTTGGATGCGTTGATCAAGGCACCGTCACCGACTCTTCCGGCGAGGTCAAGGACCTTGGGGCCCTGCGCACCGATGTACACGGGGATACCCTTCTTTCCGGGCAGGGTGACACCGGTCAGCTTTGCACCGTCGTAGTCGAAGAACTGCATGCCTGACTTCTTAACTTCCTCACCGGCACAGAGCTTGCGGATCTGCACGACTGCTTCCTCGAGGCGGCCAACCGGCTTGTCGGGGTTGATTGCCAGCTTGGGAAGGGTCGAGAGGTCTCCGGGACCAATACCGAGCACGGCACGGCCGTCAGAGATCTCGTTCAGCGTGCAGGCAAAGGATGCCATTGCAGCGGGAGTGTCCGTGAAGGCGTTCATGATACCCGGGCCCATCTTGAGGCTCGTGGTTGCCTGCGCGATGGCGGCAAGGGTGGGGTAGCAGTGACGGTTGTTATAGTGGTTGGTGATCCATGCAAAATCAATGTCTTTGGACTCAGCAAGTTTACAGAAGTTAACAACTTGCTTTACGTTGACATTACCAGGTACGAATTCAATTCCATATGTCAAGGTCTTGTTCACCTCATTGTCTATTACCGTACACGCGTTTAAATAAATTATCATTTTATGCTGGATGCCGGACACGATTTTTTCGGAACAAGAACGTGCGAGAAATGCAATGTATAAATATTGAAAAATTTTATCCCGTGCATCGTTACAAAAAAAGAGATCTGCTCAAAAAAATCTGAAGGCAGAATCGGCATGAATGCGATAATGCCCTTACACAAAAGGTATTTTTCTTCGGAAACGATTATCCTATAAGATATTGAATGCCGACTGTGTATAAATACGCACACAGGACCAGATGATCACCAGGATCATCCCAGATTTACAGGATTAAAATGCGGATCATTGCAATCGGACTTGGAGGGGCGGGATGCCGGATTGTGGATAGTCTCTATTCTATGGACCGGAAAAGCAGCAGGGTTGCCTGCGTCCAGGGCCTGGCAGTGGATGTTGACGAAAGTACCCTCAACCAGCTCACCACCCTTCCGGAGGAAGTCCGCATGTTCTTCCCTGCCATTGATCCCATGGTGCCCGGCCGTGAGGGCAGCACGGAGAATAAAGTAACCATTGATATTGCAGACATCCTTTCAAGGATCCACAACCTCGAATCCGGGGAAACGGACGCTATCTTCATCTGCATGGGCCTCGGAGGCAGCATGACCGATATTGCTCCCCACGTCATCACCGGCCTGCGATCCCAGATCGTTGAACCGGTCTTCGGGCTGGTAACCCTGCCCTGCCTTGCCGAGGGGCAGAAACGGTCGGCAAAAGCTGCCGATGACATCGACATCCTTTCGCCGCTCCTTGACGGGCTCATCCTTTTTGATAATGAGACCTGGTATAAGAAGATCAAAACACTCAAAAGGACGCTTGTCAGGAAGGAAAAAAGTTTTCTCCAGCACCTCGGCCTTGCAAAGGAGGAGCCGGAACGGTCACCGGAACATGCAACCTACCAGCTCCTCAACGAGCGTATTGTCCGGCGGATCAGCCTGATCCTGCGTGCCGGTGAATTCCGGGCCGACGGGGGTATTGATCTTGCAGAGGTCGTGCTGGATTCCGGCGAGGTCCTCAACACGATGAAAGGGATGGGGTTCATAACGATCGGGTACGCGGTTGACCGTCTGCCGAAAAACCCGCTCGCATTTCTGTCCCAGTTCCGGCCCATGGGTGCCTTTAACGAGGAGAACAAGAGAAAAGCATCCCGTATCGTTGACCTTGCAAAACAGGCGATTTATCACGAGATCTCGACTCCCTGCGATATGACCAGCGCCCATAAGGCACTCATTCTGATTGCCGGCCCTTCGCAGGAGCTCTCCATGAAAGGGTTCATGACCGTCAGGAAGTGGATTGACCGGTCGATTGCCGGCCTTGAAACCCGTTCCGGGGATTACCCGGTGGTGAATACCGCCAATGTCGCTATCATCATCATGCTTTCAGGTCTTGGGAATATCCCCCGGATTAGCGAGATCCGGGAGATTCGTGACCAGCAGACCTCACGAAGATGGAGCGGAACATCGCCTGATACCTCCAGCGTACCTGCCGGGCCTGAAGGAAGACGCAGCACCGGGAGCCTCCGCGATGACATGATCGTTCTGCCGGAAGGGATGAAAAAAGCCACCGATGCTCCCCTGCATCCCGAGGAAGCCCTGGCGTCCCAGCGTCAGGATTCTTTGCGGGCGGAACCCGTGCAGAAGAAGGAACAGGACACCCCTGCCCCCCCTGCAAAACCGGTGCTGAACACCGACAGAGCATTGGAAGCGCCCCGCCAGATATTCCGGGAAATCCCCGGTGCTTCGTCCCGTCACCGCGTGATTGTCAGCAAAGGTATGGAAAAAACCCCGCAGAAGCCGGCATACACCCCCCGGCACCCCGTGGAACCGGAACCCGGAACCAGGTACACGACCCCTGAGGACAGAACCCTCCTGGAACGAGGGGGAACTCCCGCGGGTTCACATGATTCTGCACGGCTCCGTATCGAACGCGAACTCCAGAAGCAGCGGCTTAAAGCAATGGCCGGGCGGGAAACCCTAAAAGAAACGGGAAGGACAGTTGCTGAGCCGGAAGTTTCTCCTGAACCCCCACGAAAACGGCGCCAGATCTCGATAAAATCCGCTCCACCGGATAACGAAAACCACGGTGTGAGACCGGAAGAGACCGCTGAACCTGAGCAGAAAACCGTCATAATTTCCAAAAGGAAGCGCTCTTCCCTTCCGGAAGATTCTCCGGTTACGGGTATCGCCGGCGGCGAGTATGGTTCGGAGAGAGAATACCAGGATCCTCAAGGTTACAGCGCAGACGAACCGCAGAATGACGATGATCTGAAAATTGTGATGAAAGATTCGGGAGTCGTCCGGGCCAGGGACCAGGTTTTTGGGGGGAGTGATGTCAAAAAACCTCTCGTGGCTCCGGCAAAGGACAGCCCCCTGATCCGTACCAGCCTGAAATCAAAAAAAGGGTCTGAACGCTCAAAAGAGGATTCCCCGGACCCTGATGAAGATTCCTCCTGACCGGGCCCGGATCAACCGGGATGATGCCGGCATGTTGGGGGATACGTAAACGATTTTTTTGCAACGGATCAGGTATCTCCCACAACCTTTGAGAACTGGATGTTACCGGCCCCGATTTCCGTTCGTACTTCGATCCCGTGCTCGACACAGTTGCCGATATAATTGAGCCCGCTGAAGGCGACGATGGAGAGCCGGTGGGGATTTGGGGGCAGGTTGAAGATCTGGCTGCCCATGGTAACCGGGAAGACAAAACCACAGGCGTTCATGAGCCGGATCGTCTCTTCCACCTGCTTCCGGGCGGAGACCGGCACTTCACGGACATTGGCAAGGGCTATTCCCGTCTTTGACCGGACATACTGAGAAATTGACGTCATACCGGAAGAGATGAACAGCTCAAGGGGATCGATGGTTGTTCCCCGGTACGCGATCAGGTCCATGAACTGGAGGGGAGTGCCGCCCTCGATCTCGAGCCGCCCGCCAAATGCCATCTTGACCGGGATCCCGTTTCGCTGGAATACCCCGTCCATGGTGATGCTGCAGATAGTGATGAAGCCGACGTATCCGGAAGGAATGCGCGGGTCCTTATCGATGATCTTGTAAGAATTAAAAAAACCGCATCCTGCCTTCACCACTTCATCGAATACCGCCTGTGCCTTCTCAAACGACTCTTCGGGGACCATGGACAGGTTGTAGGCAACGTCGCCCGTGCCGGTGGCTGGATCGAACGTGCTCCGGTAGGCCAGTCGTTCGAGTTTTGAGATCACGAACCCGATCCGGTCGCCGACCAGGGCATTATCCGTCTCTGCCATACCGGCCGGGGTGAGGATCCGTCCCTGGTTCCCGATCTTCTCGGTGAATCCCATGGAGTCAAGATAACTGAGATAATACTGGACCGCGCGGTCGCTTAAGACAAAACCCCGCTCGGCCATAAGTTCTGACAAGCGCTTTGCACCCAGAGGGTCGCGGTGTTCCTTGAGGATCCGCAGAATTTCAATATACTTTCGTTCTGTCCGGATCATGGTTCACTTTGCTCCAACCGCACCGTGGCTGTCCTGGTACCGCCCTGAATAGCCACAATTCCCTTCCCGCACTTCATGCAGGATCATCTGCACGACCCGGTCATTTTTCCTGACCTGAATATCCTCAGTTCCCATGTTGGTGAGGCAGAGGGTCAATTGTCCGCGAAATCCGGGGTCCACGTATCCTGCTCCCAGCAATACCCCCCGCCTCCCGAACGAGGAGCGGCACATCAGCGTCCCGGCAAGATCGGTGGGGAGCTCGACCCATTCGGTTGTCGGGACGAGCGTGCAGGTACCGCGGGGAAGCGGTATATCCGATGCGGCCCGGAGATCGTACGATGCCGGCTGCTGGCATTCCTGGTGATAGGGGGTAATGACGAGCTTGTGCGGTCCCGCCTCGAGCTCAAGACGGCGGACAATCTCTGGTGCAGATAAGATCATCAGTGTAATTTGTCGGTAGAGAATACTTAATATCTTTTGATTGTAAAGAAGTTGGGAAGGATCCATGGGGTAGAGGATATCCTCTTGGGCTTCGAACCCAAGGACGCGGGTTCGATTCCCGCTGGGTCCGTCCTTTTTTTAGTTATTCGAGTTTGATGAAGTATTTCCCGGCCCCGCCCACCGTGACCGGCACCTGCATGATCGCTTCACAATCCGGTGCATCGGGTGCCGTTGCATACACTTTTACCCGGTATCCCCCGGGCGGCAGGGATTTGATATTCAGTTCTGCAGAACCTGATGTCTGCCCCTCGCCAATTCCCGTCTTCTCGCCAAACTTGACCCATGGCCCGTTGTCAATGGAGTAATAGAGTTGTTCGGTGACCGTTGCGTCACCGGTGTAGATGGTCTCCCAGCGTACCGGGAGGAAATCCGTGATTTCTCCGGTTGCCGCTGATTGCAGGTCTTCAATGACAATGGTCTGGGTGGCAAAAATTCCCGTCCAGTTCGGCTGGCCGATAACCGATACATTGGGAA
Source organism: Methanoregula sp. UBA276 (assembly GCA_002508495.1). GTDB lineage: Archaea > Halobacteriota > Methanomicrobia > Methanomicrobiales > Methanospirillaceae > Methanoregula. The sequence goes on from DANA01000068.1 coordinate 37,733, forward strand.
GGAACAGCTGGTTGACACCGGTATTCATCGGGTCGGTGAACTGGATCGAAGACTTCTGGTCAAAGAGGTTGATGTTGCCGGTCTCGAGCAACCGGAACCGGAACGTGGTCTCCCAGGTTTCATTGATATGAATCGTTCCGATATCGTTGAACGACAGGGTCTGGGTGGCAAGCCATTCCGGCATCTGGTTGATGATGGTGTTCAGTGAGTCCCCGTGCGACTTGTTGTATTTGTGGATCCAGGTTGAACCGGGGTCAGCATGGGGAAGGGTGGGGGGATCGGGCACATATTCAAGGATATCAATTCCCGGGACTATCTCCTCGTTCACCTGCATGGTCGAGAAATCCATTACTGCTGTCGTGTCGACGCTTGCTTCATCAAGGAGATCGTTGGCAATGTCTGCATAGATATTCGTAAGGGTTGCCGCATCAGGTGCATCCCGGTAAAATCCACCCGTTTCTGTTGCCAGCGTTTCCAGTACATCATACACGTCGGCGTCAAGAGTGCTCGCAAATGAGATCGTATAAATTCTGATATTGTTGTTTTTTGCGTACAGTGCCATATTCTGGCTGGTCGTATCGGCATTCGTATAGTATTCAACGGTCCTGGTTTGATAATACGGAGATCCTCCATAGTCCCCGTCGGGAACCTGAACAGAGCCGTAATTATAGGTGCCACCACCGAGATCCGGGTAGTATTTATATGTTGTAAAATCAGGAACACTTCCAGACCAGGTGGCAATGGAGTTGGTGCCTAAATCATTGTCAGAATTGGGAAAACCGTTCCCGATTCCGAGTGGCGTTCCGTCATTGTTAAAATTACCATCCGTCATAAGGATAATAGCTTTCACCGTTCGCGGATTGAGGTTTGGAGTTGCAGTATTTATGCTGTCAATTGCTGCCTTCAATGCCGTCCTCGTCCCTGTAGCCCCCACGGCATTCATATTATTAACTGCGGTTATGACAGGACCAAACGGTTTTTGTAAGGACGTTGTCGTTACCGAATAGTAGTAACTATACGAAACAAGACCCACCCGATCGGCCGAAGAGTCCATTTTTTCGATAAAAGAATTTGCAGCGGTTTTTGCAATAGACATCCGCGTATCGCTTTGGGGGGGACTGTTCCCTGCAAGATCCCAAGCCATGCTTCCCGACCGGTCCATCACGAGGACAACATCGATCGGGTTCTTCTTGAGTGCCCAGCCGTCGCCGTTCAGCTTGATGTTGACATCAAAGGTATCGTTGACAAAGACTACGGGTTTTGACACGGTGATGACGGCGCTCAGGTACGGGTAGTTCTTCCAGGTCAGCAGGACATCCTTTTCTTCCCCGTTCCAGGTCGCGGTCACGAGGCAGGTTCCCGTTGCGGTAGGAATATAGCCGGGTGTCGAAGACCCGATAAAGCCCCCGGGGGTGAACGTTGTCGTTGCCTCGCCATTGACATCGGTGATCGCGCTGGTCTCCGAAATGAACGGATCGGAAGTGGGAATCGCGCCATTCAGGTCAATATCTGTTGGCCCGGAAAAGGTGACGATTTCACCCTTAACGGGATTACCCATGACATCCATCACCTTCACGGTGATGTTGGAGAATATTTCCGGGTTGGCATCAAGACTTGCCATCATCTGGGGGTTTGCAGCTATCGTAAAGACCGATGCCCCTGCATTCTCGAATTTCACCGTGCCGGCAGCAGAGAGGGTCGTGTTACCGGCAGGTATGGCGGTGACAAGGTACGTTCCGGCAATGGGCTGGCTGTACGTCGCAAACGCCTTCCCCTCGTAATTTGTCGTATATATCCACGGTCCGCCAAGCCCGTCCGAAGTGACCGTGATCTGCTGGTTCCCGGCGGGATTGCCAAATTTATCGACCATCGTNNAACTCTGCCGTTATGCTGAAAGGAATACCCTCGGTCACCGCATTGATCCATTCCCACTGGTGAGAGATGCTGCCAAACGGGTAAACATGGATATTGTTTGCCCCGGGTTTTGAGGTCAGCAGGACATTCACCAAAAGCCGGCCCGAAGCGTCAAGGTTCGTTGTTACCGTATGATCGAAGCCGGATTCTGCAAAACCACAGTCATCGGGGGCAGGGCCGTACACGGTGAGGGTCACCGGGTGGTTCTCCGGTTTGATGACGTTGTCGATGGGGTTTCCCCAGCGGTCGGTTATGGTTGCTGAAAACGGGACGACAGTTCCGACTACCCCTTCCTGGTAATAATCAGGAAGGTAGGTATACGGGCTGTCGTGATCAACGCTCTGGTCGATATTCACTGTATTGGCGTTGGACAGCGTGTCCTTTGAGGCTGATACGTTGATATGCGCAATCCCGCTCTTTGTTTTCACGGTGAACGTGGTTTTTGCATAGCCATAGGCATCGGTTATAACAATCGCGGGGTTGAGAGCCCCAAGAGCCGGATCCACCGAAAACGTGACGGTTGCGCCGGACACATACGCGAGCGATGTCGTGTTCTGTACGGCTACCGTGATCACAGCCTGTTCCACACCATTGGCAACCGGGTATTCGTTGCTTGAGCTGACCTTTGAGATGATGAACGGATCTGCTGCGGATACTGCGGTTCCCATGATGAGGAGCAGCCCGATCAAGAATATCCCAGCATTCGCTCGCATGTCCGGCACCCTGAAAAAGATAGTAGTCAAGCCAACTATTTAAAGATATTTAATTCAAAAAAACCCGGTATTTTTGTCGGATTTGTAAAATATTGGAATTATTAGGATGAATACTCAGATCTCATCCCTTCTCCGGGAGGGGCGGCGTTTCCGTCCGCCGAGCATACGCGTTGCAGCAACAATGATAAGGATCGCAATTGCTGCAGCACCGATGATGGTGATAAGTCCCCAGTCAATGTTCTTCTCCAGAACCAGCGTAGCAGTGGCTGTCGCATTGCCCCTGATGATCTCCTGCATGAGTATTGCCGGAGCGTACCCGTTTTTGGTGGCGGTAATGTTGAGGGGCGTATCGAATGCAACCGGGGTAACCAGCTGGCCATTGTCCCCGGTAAGCCCGGCAACTGCCCCGTTTATCGCAATGGTTGCACCAGAAACTGCCTTCTTGTCGGTATCGACAACAGAGAGCGTGAGGGCTGCGTTCTCAAAGGAGAGGACGAAATCATGGTCAACAGGCTCATCCGTTACCACGATCGTGCGGGTTTCCGCCGCGTATCCACTCTTGCGGACTTCAACGAGATACACCCCGGAAACCTGCGTAGGGAAGGTGCTGCGGCCAAACTCGTTGGTTGTCCCGGACAACGACCCGTTGAAATAGACATTTGCATCCGGAAGCGGGACTTTCTTCTCATCAAAAACGTAAATGGACAGCCCGACAGCTGCTTTTTCGAGGGTGACCGGATAAATCGCTTCAGTTTCCGGTATGGTGCGGGTTTCTGTTGCGGTGCGGTACCCGGGCTTGGTAATCTCGAAGTTATGTTCCGTTCCCCGCGTCACGGGGGCGATAAGGATCCCCCGGGAATCGGTGGTTCCGGCAAGAGCTGAATCGATGCGCACCTGCGCGCCGGGAACCGGAAGCGAGGTGTCCTTGTCCTTTACCACGATGGAAAACCGGTTGCCGGACAACAGCCAGTACTGGACATTTCGGTTCTCCGCGCCCATGTCAATAATTTCTGTCCTTGGCTGGTAATTGTCAGACCGGATCTCCAGGGAATATATCTTGTTGGACAGAACTTCAAAGACGGCGACGCCATCCGCACCGGATACTTTTCCATCGGAAACGTTTGTTCCCGTGATATTTACCCGGGCACCTGTAACCGGAGAGAGGGTATCGGAATCGAAGAGGCTGACTTTCAGGTCAAGGGTTTTCCGGCTCAGGTTTACGAGGAGGCTCGTCTCGTTCTTTGCCACGGTCTTTTCCCAGTCAGTATATCCCGAGAACGAGACCCGTATGAGCTGGTCACTGACACCTGCATGGTCAAGGGTAGCCTGGCCAAGGTTGTTGGTCTTAGCATAATTTGCCCCGTTCACAAAGATGGTTGCATAAGGAATGGTCGTGTTGTCACGACTGTCCTGGACCGTTATTTGCAGGGTAGTTGCCTGTGCTGCGCTGCAGAGAAGGAGCATGCAGAACACTGCAAAAAGGAAACAGGATTTATGGTTATACATGGTAGATTATCGCCTCCTGCTCATATATCAGAACATCGGTTTATAACTCGGTGATCGGGGGGACCCGGTCAAGGAGCATCCCCTCAACAATGACCGGCATCAGCCTGCGGCCTTCCTCGATTGCATTCTGGAGCCGCCAGCTCCGGTCCGCGTAGATGGTAAATAACGGCTCACCGGCCTTGATGAGTTTGCCCTTCTTGGCATGGAGGAGGATCCCTGCACCACGATCATGGGGCGCCCCGGCAGTCCGGGCAAGAGAGATCAGGGAACGGTTGTTCATCTCGATCACATATCCTGATGACGGGGAGTTCACCACGAACTGGTGTTCGCCGGGGACAATGTCCGATGATTTGATGGAGGGATCTCCCCCCTGGATCTCGATGATCTGGCGGAATTTCTCAAGCGCCTTGCCGCTGGTGAGGAGATCCTGGGCTGCTGCAACACCGCCGCCACGGGGTGCTTTTCCGGCCATCTCCAGCGCAATTCCGGCAATCGAGAGGCTCTTCTGGATAAACGAGTTCGGTTCGGTCCCGCCTTCAAGCACCCGCAGGGCCTCGATGACCTCCAGCTTCGGGCCGATGCTCCTGCCAACCGGGATATCCCCGTAGGTCAGTGCACATTCGACTTTCATTCCGAGCCGTTCGCCAAGTTCAATGAACTCGCGTGCCATCTTCCGCCCGTCCTGCATGGTGGCAACTTTCGTGTGTGGCCCGACCGGGATATCGATAACCACAAGGTTCGCCCCAACCGCGAATTTTTTTGCCATAACGCTTGCCAGCATCTGGCCCCGGGCATCGATCTTGAAAGGGTATTCCTGCACAATGATCTTGTCGTCCGCTGGCGCGATATTGGTTGCCCCGCCCCAGACAATGCAGCCGCCGACCTTGTCCGTCATCCGCTGGACTTCGCTTGCGGAGAATTCCACAAACGCGAGAACCTCCATGAGATCGGCAGTGCCCCCGGCGCCGGTAATTGCCCGTGAACTGGTTTTTGGGATCTTCAGGCCGCTTGCTGCAATGATCGGGACGACAAGGAAGGTGATCTTGTTACCGGGAACCCCGCCAATGGAGTGCTTGTCGACAATCGGGTGGGACGGGAACTTGATCTGCTCGCCGGTCTCCACCATGGCGCGGGTCAGGTGCTCGACTTCGTCCATATCGAAGGGACTCATGTAGGATGCCGTGATATACGCGGTGAGTTCGGCAGACGAGATGTCGTCACTCACCACATCCTTGATGATGGTTGTGGTCTCTTCCTTGGTGAGTTTTCCCCCGTCCATCTTCTTCCGGATAAAATCAAGCGATGCGGGCCGGCCGGCTTCCCGCACCTCAATTTCCACCCCGTCATCGAGACGGAGACGCTCATTGGTGATCCGGTACACACCAATGGTCCCCTGCGGGAGGATGGAGGAGGTTGTCTCAACCGCGGCAGCAACGGATACACCGTTTGCCGGGTTGATGACCTGGACGCGGTCGCCGTTTAATACACCGATGTTACGGGCATCGAGGCGGTTGAGTAATACCCCCCGGGTTGCAATGTCAAGAATTTTTGCAGTCAGCTTCATGAGAACCTACCTCAGGTATACGGGTATCGCACCCGCAAGGGATGCGTTTCTATTCTATGGTTTAACCCATCCGCGGATAAAATGTGGCATAAAGCCAGGATCACGGGATGAAAAGAGCAGCGGGTACGAAAATCCAGCTATGGCAAAAACAGGGTTCGGGCGCTGGTTGAATTGTTTTTGGAAACGCGTAAAAAAAAGAGTGATTAGGTGTTAGTTCAGTGCCTGCGCACGACGATGAATGCAACTGCACCGAGACCGATCAGGGCGATCAGTGCACCATAGCCGGGCGACTGGGTCGGGGCGGTGGTGGGTGCTGCGGTTGCTGCGGTCGTAACGGGTGCTACAGTTGCTGCGGTTGTAACAGGTGCTACAGTCGTAACAACAGGTGCGGTTGCTTCAAGGACGTTGAACAGTGCAGTGCCGGTGGTTCCCTGGAGGACAGCTTCGAAGATGACAATGTACTCGTCCGGTTTGAATGTTGAGGAGTCAACATCGAACGAGACCTTGTTCATGCCGCTGTCGCCCTTGACAACCTTGACGGTGCCGGTTGCGCCGCTGAACTCGCCGCTCTGGGTCTTCTGAGTCGGCTTGAATGATGATGAGTAGACCTGCGCGAGGATTTCGTCATCTACCGCGAGGTTGGTCTGGGCAGTGATGGTGAACTTGTCGCCAACACGCTTGTCGCCAATCGCATCGATGCGGATGGTCGGCTCCTCAATGAGGAACTGGAGCTTGGTGTAGGTGTCGTCTACGTTGGGGTCGTTGATACCCTGAACCAGTGCTTCAGCTGCGTCAGATCCCTGGAGGCTTCCTGCTCCAAGGAGCGTGAAGATCTTAGTACCTGCCGCACCAAGCTGCCGGTTAACGACATCGGGTGTAACCAGATCGATATCGAACTGATCGTTCTGCATCGGGTGCTGGACGACAACGAAGTACTGACCTGCATAGAGGTTCTTGGTGGTTTCCCGGGTGACCTCATACTTGAACGATGCGTCAGAGTTGACAGCTTCTGTTACCCTGACTGCATAGTTCTTTCCGAGGATCCAGATCGCAATTGCGTTGGGGTCGCCTTCGGCGGTACCGGTGATAAAGACCCGGTCACCCTGGGCAACTGTTGACTGGGATGCAGTCGCTGATACGAAGGGCTTCTTGATGATGATGGAGACCGTGCCGTATGCAGCCTGCTCCAGTGCGCCCTTGTTCTTGGGCTGGCTTACTGCATAGACCGTGTAGGTACCTGCATCAAGTGCAATGTTTGATGTTCCCCACTTCCATGACCAAGTGTTGTCGCCTTCGACATCAACTACCTTGAAGCGGTTGACGTTATCATTTATGACCTCTGCTGCAGCAGTGGTGCGGCGGGGGTCGGGATTCGTGATGTCAGAACCATTTTCCCAAAGGTTAGGCCCGACAATGAACAGGTAGGTCTTGTAAGTCTCGGTGTTGGTACCGGAGAACTTGATCTCTTCGCCAAGGTAGTAGCTCTGGTCGCCGGCTGCCACGATAGTGACTGCGCCCTTCTCGACCTTTACATCGACCTCATCGGACTTGTAGTTACCTGAACCAACGGGTTCTTCACGCTCAACACGGAGGGTGTACTTCTGTGCCTTGGTCCAGTTGGTGGTGAGGAACTCTACAGTCCGGGTACCTGAATCTGACAGGGTAATATTTGCATAGACAAGAGTACCGTTCTTCATGACCCTTTGGTTTGCTTGAACATTCCCACTGCAAACGTCATCCCAAAGTAAATTCAAACCACTGTTTTCGTAGTTATACGAACCGACATACCCGGCGGTTTTAAGAGTCGCTGGACCTCCAACTACGGGGTCGGGATCCATAAACACACCGCTCTGTCCATCACGGAGCATGGGGGGCTGGCTGTCATAGCCACCAGTCATAGAGCTGGAACCCTTGACCCAGAGGTAATATTGGGTTTTGGGCTTGCCCGTGACCGTGACGGAGAACGCCTTGCTGCGGACAACGGAGTCCTTGTTTGCCACGATCTTCACCGTGTCAGAGACAAGGGTGAGCGTAACCGACTGGGAGACCGTCTTTCCGGTATAGTCAGCACCTGCATTCTTGTAGTTGTCCTTCATGTTGTTGAGCTGGGACTCTGCAGTAATGGTGTAGGTTCCGACCGGGTAGGCGTACTGGCCGTGGATATCGGTTGCGCCCGTGGTCCAGTTGTACTCCATGTGGTTACCAGCTGCTGTGACCGGATAGCCATCGAGATGCGCATTACCCCATGTCCATGGCTGGGTTGAAACGTTCAGCTGGACCAGGGAGTTGAAATTGCCACCGGCATTAACAGATTCATTCAGCAGCCTGTTAAGGGTTGCACCATTTTCATCTTTGACCTTGATATCGATGTACCCATCGGTCACGTTGATACCCTGGAATGTTAGGTCTGCAGCCTTATTGAAAGACCACCGCTGGGAGCCGAGCGCATTGTACATGTTGGTGTCAATACGGAAACCGAGCACTTGTCCCTGGGGGATGGACATGCCTGTCACATCTTTGCCAAGGCCGAAGTCCCAGACCTTGATATCAAGGGTAGGGTCTGCAACTGTAAATACAGCAGGTAAGCAGGCAAAACCGGTGGTTCTGTCGACGAAGTACCAGTTGCCGGTATACCCGACAAAGTCCGAGGGGGACACCGTGAATGTTTCGTTCCGCCCGATCAGGCTGATCGACTTGGTCGGAGAGGTGGTTGAAATCTGTGCGGCAGATGCCCACCATCCAATAGTGGTGTTGCTCGGATTACCATTATATGATCCATTCAGCTGTGCAGAGGTGAGGTTGAGTCCCTCTTCCCCAATAAAGATCGTTGCGCCCTGTGTAATGTTTGTCCTGAGCGTATATGCCGATACCGGCATAATTGCTACCAGAACGAGCAACAGAGCAACTGCAACGAGTGCAATGTTTAATCGCTTAGTCATATGTTTCGATTCCTCCAAAGTTTACATCATACATTTCAAGCCGCAGAACGCCTTCGACAAATGCCGAATAACGATTCTACGAGCCCCATACTCCGTTTAGACGGAATATGAAAGAGTATTTGTTAAAGTGCTAATATATCCTTTGTGGTCTCTTTTGAGGGGGCTTTATCCCAAGAAAAAGTGTCCGATTGGAAATCGGAGGGGAAATTGAAGATTTTTGATGGTGCAAGGAGCCGCTTTCTGGATTTGGCTGATGTACGGTATTCGGTAATGACTTATCATATATCGCGCATGGCACCATACCTTATGTATACACTCCATTGTCCTTTGATGTACTTATATTGACAACCAACTCACTGGAATGGGAAACCTTGGTTTTCCAAAGGTTCCGGGAATTACCTGAAAGGAGATTCTTGGCATGCTGAATCAATTAATGGTCCTGCCGCGTCTGGATTCTTAGATAGATAGAATGGCTGATAGGCTTTCCCAACTTCCGGATAACCAAACCCCATTACAACAAATATACAATCTCCCGCTCCAAACCCTGATCCCATGAGAGTGATCCGGGCACCAAGCATCGGCAGGGCACACGAACAGGTCATCCAGATGATCCTGGAGAAAGGCCGGGTGCTGAATACCGAAGATGATGAAGCAACCGTTGAATTCGAAGAGATTGCCATGCAGGTGGATACCCCGCTTGCCGAACCCATGGTGAGCCCGTCCTCCCGCTTCCAGCAGAAGTTTGTTGAGCAGTATGCCAAAGATCTCCTGAACGGCTCCCACGCTTCCTTTGAATACGATTACCATGGTCGGCTTTTTGACTGGGGTGAGAAACTTACGGTTGACGGGCAGCCGGTCCATATCGACCAGATCGCTTATATCGCAGACAAGATCCGCACATCGCCGAACACGCGCAGGGCAATCGCTATCACATGGAACCCGGTCATTGATGAGAAACTCGACGACTGCCCCTGCCTCCAGCTCGTCCAGTGCGTGCTGCGGGACGGCAAACTCCATATGCGGGTGATCTTCAGGTCCAACGATATGCTCACCGCTGCCGGGGCAAACATGTACGCGCTTGTCCAGCTCCAGAAATCCATTGCCGATCAGCTGGCCGTACCCTGCGGCACCTACACCCACATCTCGCTTGTGCCCCATATCTATTATATCCGGGATGTACATGACATCGAACCCTTCTGCGGCAGGGGCAAACTCATCCAGCCGGTAAAAGAAGTCTGCCGGGCCTGCCAGCGCTGCGACCGGGCAAAATCGATCTGATGCAAAAAGTCCGTCACATTAATTAAGCAACAACAGCAAAAAGTAAGAGGCACAGCAGCCCGGTAGTGTAGCGGTCAATCATGGGGGACTCTGGATCCCCCGACAGCAGTTCGAATCTGCTCCGGGCTACTTCTTTTCATACACGAATGTTTTGTACAACAGGGTATCCCATACCGTTCTCCCGCGTTATGCGAGCAGTGCCGGCAGGATACAGCAGAACAACATGGCACCGAAGGTTCCGGAACCGCCGATACTTACTGCCGGAACACCAAGGTCACGGATCTTTTTACCCTGTGCAAGGTTTCCCCCGACAAGAACACCAAAGATCCCGCTCACCATCGCAATCACCGCTGCAGCGAGTCCGGGGCTTCCGGTCACCACGAGCCCGATGAGGAGAGCAGAGAGCGCCGGAATAAGCAGGGGCACCTGGAGACCAATCCCCGGAAGGGCGCGGGTGGATGCATACGTAACAAGAGACACCGCAAGAATCCCGCCTGCGAGCGGCAGAGCGAGCGGGATTGCAATGAGCGGATATGCTGTGAACAGGACATAGAGGGCAAGACACACCGGTATGACTGCCCCGCCAAGATTCACGGATATGACTGTATCCCAGGCATCCCCCCGCGGCCATGCATTGAACGGATCATCCAGGGATACGCCCCCGTGATCCATACGGATCATCTCCCGCTTTACCGTATAGACGGGGATATTGACCGTACTCCCCAAAATGATCAGGAGGACAACGGCCAGTGCAGAGATCCACGAGAGACCCAGCCGGGTGAAAGCTGCCCCGATCATCCCAAGGAAGAGCAGCGGCACCATGACGATGATGAGAAGGATGAGCAGGATAATTGCGAGGACCGGAAGAACCCCCACCGACTGGAACCGGATACCGTTGGTCACACCTGCACCTCCGGACTATAATTTCCTGCAGACAATTGCCGCGTGATCGTGGTGATAGGGCTCAAGCCATACATGTTCCTTCACCGCAAACCCGTTCGCTTCAAGTGTTTCGATGGTATCCCGGAACACCTCCGCCGGCTCTTTCCGGATATCCACACTCCTTGTTTTGAGCATCAGGACAAGCACGCCGCCTTTTTTCAAAAAGACGCTGTTCCGGATCGCGATTGCTGCCTGGTTCGGCTGGGCAACATCCTGGTACAGGAGGTCAACCATCTCAACAAGCGGGGCATACTGCTCGGGACGGGCAGCATCGGCCATAACAGGAACGATATTCTCCCTCCTCCGGGCCACCACGAGCAGGTCCTGCATAGGACGGGGCGCAAATTCTACGGCATAAACAGTGTCCGTGTAATCCGCAACATGCGAGACGGTAGTCCCGTTCGCTGCACCCAGATACAGGACCCGCATTGCCGGCTCGAGTTCGATCCCTTTTCCCCGGTAATAGAGCGCGGCGAGCTTGCTCCGGAACGGGTCCCAGACCCGCGCCCCGTCCAGCATCCGCTCGTTATACACCCCGCCCTCGCCATAGGAGACCAGCACCTCCCCGATCCACTTCATGCTTTCCCCTCCATGCCTGCGGCATCGATCTTCTCCTGTGCCCGTTCAAGAAATTCCGGGACGGCAACGCCACGGTAATGATCGAGCCGGGCTGCTATTGCCAGTTTGCCGGCAAGAACGCGGGATACCCGGCCCCGGACCGCCCGCGGGGCATTGTGTACCCGCCGGTGCTGGAAGATAACCCCGTGTTTTGGAGACGGCGTATGGGTCCTGATGTGGGCAAACAGGGCGGTCTTTGCCCCAAGGACCTGGATTGTACTTGCCGGGAGGCGGGCGAGTGGTAAAAGACCCCCGGCCTCGGCCATGAGCCGGGCGGCAACAAGCCCGCCGATGAGGGCACTCGTGTTGGGCAGGACGCGGTTCGCCCGTGAGGAGACCTCCCGGGCAAGATCCGTGCGGGCAGCAGAGAGGGATTCTACCTGCCCGGCAACATTCCCGAGGGCCCCCCGGTTCTTCTCCCGGATTTTCCTGACCATCAGGTTCGAGGGGGTGCGCCGGTATTTTCGCGAGAAGGCCGGCTGCCGGATCTGGTACCATTCCACGACTCGTTCGGAGAGGAGGTTGATGACCGTATCCATCTCGTCCAGCGTCCTGACCATGTGGAGCAGCTCGGTGTCCTTTCCCGCGTACTGCTCCCGTATATCGCGTTCCGCTGCAAAAAAACAGGCCTCGCGTAGTTTTGCCAGGTACTCTGCCCGGTCATGACAGATCCCGCAGGAGACTGCCAGCTCCCAGTTCAGGGGCTCAAAATCTTCCATGGAGATCCGGAGGGCACGGGCACGCTCAGCGATCTCCCGGGCATTCCCGGAAAACGGTGTGCACGACCCCCCTTCAACATCCCCGAACCAGTATGCCGGCATACAGGAGAACTTAGGGGGGTTTTCCCGTATAAAACCATAGATCACCGGCCGGTTTTCGTGCCCGGTCAGATGACAACACCAAGAGAATAGAGCATGACCGGAACCATGATGGATCCCATGCAATAAACCGCCGGCAGGTTTATGATATGGGGCACCAGTCCGGTCGCGGTGGCAAGGAGAAGGATGAGAATTCCGAATGGCCCGGTGAGAACGAACGTGAGGAGAATAATGAATGCAATTACCCCCCGGTTCAGCAGGGTGCTGTCAAGATCATTGAGCACCGGGGCATATCCTGCAAGAACCACCGTGATCAGGTATGCCGCACATGCCGCNNCCATGACCCCGTTGCGCATGCGGGAGAGGGCAAAGAGCGCGGCAAGGCCGATGAAAGCATTTGCCGTATTTGCCGCGTTCGTTGCAAGGATGTACCCGCGCCGGTCCTTCCCGTACCCGATAACTGATGCCAGCACCGCGTTTGCCGATGCCGTGGAAAGGCCCGGCAGCCAGCCAACCGCGATACCGGCAGCGGTTCCCAGCACGGAACATTTCACTACGTGCCGGTTCTCAATCGTGATGCCTTCGAACCGTTGTGCCGGAATCTTCCCCCGCGCTGCGGTCATCAGGATCGAGATGCCAAAGAGCCCGGACAGGAGTGGCATGAGAACTGCGCCAGACCCCCCCACCGTATGCCAGCTCAGGAACGCATAATGGAGGGCGAAGGTACCAAGCAGCCCGGATATGCCAAACACTGCCAGAGCCCAGCCCGGGGCATCGCTGGTTACGATCATGTACCCGATAGCCGCGATGAGCAGGATGCCAATCCACCAGTCGAAGTACGGCTGGAGTGCCGGAAGGAGAAAGAAGCAGAGAAGGGAGAGCGGAACAGCAAGGATGATGGCCCCGGCACTCCCAAGAGCAGCGATCCGTACCGCTTCCTCGCCCCGGCCTTCCCGGCAGAGCGCATGGGCCGGAAGGACGGCAAGGGAGGTGTCTGCATCAGGGATACCCAGGAATGTGCTCGGAACGGCATCAACAAAGGTATGGGTGATGAGGGCAGCAAACATGGCACCGGCAAGGGCCAGCGGGCCGAGAAGGGAGAGGAGAACGACCTGGAGCCCCAGGAGAACGCCGGCGAGGGTATTGGCATGCACGCCGGGGATGAGCCCGCTGATGGTGCCCAGGGCCACCCCGATGCACACACCCGTAAGGATCTCCAGCATGAATTATAAATATGAAAATATCAATATAAACCCGTCGAAATGCATATCCTCATAACGTGCCGGGGCGATGTATCCCTGATGAAGATCGCGGTCACCCGCCTTGCCGGCAAGGAGAAGGACGACGCAGAACGCTGTGAAAGATACGGCCATTCCTGCTACAGCGTGCACCCGCTCCGCTCGGAGCCCCACGGGAACGTCATCAGCGATTTTGTTGCAGCAGCAGGTGCCGGAGCGTTCGACTGCCTGTTCTTCACGAGCGCCCTCCCGGCCAAGATCATCGCACCCCTGCTCAATGCACCCCCGCGGGTAATCGCAATCGGCCCGCAAACAGCAAAGGAGCTGGAAGCAGCAGGGATCTCTTCTGAGGTCCTGCCGAGTTTTTACTCCCGCGATTTCGTCCCCTACCTCGGGGACTGGATCCGGGGAAAGCGCATCGGCATTCCCCGGGCTGACGTGCCCAACGAGAAACTCCTCACCGCGATAGCCCGTGCCGGGGGGATCCCCCGGGAGTACCGGTGCTACGGGCTTGAACCAACCAACGAACCCCTTTTTATCAACGACGCTGATGCAATCCTTTTCACGAGCGCCATGTCCTACAAAAAAGCAGCCTGGACCCCGCGTTCGGATCTGCTGGTGATGGCTATTGGAGAGATAACTGCTGATACCATGCGCTCGGGGGGGCACCCGCCCCGTGTTGTTGGCGATGGCTCCCTTGAAGGATCGCTTGCGGCGCTGAACCGGTACCTTGCAGACCGGGAGGGCGCCTGAAATGCCACCCGAAAAGGAGACCGTCGAACGGGTCCACCTCTGGAACCGGCCGGGGATCCTCCTGGTGGACAAACCACGGGGACCCTCAAGCCACCAGGTTGCGGCATGGGTGGGAGAGATGCTCGGGTGCCAGGTCGGCCATGCCGGGACGCTCGATCCGCAGGTATCGGGTGTGCTGCTCGTCATGCTCGGGAACGCGGTCCGCCTCGCCCCTCTCCTCCTCCAACACGACAAGGAGTACATCTGCCTCATGCGCCTCCACAAGGATGTCCCGCCAGAGAGAGTCCTGGAAGTTGCACAAGAGTTCACCGGCAGGCTCTACCAGCGTCCGCCCCGGAAGAGTGCGGTCAAGCGCGCCCTGCGTATCCGCGAGATCCAAAAACTGGAGATCCTTGATATCAACGACAGGCTCGTCCTGTTCCGGGTCGAGTGCGATGCCGGCACCTACATCCGCTCGCTCTGCCACCATATGGGATTTGCGCTGGGAGCTGGTGCCCATATGCAGGAACTCCGCCGTTCGCGTTCCGGGACATTTGATGAGAGCCAGATGCACACGCTCCATGATGTGCAGGACGCCGCACTCGCAGCACGGGACGGGGATACTGCCCGGCTCGCCGCAATGATCCTCCCCGTCGATGCTGCAGTCCCCGAGCTCCCGACCGTCGTCATCCGGGATGCCGCGATCGATGCGATCTGTCACGGTGCGATTCTTGCCGGCGTGGGGGTTATCAGTTACACGGTGTTTGGCAAAGGTGAGACCGTGGCAGTCCTGTCGCAGAAGAACGAATTTGTCTGCCTCGGCAGGACCCTGGTGCCGTCATCGTCCTTCAAACCCGGGGATACGGGGCTCGTGATTGCCCCGACAACTGTCTTCATGGAACCCGGTACCTATCCCCGGGGCTGGACGAAGTCGGATACCGTGAGGGTGCCCGCACCAAAACCAAAGGACACAAAAGCCCCGTCAGGAAAGCGGACGGACATTTCCGGCCGGAGACCACGACAGTGGTCTTCACGGAGTCAGGGTGCCGGGCAGAAGGGCAAGTCTTCAAAGAAGAGATACCATTAAAAAAAAACTCTGCGTATACATAGGATACACTTTTTGCTGAGGTAGTCTAGCGGTAGGGCGCAGGCCTGGAAAGCCTGTGGTGCGAAAGTGCCTCGGGGGTTCAATTCCCCCCCTCAGCGTTTCTTCTCTCTTGCATTTCCCGATCCCGTAGGGGGGTCAACCAGATACCCCCCCATGGTTTTTTTTAGAAAACCGCATCAACCCCCCCTGCATGGGGGCGGGGGGGTATGCGGCAGACCCCCACCCACCATTGTCTTCCGGGAACCCCCCTACTCACCAATGAGTAATCAGCCGGTTTTCCGGTTCATGACGGGAGTTACACCCGCAATGGTGGTATCGCGCCTGCAAAAAATCCCCCCCTTACTCACATTTGAGGAGGGGGGTCACCTGCTGACCCCCCCACCAATATTTTTTTAAAACGCAGGAACCCCCCTCCCAAGGGCATGGGGGGGTTACCCGTCCCGTACTTCAAAAAGGCACGGGCCGGATTATGCTGTTACAACTGACCGGTTTTTTGGGATACCTGTGCCCGGGCAAAATTGCAATACTCCGGGACCACTTCAAATCCCAGGAAATGCCGTCCCTCTGCCCGGGCAACCGCAGCAACCGTTCCTGACCCGAGAAACGGGTCAAGGACCAGATCGCCGGGGTTGCTGGAATACAACAGGATCTTCTTTACCAGTTCGGCAGGGAGCTTTGTGGGGGTCTTCTTCTTTCCCTTCCAGTACTCGCGATTGATAACCCAGACATCCTCGGGATAGTGATCGATCTTGTTGAAGGTGTACTGCTTCGGGTCCCGGACCACGAAGAGGATATGGTAATGGCTGGTCACGTATTTCCGCTTGGTATAAACCCCGAACTGGTACTTCCAGATCAGGTGGTTTATCGTTGTGAGACCTGCCGCATCGATCCCTTCGAGGATATCCCGGAGCCGGTTCCAGCCGGAGAAAATGTACATGCTCCCGGTCGGAGAGAGGATGCGGGCCGCCTCGCTTATCCAGCAACGGGTAAACTCATTGTATTCCGCTTCGGGGATCTCCTGGTAACCATCGAGGACGTTTTTCCCGCTGCGGTTGTAGTTTAGCCGTTTGGCTTTGAAATCGATGGCAAATGGCGGGTCAGTCACGATAAGGTCAACAGACCCCGGAGGGACCTCCGGCAGGAGGGTGAGGGCGTCCCCCTCGTACAGCGTATCTGCACGGAACTTCCCGAGACGCCGCTCCATCAGCACGTCCTGCCGGTTGCCTGCCCTGCCTCGAAGGCTTTGACATTGATCTCGATGGTCTTTTTGGGCACAAGGCGTTGTACTGCCTCAAGCAGCGATGCGGCCTCAAGCGGCATCGCGCCTGCCGCTGCACCGAGCATGACAACGTTCTGCGAGAGCGGGCTTCCCGCTTCGGTTGCAATCCTGTCGGCATCCAAAAGGCAGGTTTGGTATTTCTTCAGGGCTGCAATAATCTCATCTTCTGAAGGAACAGCGATTTTCTGGGTGTACACCGAGGTCGGGAGGACGATACGCCGGTTTACCACCATCTTCCCGCCCTGCTTCAGGTAATGCGAGTACCGGAGGGCTTCGAGAAGGTCAAACGAGATGAGGAGGTCTGCCTGTCCGGGGGGGATGAGCGGCCCGTGTTCCCCCCCGACACGGATATGGCTCTCAACCGAACCGCCGCGCTGGGCCATGCCATGAGTCTCCGCTCCTCTCACGTGC
>DANA01000123.1:0-6578 GCA_002508495.1 Methanoregula sp. UBA276
CCACTCAAAATAGCGAAGAGCCAATTGTTTTCATAAAACAGAAATTGATGTCGCCGCAAAGGCGCCTAAACGGGTGCGGCGGTAACCATCTTAAAGAGGGTATGGGGGCAGTTTGCCCCCATCATCACTTCACATGACTTCTCCAGAGCACTTTTTTCTTTAGAGCAGGGCGCCATTTTCCCCAATACAAGCCGCGTTCTGCACGGCAATCCATCATGGTGCCGCTTTTTTCATCCACATTCTTGGTGCGAGAAGAAACCTTACCGGAAAAAGACGGCACAGCATGATGGATTAAAATACTGCTAACGCACAATCCTCACCGGTGTTTTTTGATGTCAAACGAACAGTTGCTCAAAGAGACAACCAACCAACTCCGGGAATTCCTGGCAACCAAGAATGTCATGGGGGATCCCGTGGACTTTGGCGAGAAAGTGGTTATTCCGGTTGCCCGGTACGGTTTTGCGTTTGGGACCGCAGCCAGCCACGAAAAGGATGGCGGCTGCCAGGGAGCCGGTGGCGGCGGCGGGATCAGCCCGGTAGCGTTAATCATCCTCCACCGCGATGTCAAGGGGGCAGAGGGCGTCCAGGTCATGTCCCTCAAAAAGGACAGTGCCGTGGCCCAGGCCATTGCAGCAGTCAGCGAGACGCTGGTCCCGCAGGTGATTGGCGCCATTAAAACCTTAAACGAGAATAAGGCAACGCCCGGTACTTCAGGAAAGGAAGAACTCTAGACCGCCATTCCAGTCATGGATGCACTCCTCCTGACAGCATTTGTCCTTGCCTGCCCGGTCCTCGCGGTACTGGCAGGTTCGCTGCTGTTGTACGGTATTCCGGTACGCTCATCAGTCCGGCTCCTCGTGCAGGAAGATATCCTGCAGGAGTCAGTAACCGTCACCTGGGGGTTCACCGGTATCCGCCTGCGGCACGAACGGCAGGGTGCAGAATTCGCGATAATGGCTGGCCGCCATGCCCTCTCCACCTATACGTCCGAGCCGGAACGTGGCATCCCCCCTCCTTCTGCCAGGGATACCAAGCCAAAAGAGGAGACAGGAACACCGGCCCCCGCCGGAACGGGCGGGGCTCTCCGTCTTGCTGCACCGCTGATCCGCCCGTCCGTAACGCTCCTGTCAGTAATCTGGAGAGAGAGCCGGTTTGATGGCATGAAGGGCAGGATCACGATGGGGACGGGCGATCCCGCACTGACGGGGGAAATTTTCGGGCATTACTGGGCATCCCGGTTCCTGCTCGAAGCAATGCGGGTCTCCATCGAGCTCGAGCCGGTCTTCGACCGCGAAGTCTTCTCCTGCGATCTGGAAGCATCCATCAGCATCCGTCACCCGCTTCTCGTCCTCATTGCTGCAACCCGCCTGGCACTCCACCCGGCTGCGCGCGAAATACTCATGATCTCCCGGCAGAAGTCTTTTGGGACAGTGGCCGCATGAGTACCACCGTCCGGGTGCAGGAACCGCTGGCTTTGGGGAACCGGAAGATCTACCCGGTCGTAGCAGAGATGTTCCTGACGATAGGAACGGGGATGATGGGATCGCTTCTGCCACTTGCGTTCATCATCGAGGAGGATGGCGCGTTCTCGTATATCCTGCTGGAAGGAGAATCCTTCGCTGCCGTACTGGAAAAAATTGCCGGTACTGCACTTTAAAAAGAGAGTAGGGCCACTTCCTCAACAGGAAACGCGGTGTCTGCAATCAGGTTTTTTTCAGGGGCGTGACCTGCCAGAGCGAGAGTTTCCACTGTTTCCCGTTCCAGCGATAGAGTGCCGAGACCGAGTAGGTGCCTTTCATTTTTCTTCCGTCAACCGTCAGCTCCTCGTAACACTGGTACAGGAGAGCGGCAGTCTCATCGCCAAACTGGTGCAGCACCGGGTCCTCGATGGTGTACGTGTGCAGTGCCATATGGGGGAAGCACCGCAGGAGCAGCGCATCGCGCGAAAGCCGGCCGAAATAATTGATCTCAATGAAATCGGGAGCAAGGAGGGCGTCGAGAGCCGTGCGGTCCCGGCGAAACCATGCATCGGCGCGGGCGTGTTCCAGTACCAGGAGGAGGTTTTTCAGTTGATCGGGATCAGTGCGGGCAGCTTCATCGCGGGGCCGTGGTTTTTCCGGCATATACGTTACCCTTCTTTTCCACCTTAATGAATATTCGCATCGGTTGCATTTGCCGCAGGGAACCCGGGTGCTAAAAAAAATCCCGCGTACTGCCAGAATGGAAAAGAAGTCAATTCCGGGATCCCAAATATGCATCCTGCAAATGATACCATTACACCAGATTTACGGTGAACTATTCCCTGCTGGTGCAGATCGCTGGAGCGAATCGGATTTTTTATATTCATTAATGACAGACGCATAGTTATGCCATGCTATAACATAGCAGGAAGAGAGGTATGAGATATTCCATTCTGTTTTTCATTGTTGCACTCATTGCAACCGTCATGATAACCGGGTGCACCCAGCAGCAGCCGGCAGCGGGGTCCGGCGAAGAGATCAAAATCGGCGTCATTGCATCGTTGACCGGTCCGGCAAGCAACGTCGGAAAGAACATGTGGCAGTCCGCGCAGGTCGCTGCCGATGAGATCAATGCAGCGGGAGGGGTGGCAATCGGGCCATCGGGCAAAAAGATACCGGTCAAGCTCATTGTCGGCGATGACGAGTCCACCCAGCAGGGGGGCCAGAAAGCCGCAACGAAACTGATCACGGATGACAAGGTTGACATCCTTGTCGGGGGATATTCCAGCGCGGTGACCTCGGCGTACCAGCAGACCATCGCGGAATACCAGATCCCCTACATCGTGACCGGTGCATCGAGCCCCGTCATCACCCACCGCACGGATATCGACACCAGTTATGTCTTCCACCACTGCCCGACCACGGACACGTACGGCAAGTATACCACGATGTTCATCGACCAGGTGGTCCGGCCTGCTGTCAACAAGAAACTCGGGGCACCCGATAACCGGCCGTTCCGCCTTGCCATTATCTACCAGGACACGGCCTACGGTAAGGGCGTGCAGACCGCAGTCCAGAACACGATAGCAAAGAACAATCTCAACATCATTCTCGTGTCCGAGCAGGGCTACCGTATGGGCGAGAGCGATTTCCGGACACCTCTGACTGCGATCAAGGCAGAAAACCCCGATGCGGTCTACCTGGGTGCATTCCCGAACGAAGGTGCGCCGATTATCACCCAGGCACGCAGGGACATCGGGCTTGATTCCATCTTCTTAAATGTCGAGAACAACGACAATGCCCAGTTCTACAAGGATCTCGGGCAGTATGGCGAAGGCGCGATTATCGAGAGCCGGTTCTCGCCCTACACGGCACCGGAAGGAGTACTTGCCGCAGCACAGGAGAATTTCAAGAACAGCTACTTCGCAAAATGGGGAATGTATCCTGACATGATGGGTGCATCCACGTATGAAGGCATCTTCATTGCTGCCGAGGCGATCAAGAACGCCGGCACAACCGACAAGGCTGCAGTCCGGCAGGCACTGGTCGATCTCAGCATGCCCCAGGTTATCGAGGCCATGAAGGATGGGAAGATCTCGTTCACCAGCGACTTCAGGGAGTCGCAGTTCGACCTCTGGATGGAGCAGCTGGTGTACGACCAGAGTATTGGTGAATGCCGGCCGCACATTGTCTGGCCGGACAACCTGAAAGTGACTACATTCACCCTGCCGGACTGGTACAAACCCGGCAGCGCGTAACATCCAAATTCATTCACATCCTTTTTAGGGTACGAGAGAAAAGTCAGGTAAACCATGGTTGACATCGGGATCCTGTTGCAGATTCTGTTCTGGGGCATCTATGCGGGGTGCATCTATATCCTGCTTGCCACCGGCCTTAACCTGATCTTCGGGGTCATGAAGATCGTGAACTTCGCCCATGGCGAGTTCCTGATGATCGGGGCATACATTACTGCCACGGTCTTCATCATTTCGGGAATCAACCCCTATGTCATCATCCTCGTATCGATGCTTGCCCTCATTGGTATTGGCGCCGTTGTCGAGCGGCTCTGCTTCCGCCCGATTCTCGGCACCAGCAAGCTCAACGAGATCTTCCTCTCCATAGGTCTCATCTACATCTTCCAGAACGGGGCTGCCATGGTCTGGGGCGACGAGTGGCAGAGCGTCAAGAGCCCATACGAGGGGATTGCCATCCCGCTTGGCCCCTTAAACCTCCCGCTTGACTACATCATCATCATGATCGTAACCGCGGCTATCCTCGCCGCTCTCTTCCTGTTCCTCCAGAAAACCCGGATCGGCCGGGAGATGCGGGCTACCAGCCAGAACCGGAAGGGGGCGATGCTGGTCGGCATCAATGTCGAGCGGATGGATATTCTGAGTTTTGGGATCGGCTGCGCCCTTGCCGCGGCAGCAGGCACGCTCTGGGTAGTGAGCGGCCAGGTATTTAACCCGTACATGGGCTCGATCCCGGCGGTGAAGGCATTTGCTATCATCATCCTTGGCGGGCTGGGGAGCATTCCGGGAGCAATCGTGGGTGGTCTTCTGTACGGGATTGCAGAGAACGGGGCTGCCTATTTCCTCGGGGGCGTCTGGAAGGATGCAATATCATTCATCATCCTTATCATCGTCCTGGTCTTCCGGCCAACGGGGCTCTTTGGGGAGTCCGGGGAGTGACCACGCATGGAACAAAAACGCGACCAGTGGACGAGTGCAGCAACAATACTCACGGTAGCATTCGCGCTCGTTGTCCCGTTCCTTTCAAATAACCTGTTTCTCTTAAACCTCCTCTCCCTCATGCTCATCTTCATCATCTTCTCCTCAGCCTGGAACCTGCTTGCGTATTCCGGACAGGGATCGCTGGGACATGCGGCATTTTTTGGCATTGGCGCGTACGCATCAACCCTGATTGCGAGTGCATCGGGGATCACCCCCTATATCACGATCTTCCTCGGTGCCGGTGTTGCGGCCTTCATCGGCATCCTCATCGGCCTGACCTGCGTTCGGCTGAAAGAGTGGTTCCTTGCCATGGTAACCTTCGGGTTTGCCATCATCGTCCAGACCCTGACGGTCAGTATCCTCGCCCCAATGACCGGTGGCTGGGACGGCATATCTTCGCCCCGGCTCTTAAGCCCGTCTATTGCCGGATACCAGATCATCGAATATTACTCGATCCTCCTCATCACCATCGCGGCGATTGTCGCAATCTGGTATATCATGCGTTCCCGCCTTGGCCTTGCCTTCTCGGCAATCCGGGAGAATGAACTGGAGGCGCGTGCTTCCGGCATCGATCCGGTGCGCTACCGCCTCATCGCGTTTGCCCTCAGTGCCTACATTGCAGGTATCGCCGGTGCGCTCCAGATCCACCATATCGGCTACATCACTCCCGAGATCTACAGTGTCGACCTCTCCTTCTGGCCGGTCACGTACGTCATTTTCGGGGGTCTCGGGACCCTGGCCGGGCCCATTGTCGGCACCGTTGTCCTCACGATTATCTGGGAGGGGTTGAAGATGGCCGGCATCACGTTTGCCCGGTATGTCATCATCGGGGTGCTCCTCATCATGGTCATCATCTTCCTGCCAAAAGGGCTGGTGAGCCTGCCGGAACGGATCCGGGAATGGCGGGATGAACGGGCTAAGAAGGCGGGGCCGGACACTACGGGAAAATAGCGAATCAATGCGGGTGCCGACGTATCTGCGATAATTTTTCCGTTCATCCACGCACGGTATTTCACACCACGGGCGCCAGCGTTCAAAAGCCGAGGTACGCTTTCTGGATTTCCGGGTCGTGCAGGAGTTCTTTGGCTTTGCCTTCCCGCACAATCCGTCCATTCTCAAGAATATAGCCGCGGTGGCACATGGTGAGGGCATGGCGGACGTTCTGCTCAAGGAGCAGAACGGTCATCCCCTCCCGGCCCAGTTGCTCAAGGGAGCGGAAGACCTGTCCGACCAGAAGTGGCGACAGCCCGGTAGAAGGTTCATCGAGGATGAGAAGTTTTGGGCCGGACATCAGGGCGCGCCCGATGGCAAGCATCTGCTGCTCACCACCCGAGAGGGTCCCGGCCATCTGTCGTTCGCGTTCATGGAGAACAGGGAAGAGCTGGTAGATATGTTCAAGGTTTTTATCAGCAGCGGCCGGGTCCGTGGCCCCGGAGAGGAGGTTCTCCACCACCGGCATTTTGGGAAAGATCTCACGTTTCTCCGGAACAAGGGCAAGTCCTTTCCGGAAGAGTTCATAGGTGTGCATGCCAAGGATGTCTTCTCCGCAGAAGGTTATCGAACCCCGGGCATTCCGGTTCAGGCCAACGAGCGTCTCGACGGTTGTTGTCTTGCCGGCACCGTTTGGGCCAATCAGGGTCACCAGTTCACCCTTGCCGACAGAAAAACTCAGGTCCCAGACAACCTGCAGGTTTGCATGGAATACATCGAGATGGGAAACGGACAGCATACCAGTCAGCTCAATAGTTCAGAACGCGTGAAGATCCCCAAGATACGTGTCGATAACCTGCTGGTTGTTGATAACCGAATGCGGGTTCCCGTCAGCAATCTTCTCGCCATGGTCAAGGACAACAATACGATTGGAGACTCCCATGATAACACTCAT
>DANA01000123.1:6693-12070 GCA_002508495.1 Methanoregula sp. UBA276
TCCCGCTTATTCCCAGAAAGACCGACAAAATCGAGCACCGCGGCGGACTCACGTCTTGCCCCGGCCATGTCCGGTGCATGGTGATTGCCAAACAGGGCGCCAATCATGACACATTCCATGGCAGAAAGACCCGGGAATGACTCGGCGATCTGGAATGTTTTGGCAATCCCTTTCCGGCAGATCCGGTTCGCGGGAAGACCGGTTATGTCCTCACCGCAGAAAACGATCCTGCCGGACGTTGGTGCGCTGATGCCGGAGATCATATTCAAAAGCGTCGTCTTTCCCGCACCGTTCGGTCCGACAAGCCCGAGGATCTCGTTCTCCTGCAGCGTGAGATCGACACCACTGACTGCCAAAAGTCCGCCGATCTGTTTACTCACTGCCTGAACGGAAAGCACAAATCCACCACGGTCTGGTTATCGTGCTAAAGATTAGCACGGTGAAATATTAAAGGTACCGCAGGTACCATACGAGAGAAAACAGAGCGTAGAACGGAGAGAGAGACGGATTTTATGGAGGGAGCCAAGAAAAAAAGATCCATCGCAACGATTCAGGCATTCCGATATTTTGCATAATCCTGCTCGGTAGAAACGCACATGAACGGGCGTTTCAACAGGGCATAAAAGAAACGATTCGCGGGGGAGGGAGATCAACCATTCAGCGGGGGGCCCCAGGCAGGAATCGCTCCAGCCCGGCTTTCAGCTCGGGAATGGAGACCGGTTTCTGGAGGATCCCGGTCCGGGGGTCATTCAGCTGTGCCACCTTATCCTCTGCTTCCGGCGACGCGGTAAAGAGGAGGATCGGGAGATCGCTCATATGGTATTCTCCCCGCACCTTCAGAAGGAACTCCCAGCCGTTGATGGGAGTCATCATGATATCGAGAAGAACAAGGTCCGGGGGAGAGTTCCTGACCCGGTCGAGCGCTTCCAGCACATCGGGTACAAGGACCGGTTCATAGCCAATCTTTCGTAAGAGGATTTCCATCATGTCGAGGATCTGCTGGTCGTCCTCGACAAGCAGGATCTTATGCATCGGGCGACACCTCTTTTGGCAGGTGCAGGGTGAACGTGCTGCCGCTGTTGACCATGCTCTGGACCGTGATGTCCCCGCCATGCATCTGGGCAACTTTTTTCGCAATCGATAACGAGAGCCCGATACGATCGTACTTCCGTGAGAGTTTGGATGCATCGGCAAGCTGGAACGGCTCGAAGATATTCTCGATCGATTCAGGAGGAATGCCGATCCCGTTGTCCTGGATCGAGATGTGGTGGAAACCGTCATCAGCCCCCACGCGGTACGTGATATCGATCTTCCGGGGGGGTTTGGAATAATTGATCGCGTTCGACATCAGGGAATCAAAGACATTCTGGATACGCTCGCGGTCAGCAGTCATCACGATCGTGGGGGGAATGGATACGGTAATATCGGCCTTGTCCAGGTAA
This sequence comes from Methanoregula sp. UBA276, assembly GCA_002508495.1. Classification (GTDB taxonomy): domain Archaea; phylum Halobacteriota; class Methanomicrobia; order Methanomicrobiales; family Methanospirillaceae; genus Methanoregula. Next base: position 8,136 of record DANA01000123.1, read on the forward strand.
CCGCTGGTGTCGAGTAATCCCTTCACGAGGGGTTCAAGCGGGAACTTTGAAAGGCTCACCTGGAGTTTTCCACTCTCGAGAACCGAGAGTTCCAGCATCTGGTTGATGATCTGGCGTTCCCGGTCCACGCTGACCAGGCAGCGCTCCAGGATCTTTTTGGTCTCGTCTACGATAGAAAAACCCTCCGGGTCCGAGATGAGCAGGTTGAGGTACCCAAGGATGGGCTGGAGAGGCGTCCGTAACTCGTGGGCTACCGTGATGATGATCCCCCGCCGCCGTTCATTGTCCATCCGGATCTTCTCCTCGAGCCGGAGTTTTTCGGAGATATCCAGGAGGTTGATCATCGTTGCCGGGTTGCCGGCATGGATGATGGGGCTTGAGAAGAGGAGGGCAACCCGTACCCCGCTGTCTTTTCGTAAAAACCGGAACTCGGCCTGAGCAGTTACCGGCCTGCGGTCAGCCCATCGCCCGATAAACTCTGAAAATTTGTGCAGGTCGCCAGGATCGATGAAGCCGGTCAGTTCCCTGCCGATAACTTCCACGGACCGGTACCCGGAGAACTCCGTAAAAGTAGGATTTGCGTAGATAATTTTTTCTTTCTGCACGATGAGAATGCTGGTCGGAGAGTTCTCGGTCAGCTGCCGGTATTTCATCATATTGTCATTGTTGAGTTTCTCGGCAAGCTTGCGCGCATTAATATTGACCGCGGTACAGCTGACGGTCAGTTCATCCACCCGGTTCCAGGAAAGGTTCACCCAGCAGGCTTCGCCACCGGAAGTCGAGAGACGTGTCTCGAAGTCCGAAACTTCGGGGAATTTCTCAATACGCTCCAAAAACCGCTCCTTCTCCCGTTCGATGAAGAAGAGACCCGTTAATTTTTTTGAGAGAATCTCCTGCGGGGAGAAATTGAGCATAGCAGCAAATTTGTCATTGGTCTCGGTTATTGCGAACCCTTCGCGGGTAAACAGGATGATGCCCAGCTGCGAGTGCTCAAAGACGGTCCGGTACAGAGCCTCACCGGACCGGATTTTATTGATGAAATACGCGATGATGATTGCCGTGATAATAAAGAAGACTGCTTCGGCGGTCACGCCCAGCATCGCCGCGGGATTCGGGTACGTGTAGAAATACCCTACAGCCTGGTACACAACACCGGCACCTGCGGCCACATAGATACCCTGGCGGGGGTAGAAGTACGCGGCATAAATTATCGGGATAAAAAACAGCTGGTAGTTGATATAGGGGATCGCATGCAGAAATGTAATAGCCGAGATGAGGATACAACAGGATGTAAGGGACAGGATTACAACCCACCGTACCAGGTCCGTTTCGGATACCTGACGCTGCCCGAACCGGAAGATCCGCTCACCCATAATACATCTTCGCCATTAGTTCTTCCTGTTATTTTAAGATGCTCTCATGATCCCCGTTTTTTACCAGAAAAACAGTGAATTCTTATCCTGCCGGGGCAAATTTGGTATTCGTATGCGACCGTATGTCGTAGTCAATGTCGCCATGAGCGCGGATGGCAAGCTCTCCACGCACGAGCGCCGGCAGGTAAAGATCTCAGGATCTGAAGACTTCGCCCGGGTCGACCGGCTCAAGGCAGGCTGTGATGCCGTGATGGTCGGGATCGGGACCGTCCTTGCCGACGACCCGTCCCTTACGGTCAAGAGCATTGAGAACCGGAAGAGCAGGCTTTCCCGAAGCACCAGCCTTCACCCCGTCCGGATCGTGGTTGACAGCCATGCCCGCACGCCGCCCGGTGCAAAAATCCTCCACAAGGAAGAGGGAAAACGGATCATTGCGGTTGCAAAACGGGCCGATAGAGAACGGGTTGCGGAACTCCGGAAGCACGCGACCGTTATTATCGCTGGGGATGAGACGGTTGACCTGCCCGCAATGATGGAAGAACTGGGCGGGATGGGGATTCAGCGAATCATGGTGGAAGGTGGAGGCACGCTCATTGCCGGACTGGTAGCAGCCGGCCTCGTGGACGAGATCACCACGTTCATTGGCAACATCATCATCGGGGGAAAAGACGCCCCGACCCTTGCGGACGGGCCCGGGTTCACGAGCGAGTCCGAGTTCCCCCGGCTCACCCTGATCGAAGCACAGAAGATGGAACGCGGGGTCCTCCTGCACTGGAAGATCGAGACACCGGCGTAATGGGTGGACGGATTTTTCGTCCCATAGATGGAGAATATTGGGGGTCTGGACCCGTTCAGGGTTAGTTTGCCCCGCCAAAGGATGCTAACCCTCATCAACCAGCAGGGAAGAAAAACTGTACGTACATCCCTCTCATCGTTCTTGCTTTGGTATTCCTGCTTATTGCGGTGCGGCAGGTAGGCAGGTTCAACCTCAGGATCTGGCAGGTCATGCTTGGCGGAGCACTGGCAGTCCTTGTTTTCGGCCAGATTGCACCTGCAGATGCCCTCCAAGCAATAGATCCTGATGTCATGCTCTTTCTCTTCGGCATGTTCGTGGTCGGGGAGGGGCTGGTACAGAGCGGGGACCTTGCAACCCTTGCCCACCGGCTCTTTTTCCGCGCCGCGGATGCACACCAGATCGTCCTGCTCATCATCTTCGGGCTCGGCACACTCTCTGCCATCCTGATGAATGATACCCTTGCAATCATCGGCACCCCGCTCGTGCTCGCACTTGCAGCACGGCACCATATGCCGCCAAAACTCCTCCTGCTCACCCTTGCCTTTGCCATCACCACCGGGTCGGTCATGAGCCCGATGGGCAACCCCCAGAACCTGCTTGTGGCAATGGGCGCAGGCATGCCCTCACCCTTTGTCACCTTCGGGCTCTACCTTCTCCTGCCAACCATGATCAGTCTTTTTGCAGCATATGGCGTTTTGCGTTTCTTCTATCGCGACGCTTTTACCAATGATGTGCCATTCCCGGAAAGAACACTTCCTGAACGCGGCAGCCGGCTTTCATCTCCCGTAGTGTGCTCGCTTGCCCTCATTCTCATCCTTACAACAGTAAAGATTGCCGCATCGCTCACGGGAATAGCCCTGCCCATAAGTCTTCCCTTCATCGCGCTCTCTGCAGCGGCACCAATCCTTCTCCTGTCTGAAAAGCGCGTGGCCGTTCTCCGCGGGATTGACTGGGCAACCCTCGTCTTCTTTGCCGCGATGTTCGTCCTGATGCAGAGTGTCTGGGACTCCGGGGTCTTTCAGTTGCTCATCAGTGCAGAAACGGTTACCGGCGTCCCGGTCATCATTGCCCTTGCTGTGGTTGTCAGCCAGTTCATCTCGAACGTGCCGTTCGTTGCCCTCTTCCAGCCCATGATCCTCGAAGCAGGCGGAACAACTGCACAGCTCATGGCCCTTGCAGCCGGCAGCACCATTGCCGGGAACCTGACCATACTCGGGGCAGCAAGCAACGTCATCATCATCCAGAACGCGGAGCGCGAAGGTGAGACGCTCTCGTTTTTTGAATTTGCCCGTATCGGGATACCGCTGACGATAATCCAGGCAGGTATCTTTGGGATCTGGCTCATCCTTGTTTTTTAGATGCTGACCCTGCCCGATACCAGGGATACGCATATCAGTCCCTGCAGATGAACTCATTCATGAGGAGATCATTCATGACTGAAAAAGAGCAGGCAGAGACTTCGGCAGCTGACAAAAAACGCGAGGAACTCATCGGAAAAGTTCTGACCATCAACGATCTTGTCCAGTACCAGGAAGGGTCTGTCGCGAGCCGGATGATTGTTTTCAAAAAGACCGGAACCATCACCCATTTTGCTTTTGATGAGGGAGAGGGGCTCTCCGAGCACTCCGCCCCGTTCGATGCTATCCTGACGGTCACGGACGGCGTAGCGGAGGTATCGATTGCCGGAACACCGCACGTGGTCAGGACGGGAGAGATGATCATCATGCCGGCAAACATTCCGCACAGCGTGCAGGCAAAGCAGCGGT
>DANA01000002.1 GCA_002508495.1 Methanoregula sp. UBA276
ATGAGGATCCGCTCAAGGCCGTGCTGGTGGATGGCCAGCACTTTTCCCCCCGAGAGATATTTCCGGAGCAGCATCGCGTACTGCGGGGGGTTTTTTGGCGGTACCGGCAAGTCGTTGACCAGGTGTGCCCGGCGCCCGGCTTCGATGAGCAGCTGGTATTTTGCCTTGTTCTCCCCGTTCAACCGGATGGCAAGCGTCCGGGAATCAAACTGGTACACCTTGTCGATCCAGAGCGGCAGCCTGCTTTTCAGCTCCGCTGCCATCGCCCTGACATCGATCCCGCTCATTCCCTGTTCAGACGCCATCGGATATACCAAATTACATATGGCTTGCGCACTAAAAAATAAGACTACTGGTGTAACGGGATGAGCGAAGAGGAGCAGAAAGAAAAACCGGTCCAGAATAAGAAGCAGAAAAGCCGGGAAGAGAAGCAGGCGGAGCACATCAACCGCATCAAGCGGACGCTCGTTGCCAGCTTCATGGGTATCATCACCGGTGCAGTCTCCTGGTATGCCACCGGGGTGCCGGATGCAAACGGCATCCAGGCAGGCAGCAGTCTCCTCGGCTTCATGCTGATGCTCGCCGGCATCGTCCTGCAGAAACACATCTTCATGCTCTCCGGCATGGATACGACAAAACTGGGTGCCAAAGACTGGTTTTACCAGGGGTTCATGACCTTTGCATTCTGGTTCATGACCTGGACCATCCTTCTTACGGCAACCCTGCAATAATTTTTCTCTTTTGTGAGGTTTTCATGAGAATAGCAATCGTCCATAAGGATCGCTGCCATGCCCGGAAGTGCGGTACCGAGTGCATCATCTACTGCCCCCGCGTGCGGACCGGCGACGAGACGGTGGTTATCGGGCCGGAAGGAAAAGCGGTCATATCCGAAGAACTCTGTGTCGGGTGCGGCATCTGCGTCAAGAAATGCCCGTTCGATGCCATCGATATTATCAGCCTGCCCGAGGAGCTCGAGCACCCCACCCACCGGTATGGGAAGAACGGGTTCGCCCTCTATGGCCTTCCTGCGCCGGTCGACGGCAAGGTGACCGGCATTCTCGGTGCCAACGGGATCGGGAAGAGTACAGCAATCAAGATCCTCTCCGGCCAGGTCCGCCCCAATCTCGGGAATTTCGACGAGGAAGTGGCATGGGAGGAGATCTTCCGCCGCTATGCGGGTACCGAGCTCTTCGATTACCTCCAGACCATCTCGAAAAAGAGCGTGAAGACCGCATCCAAGCCCCAGTATATCGACTTCATCCCGAAAGTGTTCCAGGGCACGGTCGGGGACCTGCTGAAAACCACGGATGAGCGGAACAAGCTGGCGGGAATCCTGCCGGTCCTCAAGCTCGATGCCATCCTCAACCACGATATCGGCACGCTGAGCGGCGGGGAGCTGCAGCGGGTAGCAATCGCTGCCTGCCTTGCCCGCGATGCTGACCTGTACTTCTTTGATGAAATCACGCCGTTTCTGGATATTTACCAGCGGATAGCTGCGGCAAAACTGATCCGGGAGCTTGCAGCGGAACGGCCGGTCATGATCGTTGAGCACGACCTTGCGATTCTCGACATGCTCGCCGACACGGTCCATATCGGCTACGGCAAGCCATCGGTCTTTGGTATCATCACCCGGCCCAAGGGAGTACGGGTCGGGATCAACCAGTACCTTGAGGGGTTCTTAAACGAAGAGAACGTCCGCTTCCGGGACACGCAGGTGGTCTTCGAGAAGCGGGCGCACGACAAGGGCTCTGACCGGGACGATCTTGCGATAATCCCGCCCATGACCAAGCAGTATGAATCGTTTGGGCTCACCGTATCGGGAGGGACAATCCGGGCCGGGGAAGTTCTCGGGGTTGTCGGGGCAAACGGGATCGGGAAGAGCACGTTTGCCAAGCTGCTGGCCGGCGTCGAAACCCCGACATCGGGCACCATGGAGACCTCCCTGAAGGTCTCCTACAAGCCCCAGTATATCCGGGGCGACACTTCAGACTGCGTGGAGATGTACCTGCGAGCGTGCACGACAAAGTTTGACTCCTCCCTGTTCCAGCACGAAATTATCGAGGCACTCTCCCTCCAGCCCATCCTCCAGTCCCCGGTCGATACGCTCAGCGGCGGGGAGCTGCAGCGGGTGGCAATCGCCGCCTGCCTTGCCCGCGAAGCGGACCTCTATATCCTCGATGAACCCAGCGCCCATCTCGATGTCGAGCAGCGGGTCAAGGTGACCCGGATGATCAAACACCATGCCGAAGGAAAAGAGGCCGGTATCATGGTCATTGACCATGACATCTACATGGTTGACATGATCAGCGAGCGCATCCTGGTCTTTGAAGGCGAGCCCGGTGTCAGCGGCACTGCTGCCGGGCCGTTCCCGATGCGGGAGGGCATGAACCGGTTCCTGCACAAACTCGATGTCACCTTCCGGCGCGACCAGTCCGGCCGGCCGCGGATCAACAAGCCGGAGTCCTTCCTTGACCGTGAACAGAAGGGGCGTGGCGAATACTACTATTACGCGCAGGACGAAAAATAACCCGTAATCCTGCTATTCTATATATTTTAACATGCCATTCTCCCTATATGCGGGAGGAGAAGCTTTCCGATGCGATCATCTACGACAAGCTGCACCTTTTAGAGCACGATTTTTCCGGGTACATTGAGCGCAATTCGCAGAAAGTGGATGCCAACCTGCCGGTCTTTTACGGGTACGTGATCTCCGCCCTGGAAAACTCGTTTCCGCATCTTCCCGAAGATACGCATGACGAGTTCATAGACAGCATCACGTACAAAGTCCTCGATACCAGTAAAAATATCCAGAACTTTGATTTTGTCAAGCGGGTGATTGCCAATGCCATCCGTTTTAAAAAGCGCAAAGATGCCGAGGACGGTATCAATATCGTTGTCGGCCTGAAGCTGCTCAAGAACGGGGATTACATCCACGCACTGGACTTTTTAAAGAAATATGCGATGCTGGATGCAAAGATCGGCACCGCGGTCGCGTTCTGCTATCATACCCTCTCCCTGCGGGAGTTCAAAGACGGTGAGACTTCAGAGAACCACCTTCCCGGGGAGATGGAGCTGTTAGCCCGCGAACTGACCATCGAACTTGCCAGGAAAAAACCTCCCATAAACAAGCTCCGCCAGCTGGAGATCGAAGATACGGCGTTTCTTGAGAAGATCTTCTGGCAGATGATCTTCCAGGGTCTTGAATGGTTCCCGAGCGAGAAATGGTTTGTTGAAGCGGGTCTCGTCAATGCCACGGAAAAGAACGACAAGGTCATGCGCAAGCGCCTCCTGGATATCGGGGCCGAGCATTTCTATACCGATATCTCCTTTTTGCGCGAGATGTTCTACTACAAGCTCGAGAACCGCGATGCCGCAGGGGCGGCCGGGGTTATCAACCAGCTCCTCAAGCAGTACCCGGATGAACTGGAACCGGTCTATCTCGGGCTCAAACTCTCCCTCCTGACCACAAAAAAGATCACGTACCATAGTTTCCACCGGCTCGCGCTCGCCCGGGGGATGCCTGCCCAGATCATCGATCTCTTCGACTTCGCGTTTGAACTCCTCAACCATGAAGCAAAGGAAGCGCTCAACCATCTTGCTGAATTTGAGCAGGAATTCCCCGGACACCAGCACTTTGCCACGGTCCTGCGCTATATTGCCGCAGATTTTGCCTCATCGGACGATGCACGGGTGCGGCGGGCAAAAAAAGTGCTGCTGGATGCACTCGAACAGTTCTGTTTGATCGAGCTGGCAAAAAAGCAACAGCCCTGATCCGGTTTTTGCTCCCACCAGTTAGTTCTCTCCCCCGATTCCCAGCATTGAGAGCAGGGTATCGATGAGGGAGAAGATCGGCTGGAGCACCCGGGCAACAAGGTCCGGTTCCCCGTGGTCAGGATCGGATAATTCCGCAAGGGACGGGATTGCACCTGGTACGCGGGTAGCCCCGGTCACAGGGGTATCTTCCGGAACATAAATATTGACCGGAATCACGTCTTCCATGCTGTACTGGTCGGCATAATACCCGACATAGCCCGAGGTCGAGAACCAGGCCCGGTTCTTTGCATCAAGCGTTACCGTCCGGACAACTTCGGATGACCC
>DANA01000095.1:0-2029 GCA_002508495.1 Methanoregula sp. UBA276
CTTCAGATCCGCGAGCGTGACATTGGGGTTCCGGTACCGCTCCCGGTTTCCGGTCTTGGATCCGGCCTGGATTGCCTGTACCGGGCAGGCATGGATACAGGCACAGCAGACCTCGCAGTGGTGCGAAAAGACCGGTTTTTCGTCTGCCAGCGTTATGTTCCCTGCCGGGCAGACGGCAACGCAGGTGCCGCAGGACGTGCAGGTATCCAGGACGGCGAAGGTCCGGTCTTTGTCGCGGGCGTTTTTCGTGAACCATCCATACCCCACGGCATGGACCAGCTGCTCAACGAGAGACCGCGGGAGTTTTTGCCCCCGGCACTCCCGGATCTCACCGGCGATCCGGGCGATTTTTTCGTCTGCTGCCGCAAGCATCGCCGCACGCTTTACTCCTTTTGGTGATTCATACATCAGGATGTAGTTGCCCGGCATCCTGACCGAAAAGCCGGCATCGAGCCCGCGGGATGCATGCTCCCGCAGGATCCCGTCAAGCTGGCCAAGGGCTGGGGCAGCGCCGGACCCCCCGTACGTGACCACGGCAAAGACGTATGACGCCGCATCAGGGCGGAGGCGTTCTGCAAAGGATGCCACCATGAGCGGCAGGCCGGCAAAATAGACCGGGCAGACGATGCCGACCCGTTCAGCATCCGGAGTAACCGTGCCCTCTTTTTCCCCAGGCGATGCCACCCGAACGAGCCGGGTCTCTCCCAGTGCTGCGGCGATCTTCTGTGCAGCGTCAAGCGAGTTACCGGTCCCGGTGAAATAATAGAGGATGGTCTTCATGATGTCGTTCCCGCTGCCTTTATGGCTGCTATCATTGCGTTGATCCGCTCCGGATCTTTTATGCCGGTTTTATCGAACACGAATTCTCCAACAACCGTCACGCCCCGGCCCTCAACAGCTTTCTTCACGTTCAACAGGGATTCCCCTCCGTTGTTTCTGCAGGTCGCAAAGACTACCGCCTTTTTTCCGTTACAGCCTTCGAGCGCTGCAACTGCCGCATTGATGGCCGGGGTTGCCCTGCCAGCCCATACCGGAGTGCCGATGACGATGACGTCACTGGCTGTAACATCGATCGTTTCGGGTTCAATGGGGTCGCACATGCCTTTTGATGCCCGGTAACACCCGATGGTGTATGCGGTAATCTTTGAAGAGTACTCTTTTGAGATTACTTCGATGAGGTCTCCTCCGCAGGCTGCGTGGACAGCCTCTGCCACGCTGCGGGTGTTCCCTGAATACGAATTATAAATAATACTGGTCTTCATGATTTCACGTTCTGTTCATCCGGTTGTTCTTTCTTCGTTGTTCCCGCTGCAAGGTTCCGGAGGGGATCGGCAAGAATGATCCGCCGGAGCAGTTCGCCCCCGGCATCCGGGTTCTTCGTGTCGTCCTGGTCGAGGCTGATGGATGCCATGACCTTCACCCCCCGCGCTTCCAGCGCCCGGGAGAGGATCGGCAGGGCCTCGCCCGGCTGGTTGGAGCAGGTCGTGAAGATCACGGCCATCTTCCCCTCGCAGCCTTTGAGCGCCCGGACCGCCCCGTTGATGGCGGGCGACGGCTTCCACGCCCAGACCGGCGTACCGATAATCAGGAAATCATAGCCCGAGACATCGATCTCAACCGGTTCGATCGGGTCGCACTCCACCCCCCGCGACCGCAGGACACCCTTCGTGTACGCGGAAAACGACGTGTAAGGGCTCTTTGTGGTAACCTCGATGAGGTCGCACCCGCTGGCAGTCCGGATACCTTCGGCAACCCGCCGGGTTATGCCGGAGTACGAGTAAAAGATCACGCAGGCTTTGATGGGACGGTCGCGGTTCGTCCTGCGGAGCATCTCCCGGTTGCAGTTAGCCATAATGGTCGCGTGCATCATCTCGAAATGTTTTCGGAACTCCACCATCCGGTCCCGGTTGACGGTGTAATAGATGTAGAAGCCTTCGCGGCGGGACTCAACGAGGCCCTCGGTCTTCAGCGTCTTTAAGTGCTGGGATACCGCGGGCTGGGAAATTTTCAGCCGTGCAGCAAGTTCGGA
>DANA01000095.1:2091-23279 GCA_002508495.1 Methanoregula sp. UBA276
CGTCACACGTGTTGCAGGGCTCCATGGAATCTGTATAAGTGTTTGCTTATACACTTATATCATTTTGGGTTGGAAGGAATGGGCGGGTGCCCCATCGGTCGGAAGATCATCCTGGTGTATCCCCCTGTTATACCCGGAAGGGTCCTGACCCGTATGGTCGCTATTGCGACCGGGTTCGCAATAATCCCTTCAAAGAACCGTGTCACCGATTTGATAACCGGAAGCACCGGAGAATTCAGAAGAACTTACTAGTACCATTCCCGCGGTCATAGCGGCAAAGCGTACAAACCTGAAAAATGGTTACTGCAATTTGGACGGTACAGGCGTTTCATCATCCTCTGGCGGGCAGGCATTGTTCCTTTGGGTTTTCCACCGTTCTGTCTCCCAAATGGATGCATTGCATTTTTACTGTCATCATCAGGATCTGTATTTGGTCTGTCCGGATGGAATGGTTTATATTCAGACAGAACAAAAATTAGGTAAACCTAAATCGTGAAGACTATGGAGATTCCCGTAACAGCACTCAGTCCGCAGGATTCCGCTACAATAATCCGGTTCGAGGGCGGCCCGCAGTTCCAGACAAAGATGCGGTCATTAGGAATACGTGAAGGTAAGGAGATCCGGCTCATCGCCCGGCACCCCTTCCACGGGCCCTTTGTGGTCATGGTCGACAATCGCAATGTAACGGTGGGCCACCATATGGCAGGCCGTATCATCGTCAGTAAAGATCCATGAAGACGATCGTTTTGATGGGGAATCCGAATGTGGGAAAAAGCGTAGTCTTTTCCCGCCTCACCGGTGCGCAGGTGATCACCTCCAACTATCCCGGCAGCACGGTCGATTTTTCCTCGGGCCGGATGTGCATTGCAAAAGAGGTACAGACCATTGTCGATGCACCCGGCACCTACTCGCTTGTCCCCGCAAACAGTGCAGAGAACGTTGCAGCGGAGATGTTTGCATCAGCGGATCTGGTTATCAACGTTGTCGATGCAACCAACCTCGAGCGGAACCTCTACCTTACGCTGGAGATGCTGGAACAGAAAAAGCCGGTCATCGTTGCGCTCAACATGTGGGACGAGGCACAGCACACGGGTGTCATCATCGATGTTGAAGCACTCTCGCTCCTGCTCCACGTGCCGGTAGTGCCGACTGTGGCACTGTCGGGTGAGGGTATCAGCGAGCTGGTCAGCCGATTCGATGATGCGAAGTCTCCTGAGGAGATCCGGCCAATGACCGAAGAGGAGCGATGGGTTATGATCGGCACCATCGTTAAGTCCGTCCAGCAGATCACTCACCGGCACCATACATTCTGGGACCGGCTCGCCGATGCTTCAATCATGCCGCTCACCGGCCTGCCGCTTGCCCTGCTGGTTCTCGCTCTCGCGTTCATGGTCGTGAGGGTTATCGGGGAGACGCTTATCGGGTACATCTTTGATCCGCTTTTCGAGCTCTGGACACCGGTGGTCATGCAGGTAAGCGCGTGGCTGGGACCGGGCCTGCTGGGCCAGATCCTCGTCGGTCAGCTCTTTGATGGCCAGATCGATTACGTGCAGTCCATGGGTCTTTTAACCACCGGGCTCTACGTGCCGTTTGCCATGGTCCTGCCTTACATCATCGCGTTCTATACCGTGCTTGCGATATTTGAGGATTCAGGCTACCTCCCACGGCTCGCAACGCTGACGGACAATATCTTTCACAAGCTGGGCATGCACGGGTACGGGATCGTCCCGGTCTGCCTTGGGTTCGGGTGCAATGTGCCCGGTGTGCTTGCCACCCGCAACCTGGAGACACGCAAGCAGCGCTTCATCGCTGCAACGCTGCTTGCCATGTGCATCCCCTGCATGGCACAGACCGCTATGATATTTGGCGTCCTCGGCTCATTCGGCATGGTCTATGTTGCGCTGGTGTTCTTCTCGCTCTTCTGGGTTTATGTCGCGGGGGGCCTTCTCCTGCACCATATGATTGGCGGTGTGAGCCCGGAGATCTGCCTTGAAATCCCCCCGTACCGCCGCCCTGATGCACGGGCTGTGGCGAAGAAGACGTGGATGCGGGTTCATGGATTCCTCCTGGAAGCGATTCCCTATCTCTTCCTTGGTGTGTTCCTGATCAACCTCCTGTATGCAGTAGGGTTCATCTCCTGGCTTGCAGTGATAACCGCGCCGGTGATTACCGGGTGGTTCGGACTTTCGGCAGGATCCACCACAGCCCTGCTTGTGGGGTTCCTGCGAAAAGACCTGGCCGTAGGAATGCTCCTGCCGCTGGCAATGAGTCCTTTGCAGCTGGTTATCGCGACTACGCTTCTGACCATATCGTTCCCGTGCGTTGGCACCTTTGCCGTGCTGCTTAAGGAACTGGGGCTCAAAGGGCTTTTTGCAGCGGTCTGCTTCATGGTCACGACAGCGTTTATCGTAGGCGGGATAATGCGGGTCGTACTGCTGGGCATATGATGGTGGGCCGGCAAATGAAGAACAGCACAATCGAAGAATATATCGAGACCATTCATTTCCTCGAAAAGAGGGACGGTCGTGCACAGACTGGTGCGTTAGCAGCGGAGATGGGGTTGAAGCCCCCGTCCATCACCCAGATGCTGCAGAAACTGGAAAAAGAGGGCCTGATCGAGTACGCATCCTATACCGGTGCCCGCCTGACGCCGGCTGGTGGGAAACTGGCAACCGATCTCACTCGCAGGCACCGGACCATCGCTGACTTCCTCGTCCTGATTGGTATTCCAAAAGACCTGGCTGAAGCCGAAGCATGCCGGATCGAGCACACTATCAGCACTGGTACGGTATCCGAGATTGGCAGGTTCATGCGGTTCCTGCAAAAAAACCGGGACGCAGCAGCGGTGCTGGATGAGTACCGGTCGCGCCGGGACTGACCGGGTTCACTTACGTTTTCGGCACGACCGCATGGGATTTCGGGTCGACCTGGTATGCTGCCGGGCGATCCAGCAGGTCAAGGGTATTGACCTTCATGTCGATCAATTCCTGGTACGAGAACGTGTCGGAGCTGACCCCGCTGCCTTCGTTCCACATGACCAGGATGCCTTCCTGCATCTTCTTGGTTCCAACGATATTCTGCATACACTCCGATGGAACCCGGGGGTGATGAAGGTTACGATGGGGGCATATTCTCTTCCGATGCTCCACGGTTGACCGCGAAGGGCCGGATGCTTTTTCGGAGGCATTGTGGTGCATCCGTGACCCAATGACGGCTCGGGTATCCTGCAGTGCATCAGCCGGATGATTGCGCTGAAATGAAAATGTGCGTACCCATGCAACCCCCCATCGCGGTCCGCCTTGGTACCGATGGGACGGGGCAGGAGGATATCGGGGTTCCGGCCAGGACCGGTTCTGTGCCTGTACGACCCTTCGTTCAGCACACGGGTTCTGTTATGCAGCAGATTTTCCGTTGGTCGATTACTGAATGCACCGTTTACCGGTGCGAAAAAAACAAAACCCATATCGTGTTCTCCACCCGATACGATGTAATGGTCATTGACCCTGCAGAAATGATCGCAACCCCATGACGGAAAACCAGCAGATCCTGAGAATGCCCCTCTCGTTCACCATCCGGCCGTTCCGGGAAACGGACATTGAATTCGTGATAACCGGACAGCTGGTGCTCTACGCAGCGGAGTACGGGTTCACCTCTCACGTCTGGAATGATTACCTGAAAGATGGCGTGCAGGACTTTGTCCGGCACTTCGACAGCGCCCGGGACTGCATGTATATCGCAGAACGGGACGGCAAATCCTGCGGGTGCATTGCCATCACCCATACGAATGACGGGATGGCACAGCTCCGCTTCTACTTCATGGAAAAGGAGTGCCGGGGGATGGGGGTGGGACGCCGGCTCATCGATCGCGCGATCGGGTTCTGCCGCAATGCAGGGTACGAGAACGTGGTTCTCTGGACGTTCAGCACGCTGGAGGCTGCCCGGCACCTGTATGCCGGCCATGGATTTTCGATCACGGACACGCAGGTCAACAACGCGTGGGGCGAGCCAATCCTCGAGGAGAAATGGGAACTGGATCTCTAAAGGATGTTCCTGGTTTTTTTTATTCCCTGATCTTCTTTGTCTTCCCCCTTTCATGGGGCGCCCGAACTCCCTGGGTGTGACTCCCCCGCAACAACCTTGTATTCCGTTTGGGGACGGGGCACGGCGGGGCAATTACGGTTCTTGAGAAAAATGGTAATGAAAGCCGCCGCAAGAGCGTACTTTTTGGCCAGCGGCCATTCGTCACAACCGGGAGTATGAGGGACGGTCGTCCCCATCATTTTAGCATTTTCGTGTTTTTCAGGGTTAATGATACGAAAACAGAAATTGAGGCCGCCACGGGGGCGCCTTTGCGGGGGTGGCGGCAGGCATCGCAATGACCATGAAAAGTTCTGGAACGGTTTGTTTCTCATGTTCTGCAGGGGAAAATCTCGTTTTGCATAATCGTTCCCCCCTCTGCACCAGCCCGAAAATCGGGGGATTGCGTTGATTGCCTGCGCAGCAGCGTGATACCCCACAGGAGAAAATCAAAAAAAAATCAAATTTTTCTGAGTAAAATGATTATATTGGCTTGAAGTGGCCCCACTTGCCCAGAGCCTCTTTGAGCTCCTTTGCCTTCTTTGCCTTCTCTTCAAGGCTCACGCCTTCCTCCCACGCCTCCATCGCCTGGATCGTTGCCTGTGCTCCGGCACGGGTGCCTTTCGGGTGGCCGTGGATGCCGCCGCTGACAAGGAGCACCATCTCCGTGCCGTAAATATCCAGCACATCCGGTACAAGGCCCGGGTGCAATCCGCCCGAGGATACCGGAAACGCACTCTTGATCTTCCCCCAGTCCTGCTCAAGGAGCATGCCGTTGACTGCCGCCGTCTTCTTCTCGCGGAGCAGGTCTGCAAGGGCAAGTAACTCTTTTTTAGAACCGGTCAGTTTCCCGACCGCTGTTCCGGTGTGGATCTGCGAGACGCCGACAAGGCGCATGATCTTTGCCAGGAACTGCATGGTGATGCCGTGCTTCCGGTTCCTTGTGAACGCCGAATGCATGGCCCGGTGGGCATGGATAGCAATGCCCCGGTCCGAGCAGTAGTCCCGCATCGTCATGACGCCGGCAGTACCGGCAACAACCACGTCGATCATGCAGTAGTTCCAGCCGTTTTCAGCAAGCAGGTCGACACGTTTTTTCATGGTTTCGACATCTGCGGTGATGTTGAGGAACGCCGACTTCCTCTCTCCCGTCTCCTTCTCTGCCTTATCGCGAAGTTTTGTGAGGTACTTCACGCGGTCATCGAACCGGTTGAAGGACATGGACGTGAGGTTCTCGTCGTCCTTGACAAAGTCAAAACCGCCCATCCAGGTCTCGTACCCGATCTCCGCGTGCTCCTTTGCGGAGAATCCGACCTTGGGCTTGGGAACGGCACCGGTGAGAGGGCGTTTCTTGATCCCCATCATCTTCCGGATCCCCGCGTTGCCGAAATGCGGGCCTTTGAAGTGCTTCAGGTATGCTGGGGGAAGGGTGGCATCAATGAGCCGGAGGTTCCGCACGGCTTTCATGCCAAAGATATTGCCGGCTATCCCCGAGAGGAGCTGGACAGCATTGCCCTCTTCCCAGAGATCGAGCGGGTACGCGATCTTCAAGAGGGGCCCTTCGATCTCGAATGCGGTTGCCTCAAGTGCTTTCATCCGGGAGGGCATGGTATGCAGGGTCGTCCAGGTGCCGGTCGAACTCTCGGACGCGATCCGCCCTGCCGCCTCTTTTTCACTCATTCCCGCTGCAGGCTCGAAGCTGAAGAGACAGACGATTTCGTCCTTTGCCGGTTCATAATTCAGGTCGACAAATTCATTGTACCAGTCAATCGCCATAGATTATCCTCTGATCTAGTAAACGGCCGGGCAGAATAAAAATATACACACCGTGCATGTTTTCGTTTCCAAAAACCCACTTTCTGGTATAATGAAAAATGCACCCCTTCCGGTCGTCCTTGCTCACGGGTGGAACAGTCATCCTGGTGCATGGAACCGGCTTATCGCCCGGCTCGATGAGGCACATATTCCATGGGTCCGCTTCGACCATACCGGCATGGCCGGAAGGCCCCTTTCTGATATTGCCGCAGAACTGGGCAGGTTTATCACGAAATGGCGGGAGGATTCAGCATATGATGGCGCCATTGACCTCATCAGCCACTCGGTTGGCACCTGTATTGCGCGATACTATCTCGAGGTCTGCGATGGCACTGCACACAAGGAGAAGGTGCGCCAGCTCATCGGTCTCGGCCCGCCCAATAACGGATCGGCGCTTGCCGAACTCTTCGTCCACCCGGAACACGGGCCGGCCATCATCGATCGCCTGACCGGGATCTTTGTCCCGGCCGGGTTTGACCCGGGATCCGACCGGATGGTGCAGGACGTGCGCCCCAGGAGCCCGTTCATGGAGCAGCTCCGTGCAGCCGGGACCCGCCCCGATATAACCTACCGGATTATCGTTACCGCGAACCCGGTCGGGGCCGGTGAGTTCTTCCCGCTGTTTGCCGGAAAGACCTGGATGCTTGCCGGTGACAACGAGTTCCGGCAGACCCTTGCCGGGGACGGCATCGTCGCCCATGCCGAGTCCGTGCTGCCGGGGGTCTCGCTCGATGTCATCTCCGCACCGTTTACGGCAGAAGAAAACCTGCCGCCGCCCGACCAGTACTGCCATATCCACCTGACAAAAAATCCGCGTATCAATGACCGGATCCTCGCCTACCTGACCGGTTCCGCGCCCTGAAAATCACTCTGCACCCCGGGACGTGACGGTATTTTGGTGAATTGATTTATAATGCGAAATGGTAACAATACAGTACAAGGCATGCCATGAAAAAGAACTCATTTTACCTCCTGGTCGGTTGTATTGCCCTCGCCCTGCTGGCGCTTTTCTGGTATTCGGTCGAGATCCACAACCCGTTCGTGATCGAGACTGCGTTCATCCTTGCTATCCTCGCCATCTGGTACGCAAGAAAGAACGTGACCGACCTCATTGACGATGAACGGAGCGCGAAGATCAATGAACAGGCCATCGTCCGGACGTTCCAGGTATTCTGGGTCCTGTTCTGTGCGTTCTCCATCGGCGCCGTGATGCAGATCCTGTATGTCCCCACCTTTCCCCGGGAGTTTCCTATGGTACGCCCACCGGAAGCACTGGGCCCGAGAATGATGGGGTACTTCCAGCTCGGCATGCTCTGCCTTATGATCTTCCTGTACGTGGGATTCAGGGTATATTATGCCCGCAAATACGGGGACTGGGAGACCGATGAGGAATAAGATCAAGGTCTACCGGGCCATGCACGACCTCACGCAGGAGGACCTTGCCCAGGCTATCGGCGTCACCCGGCAGACCATCCTTGCTATCGAGAAAGGCAAGTACGTCCCGAGTCTCGACCTCGCGTTCAGGATTGCGCGGAGGTTCGATGTGAGCGTGGAGGACGTATTCCAGTACGACGAAGAGCCGCGTACGGTCGATATCGACTGATCTCCACCCCCTGAGTTTCCTGCGTGCGCTCCTGCATCAGGAACCGTAAAAAACCCTGTTTTTCTTGTCATGTTTCCCGGATAAATCAGAATGTTTATATTACAAAATGTAAAACACTCTTTACAAAATGTTAGCAAATTATTCCACATCATGGAGTGAAAATCAGGAGTGACCGGAAATATGCGAACCCCAAGAACCTATTATGCAGCCATTGCGGCCTTCTGTGCCGTATGCCTTGTTATCGGATTTGCCGGTGCAACCGACCAGAGTGCACCGGAGAAGATCCCGTACCCGAAAAACTGGACCGGAAAAGCCGGTGACAAAATTGGCCAACCGTTCTCCGCCGAACAGATGATCCTGCATCTTGAAGAGAACGGTATCGATGTCACCGAAGTGAAGGCAGCCCTTGCGAACGGCGACACAGATGCGGTGAAAGAATGGTTTGCAAAGCAGGGAAGACCGGACCGGAACCCGGACAAAGAAACCCCGGACTTTGCAGCACATATCGCCCGGTTTGAAGAGAACGGTATCGATGTCACTGAAGTGAAGGCAGCCCTTGCGAATGGCGACACCGATGCGGTGAAAGAATGGTTTGCAAAGCAGGGAAGACCGGACCGGAACCCGGACAAAGGAACCCCGGACTTTGCAGCACATATCGCCCGGCTTGAAGAGAACGGCATCGATGTCACCGAAGTAAAAGCCGCTCTTGCGAATGGCGACACCGATGCGGTAAAAGAATGGCTGGATACCCACATGGGCGAAGGGCGACCCGGCGACGGTTCGCAATTCCGTGAAGGAAAGCAGGGTCACCGGGCCGGAGAGGCCGGCCAGTGAAGCGTCTCCTGCCAGGAAACCTTTTTTCCCGGCAGGCTTTGGGATACATTCCCTGAGCAGGATACGAAGTAATCAGAAATAACAAAAAAAATTTTTCAAGAGAGCATCCATTCATGAATACCACACAATCACCGTCAGAACACCCTCCGAAAAAGACCACGCCATCACGATCGACCGGCCGTAGTTCACCCAGGTGGGCACAGGGAATCCTCTGCATCTTTTTGCTGGCAGCAGTCCTTACCGGAACCGCAGCAGCATATGCGACCCCCGAAACCATCGAAGCCGCATCGAATGTCTATGTATCCGATGTCACCTTTTCGCCCGGCACATTTTTCCCGGGCGATGAGGGAACAATCACGGTCAAAGTGACAAACGGCAATACCGGTACGGGCGTTGTTGTCAGTCACGCGACCCTCTATGACGATGATCATGCCTTTGTTGTAACCAGTTCGCCGTTCTCGACGTCAGCCAGTATCGGCCCGGGGCAGACACAGGCGTTCACGTTCGGGGTAACGGCTGACGCGATTGCTGATGGAACGTTCTACCCCATATTCTCGATCAGTTTCCGTGACGCCGACAGCCTGTGGTACCGGACAACGGTCCGGGTAGAGGACGCCCCGCTCGAACTGACGATCACGGAACGGCCCGACACATTCACGGAAGGAGGAAAAAAGACCGTTACGGTGCTCGTCTGGAACCCGCGGGAGTCAACGGTCCGCTCTGTTACCATTGTTCCCGCCGGCAGCGGGATCAGCACCACCCCGCTGAAAGGCTATGTCGGGGATCTCGGAGCCGGGGAATCAAAGGAAGTGATATTCGAAGTCACTCCAACAGAGGAGACCCCGCTCACCTTCACGGCAGAATACTATAACGGGAACAACGAGCACGAAGTTGCTATCACAATCCCGGTATCCTTCGGCCATGACAAGACGGGTGCTGAAATCGTGGTCAATAATGTCGAGAGCACCGGCTCATCGGGATCGATGACCATCAAGGGCGACGTGACCAACAATGGTCTTACCGATGCCAAATCAGTTATCGTCACGGTAGGCAGCCCGGCAACAGGTGTCAACCCCAATCCGGTCTATGCTATCGGCAACCTCGAACCCGATGACTTCTCCAGCTTTGAAGTCACGTACACCATGCCCGGTGGAGGGGATATCCCGCTGGTTGTCGAATACAAGGATGTTGACGGGAACGTATTTACCGAAAAGTTCTCGATCAACACCGGCAGCAACGTGGTCACGGGAGCATCGGGTGCCGTGCAGGGCGTTGCAGTTGCAGGGCAGGCGTCGACCGGTCAAAAGCGGAACGGCGGCATGTTCGGCTCGTTTGGTTCCGGCATGAACCAGGTCCCGGTCACCGAGATCGTCATCATCCTGGCAGCACTGGTCGCCCTTGTCGTTGCATGGAAGAAGGGACTGCTCAAAAAAGTTGCGGACCGGTTCCGGAAACCTGCTGATGCTGATGCCGATACCATGCCGGATGAGCCCTGATTTACCATAAACGGGCTGATCTCATGAAAGAAGTACCGGTAATTGAACTGGCCGATGTATCCAAGATTTATCCGCTCCCTTCCGGCGACGTAGTGGCACTCGACCACCTCTCGGTCCGGATCGACCGGGGAGAGTTTGTTGCCATCATGGGCCCCTCGGGCTCGGGTAAGTCAACCCTCCTCAACCAGATCGGGGGGCTGGATGTCCCGACTTCAGGGACGCTGAAGATCACCGGCAGGAACATACGGAAGATGTCGGATGAGGAACTCACCAGCCTCCGGCTCAATGCCATCGGGTACATCTTCCAGAAGTTCAACCTGATAGCGCTCCTCTCCGCGTACGAGAACGTCGAGTACCCCTACATCCTCAAACAACGGTGCAATGATACCACCGGCCGGGTCAGCAGGCTGCTCGAAGACGTGGGGATCGACCGGCGCATGGCCGAACACAAACCGGCCGAACTCTCAGGAGGGCAGCAGCAGCGCGTTGCCATAGCGCGGGCGCTGGTCAATGACCCTGCTATCCTCCTCTGCGATGAACCGACCGGCAACCTCGATACAAAGACCGGCGCCCAGATCATGGAGATGCTCAAGGACCTGCACCGGCAGGGCCGGACGGTCATCATCGTCACGCATGACCCGGCTGTGGGCGATCAGGCAGAACGGATCATCCGTATCCGGGACGGACGGGTGGAGGAAGCATGAAGAACGATATCATCCTCCAGCTCTCGATCCGGAGCATCCGGCTGAATTTCCTGCGTTCGCTGCTTGCGGCCATCGGCATCGTGATCGGCGTCGTTGCCATATCCTCGATGGGCATGATGGGGGCGAACATGACCCTGTCGGTCACGGAAGAGCTCTCTGCGATGGCCAATGTCCTTGTCGTCAAACCGGGTTCCGGCAGCAGCGGCGGTGGAGGAATGATGGGAGGGGGAGGGGCACCCGGCATGGGGGGGAGTTCTGATGAGGACGACTATATCAGTAAAAGCCAGTTTGAGGATATCGAACGTACTGCCGGAAAGTACGGGCTGGTTTATCCTGTCTACCAGGAGAGCGAAACGATCGAAGTAAGCGATCGCGAGGGGCATGCTACCATCTACGGTATGCGGGATGAGGATATGGCTTCGGTCCTGACCGTCGAGGAGGGGGCGCTGCCCAAGACCTCGAGTTCGGTTGTCATAGGGCCGACGCTTGCAGAAAACTACGGTCTCACGATTGGCAGCCGGATCACGCTTGGGGACGAGGATAAAAACGAGACGGTCCAGAAAGTCCGGGTCGTTGGTATCCTTGAAGAGAAGGGCATGTCCATGGACCTCAACAGTGACAGTGCGATCATCATGCCCGAGAAAGCATATGTCGGGCGGTTCGGTGGCGAGGATGAATACACGCAGGTCAACGTTATCTTGAGCGACATTGATGACGCTGATGCCGCAACGGAAGCGATAGAGGACCAGCTGAACCGGAAGGAGGAGGAGGTTGCCGTCCAGGACAGCAGCCGGATGATGGACAGTATCACGTCAACAGTGAGTACCCTGACGACCTTCGTCATGGCAATTGCCGGCATCTCCCTGCTCGTTGCGGCAACATCCATCTTCAATGTGATGATGATGTCGGTGACCGAACGGGTACGCGAGATCGGGATCTTACGGAGCATCGGCACCCAGAAAAGCGAGGTTCTCCGGATGTTCATCTACGAGGCGGTCATCCTCGGCCTTGTGGGGGCCGGCATCGGGGCGGTGATGAGCCTTATCCTTGGGTGGCTCGTCGTCCTTGTCATGGTCGGGACAACGAAGTTCTTCTTCATGGCAGAGAGCCTCATCTACGTGCCGATGGCGATGCTCATCGGGGTTGCCATCTGCATCTTCTCGGGCGTGTACCCTGCCTGGCGTGCGGCAAACCTCGACCCCATCGAGGCGCTCCGGGCGGACTGACCCCCCGCCCCGGTTTTCCCGGCTACAAACGGCCGGTAATCTCTCTTTTGTACCATCGTGCTGCTTGCGCTGTTCCCTGGTATGAGCAGAATTATCGGCCGGCACCTGCCGGGTCCCCGCCGGAAACCGGGACATTCCTGCTCCGGTTTTCCGGCGGAATTTAAAAAGGAATATAAGGTCTTGGGATGAGCCTATTTGCGAGATAGTTTTCGGAAATTCTCTAAAAAGAACCGTATCCCCCGTCACGGGTTGAAAAATGCAGGTTTTTTTAGATAAAATCCTGAAAAGATCCTGAAAAATTTTTTAAGAAAAGCATTATCATCTCTCCATCCTATTCACAGCCATCAGATAATTAAAAAAAGCAGGTGTGCCTCTTGCAATTCCAGCAATCAAACCGGCGATTTACGAGGATAACCGTATGACCAGGAAATGGGTATATGCCTTCAATGAAGGTGACGGGAAAAACAAGAAGCTGTTGGGCGGTAAAGGTGCCAACCTCTGCGAGATGACGCAGATCGGCCTGCGGGTCCCGCCCGGTTTTGTGATCACGACCGAGGCATGCCTAGCCTACCTTGCCGATCCCGGGCGCGTGCTCCCGGATGGAGTCATGGAGCAGGTCCAGCATGAACTAGCAGCCGTGGAAAAGAAGAGCGGACTCACGTTCGGCGGCCGTAACAACCCGCTCCTGGTCTCGGTGCGTTCCGGCTCAGCGATGTCCATGCCGGGCATGATGGACACGATCCTTAACCTTGGCCTGAATGCCGAGACCCTGCAGGGGCTCATCGAAAAGACCGGCAACGAGCGGTTCTGCTACGACGCCTACCGGCGCTTCATCCAGCTCTTCGGGAAAGTTGCCCTGGGTGTTCACGAGGAAGACTTTGACCTTGAATTCAATGCGGTCAAGGAAAAAGCCGGTGCCCGGCACGATGTCGATCTCTCGGCAAAAGACCTTGCCGAGATCGCAGAGCGGTTCCTCGCGGTCGTGAAGCGGAGCACGGGAAAGCCGTTCCCGCATGACCCGTCCGATCAGCTGGAGATCGCCATCCGTGCGGTCTTCAATTCGTGGATGGGGAAGCGTGCCGTGGACTACCGGCGCGAGTTCAGGATCACGCCCGAGATGGCCAACGGCACTGCGGTCAACGTGGTCGAGATGGTCTTTGGCAACATGGGCAACGACTCGGCAACCGGTGTCGGGTTCACCCGTGACCCGGGCACGGGAGAGAACGTCCTCTACGGCGAATACCTGGTCAATGCGCAGGGCGAGGACGTGGTTGCCGGTATACGGACCCCGAAACCGGTAGCTGCCATGGCCGAGGAGATGCCGGCCCTCCATGCCCAGCTCGTCGACCTCCGCAACAAGCTCGAATCCCATTACAAGGAAGTGCAGGACTTCGAGTTCACCATCGAGAAAGGCACCCTCTACTGCCTCCAGACCAGAAACGGCAAGATGAACGCATCGGCACTGGTGAAGACCTCGGTCGGGATGGTGGAGGAAGGGCTCATCGACAAGCGGGCAGCCCTGTTACGGATCCAGCCGGAGATGCTCGAACAGCTCCTCTTTCCCCGGCTGGACCCCCAGGCAAAAATCCAGCCGATAGCAAAAGGGCTGCCGGCATCGCCCGGGGTCGCGACCGGCATTGCGGTCTTCGATGCCGACCGGGCCGAGAAACTCGGCCGGACCGGCCGGCGTGTCATCCTTGTCCGTGAGGAGACCAAGCCTGAAGATATCCACGGGTTCTTTGCATCGCAGGGGATCCTGACGAGCCGGGGCGGGAAGACTTCCCATGCTGCGGTCGTTGCCCGGGGCATGGGCAAGCCCTGCGTCTCGGGTGCCGAAGGCATCCAGGTCGATGTCAAGTCCCGCCTTGCCCGGGCTGGTACGGTCGAGTTTGGCGAGGGCACCCTGATCACCATCGATGGCACAACCGGCGCGGTCTACCTGGGCGAGGTCCCGGTCATCGAGGCAGAGTTCTCGGAGGAGTTGTCAACCCTCCTTTCGTGGGCTGACGAGGTTGCACAGCTTGCCGTGATGGCCAATGCCGATACGCCCAGTGATGCCGAGCGGGCAGTGAAGTTCGGTGCCATGGGAATCGGTCTCTGCCGGACCGAACGGATGTTCAACGGCGTCGAGCGCCTCCCGATCATGATCGAGATGATCGTATCCGAGACCAGGGATGACCGGCAGGCTGCCCTTGACCAGCTCCTGCCCATCCAGCGTGAGGACTTCAAGGGGATATTCAGGGCCATGGCCCCCCGGCCGGTTACCATCCGTCTCCTCGACCCGCCCATCCACGAGTTCCTTCCCTCCGAGCACCTGCTGGTCGATGAGCTCGAGGAACTGGAGAAACTCCGGGACATCCTCCGGGGCATGCGGGTCCTCTCCGACGCCGTGGTCTTCATGAACCATTCAAAGGAGGTCAAGCCGCTGGTCCAGAAGTTCACCGACCCCGCGCTCGTTGACGAGGCCATAACCCGGAAAGAGGCGATCCTTGCCAAGGTCCGGGCCCTTCACGAGGTCAACCCCATGCTCGGGCACCGGGGTGTCCGGCTCGGCCTCACGTTCCCGGAGATCTACACGATGCAGATCCGGGCAATCCTCGAGGCCGCGGCCGAATGCCAGAAGGCAGGAATCGAGGTTCACCCCGAGATCATGGTCCCGCAGGTCTGCACTGCCCAGGAGCTGATGCGCGTGAAGGTGTGGGTTGACGAGATCCGGCGCGAGGTTGAGGAGAACTACAAGATCGTCCTCAACTTCAAATTCGGCTCCATGCTCGAAGTGGTCCGCGCCTGCATGCGGGCCGACAACCTTGCCGAGCAGGCGGAGTTCTTCAGCTTTGGCACCAACGACTTAACACAGGCAACCTTCTCGTTCTCGCGCGAGGACGCCGAGAACAAGTTCCTCCCCATGTACAACCAGAGCGGGATCCTGCAGGACAACCCCTTCGAAGTGCTGGACGTCAAGGGTGTCGGCCGGCTCATGGAGCAGGCAGTCACGTGGGGACGCCGCGCCCGGCCGGGCATGAAAGTCGGTATCTGCGGGGAGCACGGCGGGCACCCGGCATCGATTCGCTTCTGCCATTCCATCGGTCTTTCGTATGTCTCGTGCTCGGGCCCCCGCGTCCCCGTTGCCCGCCTCGCGGCAGCCCACGCGGCGCTGCTGGATGAGAAGAAGGCGGCGTGATTTTTCAAATTTTTTTCCGGCCCGGTTTTTTTCCTCTCTCACGCGCTCATTTTTGCCTGGAGCTTTTTTCCCTCCCGGCATTTCCCGGTTGATCTTTTCGGCCCTTCTGGTAGTACACCTGTTGAACGCGGATATATTTATTTAAAGACAAAAGAAATATTTTTTATAAAGTAAACCTGCATACATTCACGCATGATATCTTTTTCGGAAAATATTTTGTTCCGTTTGCGCATTCTCGTCCTCCTGCTGGTTCTTGCGGGCTCCGTCCTGCTGCCGGTCTCGGCAGAAGAACCCAAATCCGCCATCACGATCGTTGCATCGGGTGACCAGTCCTACTACCTGGGAGAAGAAATACTTCTCACCGGAACCAATGAGGCGTCCGGCACAACCTACCTCTTCTTTGTCGGGCCCAACCTTCCAAAAAACGGGGCGTATCTCCTCTCGCCCACCCGGCCGGCAGTCAGCGGCGTCCCGGAATCGTTTGTTGGAGTCCCGACAAATACGGATACCACGTGGGAATATGCGTTTCCTACCCATGACCTCGGGGTCAGCCCCGGGACGTATACCATCTATGCCGTGAGCCAGCCCCATGCAAAAGACCAGCTGAGCGGGGGCTCGTACAACACGGTCAGTATCATCCTGAAACGACCGTTCATCACCGCTGAACTCTCACCGTCCCCTATTATCCGGGGGCAACCCTTCACGGTCACCGGGTTTGCAGAAGGCAACCCGGATTCCGTCCAGCTCTGGATCGCCGGGTATGACTCCTCGATACTCCTGCGAACAACGGTGCATCCTGATGCAGCATACCGGTTCGATCTCGATCCTTCCACGTTCGATTACACCGGTACCGGACCCTATTACCTCATCGTGCAGCACCCGATGCAGAACAACCAGTTCGACATCATGGCCAGCGGGGAATTTGTGCAGAACCTCCAGCGCGATGTAAGTCTTGTTGGCAGCGGGACCAATGTCTTCAAAATCTTTGGCGAAGGCCGGCTTCGGGGAAGCGATACCGCACATGCCCTCATGGATGCCATCAATGAACCCGATATCGATGACACCTATGCCCTGATCACGGCTGAGGTCACGGACAGCGGTTCCGCACCCCCAACAACGCGGCCCACCCAGGCCCCGCTCGGTTTTGCCCCGCTTGGCGCACTCGTCCTGATCCTGGGAATCGCGGTGTGGAGAAGGTGCCGGGTATAATTATAACACGTTCTTTTTCTACAATGGTTGGTTCCGGCGACGCGCCTGGATTTGCGAGCATTCCCACCCCCTTCGGGGGTCGCTCGCCCGTCTGTCGAGGGCTCGCTGGGCAGATTACCTTCAGGCGAATTGGTACGGGAATGAGTAGCGCAAAACCCGACGAGGCGTTTTGCGCGTGGGGCATCGCAATCATAGGAAAAACCACGATGATTTGACATCTTTTGAATCAGATTAATTTATAAAATCTACAAATACTACCGTAATTAAAAAAAAAGGGGAGATTTAGAAATGTGTGATGATTGTAAAGAAATGCCAGAAGAATTAGCGAGATTATTACTTCCAATTTACCAGGAACGGAGTAATCAGCTGGCAAATATTATTCATGCATCAAATGGTCTTATTGTGACAATTCTAATT
The DNA here is from genome assembly GCA_002508495.1 of Methanoregula sp. UBA276. Taxonomy (GTDB): domain Archaea; phylum Halobacteriota; class Methanomicrobia; order Methanomicrobiales; family Methanospirillaceae; genus Methanoregula. The sequence goes on from DANA01000095.1 coordinate 18,654, forward strand.
GGGGTTTTAACGTTCGCAGGAACAATCACAAACATCACTTCATATCACATCGCTTTCATCGTTTCGATTTGTGTACTTTCATTGATAATATGGCGAGTATATGTTCACTTTGTAGATAGTGATATCATTCATATGTACGGGAAAATTCTTTGTTGTGAGTATCGATTATTGGTTCCATCTCGTGTATCGCTCTTATCAAGCCTTATTAAGCAGTTGCCAGCAGGCCAGACGAAAAGTGAGTTGGAGAATTTGGTGGCCTTACGAAAAACAAGAGAAGCTTACTCAAAAATGTTCGTCATCATTGATGGAAAAAACGTCGGGTCACGTGGACACGAAAAAATCGATGAAATTACAGGTGGTGCGATTCTATCGTTTATCGTATTCGGCTCCATTGTAGCATTCATTTCAATAAGTGATTGTATTAGCCAAATTTTTGCCTCTTTTATCTTTGGATTCCTCTGGGCATTTGTAATAATTCTAATTGCAATTTATCCGGACTTTAATAGAGCAAAAAATCCGGATTAATCTTCCCTCCCCCCATCACCTCTATCTTCCTTCCCCGCCAACAGCATAACCACCAATGCCCCGCCCGATTCCGCCGGAAAACCAGCCGACCATCACCGGGCCCCCGTTCTACCGCAGGGAATTCGAGGAATCGTACCGGTACATCATCGATGAATACGAGGTCGTGCCACGACCGGTTGCCATCTTCATGCCCTGCGCTGTCCGGAAACCCTACAGCGCAAGCCCGAGCCACCAGCTGATCCGCTCCATCATCGACCAGGTATTAGCGAAAGAGGACTACCATATCGTCATCTTCGGCACCTGCGGCATCGTGCCCGCGGAACTCGAGGAGATGTACCCGTACGCCCACTACCAGTACATGCTCGGGAAATGCAAAGACCAAAAAACACTTAACGATTTTCTCGAAATCGAGACCAGCCGCGTTGCCGGTTACCTGGAGAAGACAAAGGATACCTACCAGTACCGCATCGGGTACTGCATCGGGCTCTTCCGGCAGGCGCTGGTAAAGGGCTCAGAACAATCCGGCGTGCCCATCGATATGATCCTCCCCTCCCGCGATCTCATCAACAAGGTGATCGAGGAGGGCGACTGCATATTCGAGGAAGGGAGCCTCTCGATGGACGAATATCTCGGGGAGTTCTGCGACAGCCTGATCCAGTTCCGGAACACGCACCTGCGGTAACGCAGCAGGGAGATAGTCTCCGTTGCCCCTCCTGCTTTTGGCAATGCAGGACCGATACGCTCATTGATGTGGGACGACAAGAGATCCGGCAAGGACCGTGTATGATCGACAAAGCGCCCCACATCCCCGGATTCATGCAGCAGATGGGCGAGTCCATAACCAAGACCGCATCCTCGCTCGACCACGCCCAGATCGCATCGTTCTTCTCTGCGATGCTTCTCGCAAAGCGGATCTATGTCACCGGTGCCGGAAGGTCCGGACTGGTAGCGAAAGCGTTCGGGCTCCGGCTGATGCACCTGGGGTACGAATCCTATGTTGTCGGGGAGACGATAACCCCGGCATTCCATGAAGGGGACACGATCGTCATCTTCTCGGGATCGGGAGAGACCCAGTCGATGGTCTCGATCTGCGGGACGGCAAAAGATCTCGGCGGAAAGGTCTGCGTCATCACGGCTATGCCGGACTCGCAGATCGGCAGACTGGCAGATCTTGTCGTGAACCTCGGCGACCCGACCGGCGTCTATTTCCATGACAAGAACTCGTTCGAGGTACGGCAGCTGACCGGGAAATACCGGTCCATCACCTCGGCATTTGCCCCGTTTGGCACCATGTTCGAGACGCTTGCGCTGGTCTTCTCCGACGCGGTCATATCCGCCCTGATGGAGGAAAAAAAGGACGAGATCACGAAGATGCAGGGCCGGCTCAGCAACGTGGAATAACGATCCCTGTCAACATGCCGTGGCCCCCCTGCTGAATCCTCCTTTAGTGTCTTTTGTTTTATTCTGCACGTTTCCATCATTCTATCCGGATGGGTTGAACTCCTCGGTTAGATGTTGCCGGAAGGGCTTTAAAGAATCTCTCCTCAATCTATCAGAAAGAAATGGACAGGGGATCCAGAAGAGTGAACTATCAGTACGTACTTCTTATCGGTATTCTGGTTGCAGCAGTCTGTATCTCCGGCTGCACGGGTGACGACCCGGCTGCTCCAAAACCTGCAGCCGGCCCGGTCGAACCCGGGCAGGTCCTGTACCTGACCGGCCAGGTGACCGGTGAAGGCGTCCTCCACGGCACGATCGATACCATCACCTTAACGACCGGCCTTGTCACGGGCGAGCCGCCGCTCAACATGGAGGACGTCACCATCATCTATGCCGATGCGGTCCGGACCGAGACGCTCATTCCTGTCGAAGGGTTTCGTGGCGAACCCCCGCAGGGCACCTGGAGCGTTGTCGCGGTGAACGGCGAGCTGGGCAGCCCCAACAACCGGATGGAGTACGAGGAACAGTTTGTCCTCCGGCTCAACCCGTCATCTCCCCTCGTCCCCCGGCAGGTGATCACGATCATTATTACGCCCAAGGGAACAACCCCGCTCACGATCCGCCGGGTATCCCCGCCAACCATCCTGGAACAGAACAATATTCTTGCAAACCTTTGAGCGCTTAAGAGCGGGACTCTCTTTTTTTGTCATCAGGCCATTTCAGCCCACATCCGCCCGACCGCAAATGCCGTGCGGTACTCGGCCTTTGAGAAGCCGGGATTTTTTTGTTCAAGCTGGGCAAGTGCCGCTGCGACAGCAGCTTCTTCGGAGCCGTACTCTCCTGACCGGAACGAGGATGCGACCTCTTCTGCGTCGAACGAGAGGCGACGGACCCGGACCAGCGCATCGCGGCAGGCTGACGGTGGTGCAGCCGGTACGGCGTCGCGGATCCGGTTGAGGAGGTCGGTGTCGTTTGGCGCAGGGCAGGACGGGGGCGACCGGCCCTGCCGGAAGACGAGGACGAAGGCGGCGGAGAGTGCTGCCGGGTCGGGAGGCAGCATCATTCCCGCCCGGCCCTGGTCTGATCGGCATGGCGCCTGAGGACCCGGCTGGTTTTGAGTGCCTCCTGCAAGGGCCGGACTATGTTCTGCTTCATATCCTTTCGCACCTGGGTACGTACCTGCGGGATCGCGAGGAGGATCCCAAAAAGCGTGGTCTTGATCCGGCGGGAATAATCGTTCTGCGGGAAGTCATAGAGCCCGTGTGCCCGGTAATAGGCGTGATCGGCCCGGAAGAACGGGCGCATCTCGCTCCAGATCGCGTCGCGGAATATCTTCATGCCGGCAATGACCGGAAACCCTGCGGGCGGGACACAGCCGCTCTTTGCAAGGTGCAGGCAGCGCAGGGCAAGTGCATCGATCCGGCCGTCCGTGGCGAACGAGATCTCTTCTTCGTCGGTCACGGTGCCGGCCAATGCTGCCCCCTGCAGCGCTATCTCCGCGTGCAACACCTCACGAAGCGTGGAACACCAGGAGTACGGTCCCTGGGCCAGGATCCCCACGGTCTTTCCCGTCATGACCGGGACATGGCCGCGGTAGAAGCTGCGGTCGAAGACCTGCTTGAACTCCGCCGAGAAGTACCGGTCCTTCACGGTACCGGCAAGGATGATGATGTCGGCAGAAAGGACAGACGTTTCCCATTCCTCGCAGAACCCGTCGGTGTAGACACAGGTGTTGTCAAATGCGCAGGCGCAACACCCGAGACACCCGCCTTTCATCTTCAGGTCATCGAGGGGAACGATGGATGCCGACCGGCCAAAGAGCGAGGCTAGACGGCCGGTCATCCGCTCCAGGTTCGTGCCCGGGCCGGCATCGGTCAGGATCACGATTTTTTTGTCCCCGCAGTCAAGCGGCATCGGGATGCCGGCCGACTGGTACTCCCGGTTGACCGGCCGGAGGGGCGGATACGTCCGCTGGAGCTGGGGTTTTTTCTCGGCAAGCCAGAAGAATTCCTCCCCGAACCGTAGGAGCTGCTCCTGGCAATCCTCGCCCAGCAGGTCGTTCATGCCTGCCATGAATGAACCGGCCCAGTGCATGCCGAGGTCTTCTGCTATGGCGTGAAGGTACTCGTTTGCGGTATGGTCGAAGAAATGGATGGAGGTGGTGATGGAGGCAGCGAATTTGTTGAAGAACGATGGGCGGGCATTATGGGAGAAGAGGAGTTCGATGAACCGCTTGAGCTGGGCGGGCACGAGCATGAAGTAGACCGGCGTTGCAAAGAGGATGGCATCCGCGGCGTCGATGGAGGCGATGACCTTTTTGTACTCCTCCTCGTTTGCCTCGATTGCGGCGATGCGCTGGCCGATGTTCTCGGTCGTGAATGTGTGGCCGGGGTTTGCGAGTTCGAGGAACCGGACGTACTGCATCGTCACGCTCTCCATTCCCTTGGGGCTGCCGTTCAGGACACAGATCTTCATGGCGGGATCTCCTGCTTTCCGGTTTGGGGGGCGAGGGGGTTAAAGGTGACGGGGGAGAGAGAGGGAGTGGAGGTGCGGATACGTTGGAGCGACGCGATCAATTACTGGCGGAAAGACACACGAGAGATTTGCACTCCATTTTATCGTGAGTTAGTTTGTTTCAGAAACTGTGGATAATCATCATGA
>DANA01000095.1:23321-30386 GCA_002508495.1 Methanoregula sp. UBA276
GAAGATAGCAAAGATAACAAAGATAGCAAAATATAGTAAAAGATTGCAAGGATAAATAAAATAAAAATACCGGGACAATTCGCTTAAAATGACAACGAAGACTTGTGCGGTCTGTGGAAAGTCCGTCCAAAGAGGTACCGGGACGCATTTCGCTGGCCGGTTGGTACATCTGAAATGCGTACCTATGGCGGAAACAATGTGGTTCAAAATGGGAAAAAAGAGAAAATAAAAAAACGATCTGCCTGAGGACTCAATGATTAAGAACCCCTATAATCCAACAGGCCCCGCGGACCCGAGATATTATGCAGACCGTGAGGAGTTACTCTCATTATTCAGAAATAATGTAAACGCTGTTACGGTGACGAAAGGGGTAACCAAACCAATCAATCTTGCAGTGACGGGTCAATGGGGGATGGGAAAATCCTCGACACTTTACAAATTCAAAGATATTCTTGAGAAAGAAACCGATGGCGCAAGGATATTCTCATCGTATGTATCCCTGACACCCTCACATTGTAAAAATGCTGATGCATTTTTTGCGTGCATTCTTGAAACGGTATTCCGTGATTATGAGTCTACGGTCCCGTTACCAAACAAGCTCATCCAGTTCATAAAGGATGAATCGATTCGCCTCAACAGGTGGAAATTGAAACGGATGGGTGCATCCCTGCCGGAATTCGAACGCGCCGAAGAGGATTTGAATGCGGTAAATTTCAAGAACACGTTGTTGCAGTTCTGGATAAAACTCAAAGAGAGCAAGTTCGACATGGTCGTGATCATGCTCGACGATATCCAGTATGTACTCGCCCAGGATAACGGTGAAATCCTCTACGATCTCCGGACCGATATGCAGTCGCTTTCCATGAAGGGGGCACTTTTCACGTTCGTAATCTGCACTCCTGAAAGTCTGTTTCCCCAGATGCGCACGGTTGCGGAACCATTCACCCGTCTCTTCACGCGATTCGAACTGAAGTCATTTTATATCGACGGGACGACAGAGCAGATCCAGAAACCGCTGGATGTTGAAAAAATCCCGCTTAAACTATCCAAATCGGTGATAAAAGAAATCCATGATATCACCGGAGGCCATCCGTATTTCATCTCTCTTGCAATGAAGCACTTTATCGACAAGATACCGGAGGGTACCGGGTCCGCGAGCAAGTTCGCCACCGTCTGTCCTGATATCATGGACTATTTTGCAGAAGCCAAGTTCAATGCAGATTTCGAAAAGGCAACGGATACTGAAAAGGAAATCCTCTTAAAAATTGTCACCCTGAGGGGGCCGGAATTCTCACCGAAAGAGATTGGAGGCCGGGCGAAGATAACCTACGTGGAGCGGCTCGTTGCCAAGGGGCTCATCACGAAGATCGACCGCGGGAAATATACGTTGTATACGCAGTTGTTTGCGGAGTATTTACGCATGAAGGCGGCTGGGGCTGCGAGATAGGTTTTCTCTGGAAACTTTTGTGCCCCGGCACATAATGGGCTAGGTACGGGGGTTATTAGTAACCCGTGAGGGAGAGCGGAGGAGGCGGAGCCGACCTTGTGGATGTGCCGACGTATTCCCCCATTCATCTGGCAATAAAAAGTTTTTAAGTCTGTTGAGGAGATTTAATTCAACATCTTTATCGTGTGAAAAAGTATTATTGCATATTGAATGTGATGGCAGATTTCAGAGAATTTCTAGAATCCCCTTGGTTTTCGTCTATTGAAATTAAATTACGTGGAAGGAAGTACTATCCGAAAGAATTTCATAATAGTGGAAAATTTGGTGTAATTTGGAAAGGGAAAGATGAATTTAATGGTGATGTGGCCATTAAAGTTGTAAAATCTGAACATTATCAAGATAAATCATTTCATCAAGAAGTTATTCGCGGTACTCAATTAAGGCCATATGAAACGTTCACTCGTTTTTTAGATGTTGGTTCTTTGCAATTAACATTTCCCGATAATTCCTGCCATCAGTTAGTATGTTTTATTGAAGATTGGGTCGAAGGAGAAACATTATTTGATTTTCTAAAATCTTCAGATACGATCAATGTAGATTTTATTAAAATTTACATAGAAACGATGGCTGAAGCGTTAAAAAATCTCTATTCTGAAGGCTTAACTCATGATGATTTACATTTGCGAAATGTGAAAATATCTCCTGCAGCTAAAGGGAGTCTTTCAAATAGGTTAAAAATTCGAATCGTTGATTTAGGCTCGTTGAAATCCCCCCCTACCTCGAAAAAAATTGACGATCATTATTGGTTTGTCATTCACATAACAGAGATCATTAATGCCCTTGTCAGAAGAAAAAGGCTGAATCGAAATGAAAAAAATCTAGTAACTCGAGTGGAACCTTTTTTAAAAATAATGTTAGATGAAGATGACCATCGGGCGCTTCGGAAACCGGAAGAAATTGTTGCTGCATTTGACATAATATGGAATGAATCGATGTATCCAAGGCCGGGTGTCGAAATAGCACTCAAAAGCCCATTTGATTACATTAATGCAGAAGCTATCCCCAGTGATAAATTGCTTGTCGAGATGTTTGCAGAATCCTGTCCTTGGAAAGACTATGTGACAAATCCGGATATGGTTGTATTAACGGGTCCAAGAGGATGTGGGAAATCAACAATATTCAGACGTATGAGCTTGAAAGGGATGCTCTTAAAAAATATTGAAGAAGTCAAACAATCACAAATTGCAGGATTTTATGTTTCATGTATTACAGTTTTGAGCAATCATGTCTATTGGATCGATACAAAAAATGTTGCAGAGAGATTCGAAGAAGAAATAATTCATTTTTTCAATTTACTCCTTTTACGAGAGATAATTCATACACTGAATATTATTGCACATCACGACGAAAGGATGGAAATTTTTGGGTTTGGCAGTTACCAGGAAGAAGAGTTTTTTAAATTTATCGCTCATAAATTGCAAATTTCGGATCGAGAGCAACTCCGTCTTCAAGGCGCATCTCCGCTCACACACCTGCAATATTTAATTGATATAAAATTAGATGAATGCCACACGTGTATGGTTAAAAATATTCAATTCGAAAACAAAACAAAAAACAATTTCATATCAGATGTCACTAATTTTTTATCAGATAATATACCTTTTTTCCAGAATAGAAAAATTGTATTTTTTATTGATGATTTATCTTCTCGTGTAATTCCCAAGAATGTTCAAATCGTTTTAAATGCTGTAATTTTCGCAAGACCCTCACACCATATTTTCAAAATATCTTCGGATCGTTATGGATGGGAAGCTGCAGAGGAAACCACCGTAATTGAAAAGTATCGAGAATTTATTGAGATCGATTGTGGAAGTTTTTACTTAAATTCAAAAAAAGAAGTGAAATTAAAATTTACAAAAGACATCTTATGCAATCGTCTTAATTTATGTAAATATGAAGGAACACCTGACGAAATCATAGGGAAATCAATTTACAATAGAAAATCTCTTGGAATGGAGATTCGATATCGTGTGAATAAACCCAATGAGAAAAGAAATGATCTGTATCATGGTCTAGATACAATTTCGAAACTATGTTGTGGAGATATTTCCGTTTTGCTCGATGTGTTCAGAAAAATATTCATTATTGGAAATGTTAAACCAGAGAGTCACACCCAAGTTTCTCCCAATCATCAACACCAGGCAATATTAGCAGTTTCACGTGAATTCCATGATTATATTCGAAATTACCGTCCTCATGGAACGGATATGTACTCAATAGCCGATAATTTTGGGAAATTATCTCGAAGAATTCTCCACGAAGGAAAACCCCATGTAATAAAAGGGAAATTATCTTATCCACAAACTACTAGAATTCTTGTTGAAGAACATACTTCTGACGAAAAATCAGAATTGTCACCTCGACTGAATCAGATCAAACATGAGTTATTAAGACGAACTATTTTTATCGAACTCGAACCATCAAGGGCACGAGATGGAATTACAAAAACGATAAGATGGCAATTACGACCAATATTGTGTCCATATTTTGAGACAAGCCTTTCAAATCATTTTTCAATTCAATGGGATCCTGAAGGTTTTAAATTCTTTTTAAGTTCTCCTTACGAGGCTTGTAATAACGAATTTATGACTCGTTGGAAAATAACAAATAAAAACTCAGAAAGGATTACGAGATCGATTGACCCAAAAGGGGAAATCTCTACTCTTGAGAAATGGGATTTAATTACCGATTACGAGGAGATAGATGATGAGGATTCTACATAAAATTGGAATGGATCAAATTATTGCGGAACTACCTGAAATTCAAAAAATTAATTTCCAAAAGAATTTCTTGGATTGTCATGATGATATTTTTATATGCGTTCTTGGGTTTGAACAAAGGGCGAAGGTCATTCCTCACCAACTTTCATTAGTAAATTATACCTGCGACGAAACTATAATTCTAGAATATCTTACAAATAAAAAGGACAATGAAATAAACAGAAATGAGCTTGAAAAATCAATAAAAAAATTCGGCGGGATAATCACATATAAACTATACGATAAATCTTTTACAGATAATTTTTACGAATTGATGAGAAGGATTAGTATTAAAGAACAAAAAACACCTAAAATTACATTTGATATTAGTGGCTGTAGTTCGAGTTTGTTGTTAGTCATTCTGAAGATTTTGTTGGACTTTAATATTAGTCTAAAGATCGTATATTCAGAAGCACAAATCTATCATCCTACACAAAAAGAAATGGGTGACATTAATAAAATTATTTCAGAAAAAGGGTATGAGCATTACGAGAATAATTGTGGTCCAACACAAGGAATAAAGCATATAAGACCAAGTAAACTTCATGCAGGGTTTAATCCCGATAATTTACCCAATTCTGCACTTTTATTCGCGACATTTAAGCCAGAAAGAAATCGATCTGCCTTAACAGAAATTTTTCTTGAACCTGCATTTGATAAATATGAAAAAAGAATTACTTGGATAGTCGGGGAGCCTCATTTAAAAGAGGATGATTACCGGATAGACTTTGTAAAAAAAATTAATCAAATTGATAATAATTCTCAATGTTTCACAATATCTACTTTTAATTATACTGACTGTTTGGAAAACCTCGAAAAAATTTACGAAACATGTTCGAATTATCATGTCAATGTTAGTGCATTAGGATCTAAAATGCAAACCCTTGGATTAGCATTATTTCATCATATCCATCCTGAAATTACAATATATTTTTCAATTCCTCAAAAATATGATGCAGAGCACTATTCCGAAGGATGCAAAGCGATATGGGAAATTGATTTTGGTGAAATTGCAATGTTAAAAAAAGTGTTGGATAAGTTTGGTACTTTGAAAATTACTGGTTCTGAATTGAAAGGTTGGTTCGAAGAGGATTAAAAATTCTCTAACCTAATCAATCTAATTGTTTTTCTCGAAAGTTTTTAGGCTCTAGTAGTTTATTTTATGTCGGTCTTCAAAATTTACTATCGGGACAATATATGGTTTCATAAGTTTTTCAGCTAGTTTGTTGGAATATTTGTCTAAAATGTTTGAAGATCCTTTATCCCATAATTTAATGCCTAGTGTTGAGAGTAGGCCAGGTAGCTCACCCACTTGCCAACCAACAACTCCAAGCAACAAAGAAATTTCAAATTTTAAGATTTTTCTTTGTTTTTTGACTTGTTGTGTCTCCTCCCAGATTGAGTCGAGAACATGATCAATTTCACCATTTAGATCTATTGTTTGTTCCAAATCTTTGGTGAGAATGGCCTTGCTTAGCGCTTCATAGATTTTTTGTAGATCATGCTCATCATAATGGATTATCATTTGTTTACACGCTTCGAAGCTTTTAGGATAATGAATATATTTTTTCATCAAGAAGGATCCGATTTCGTATTTAAATCGAATAGAATTATCGCGAACAGGATATTTTCCATTAATTTTTTTTCCATATAGATGAAAATATTTCTGCGATAGTACTGGTTTTCTATGAAGTCCGTCAAGTATCGGGTATGAAAAGAAAGTTGAAGAAAAATTTAACAGATCAAATACATATTCTGGATCAATTGCTGAATTTTCAAATGCATCTGAAGAAATATCATCGAATCCAAGCACTCTTAAATCCCGATAATTTTTCCATGTGTTTGACAAGATATTGTGAGTTGTTTCACCTGACATCTTCTCTTTATAAATATCATCAAATTGAAAATATCGCTTATTAAAAAAATTTTGTAAACCCACTTTTAACATAGTTGTAAATTCATTAGCCGCTTCTTCGACAATATCACTGGAAATTAACTCAGATTTTTGAGATAAAGTTAATGGAACATTCAGTTCTTCGAAGAATGGATCGTAGAAATCTAGCCCGGCGAACTCTTGAGGTTTTGTTGGAATTACAAATTGGATTTTTCCGGTTTCTTGTGAAAATTTTGGCTCTGTTGAAACCCTAAGCAACCGGTAGAGCTAAGAACAAGTTGCTCCCTGTAAAAGTTATGGCAAACCAAAACAAGGAGCACTACTTCTTCTCAGATCAGAAATATATTTGTTTTCTGACATCATGCCAGAATGCCGTTAGACTGACCAGGATACCGGAATATTCTTCACCATATTCGCGAAGGGATTTCACTCAGCATCAGTTGCTCACGTTGCTTTTATTCAAAGAATATCTCGGAGCTCACTATCGGGATTTCGTCCAGCTCGTAGAGATCATGGGCATTATCCAGGACCAATTGCATCTCAATGAGATCCCCCATTACTCCACCCTCTGTAAATTTTCAAAACGAGTTCCTTCAACCGTCTTAAACCAGTTATTCCGAAAAGCGTGTTCATTCATGACGGAATGGAAGAACGTCACATCGATAGTTGCAATTGACTCATCCGGGTTCACACCGGACTCTTCCAGTACTTATTACTCCGTCAGAACCGGGAAGACCCGTCATGACTATCTCAAAACGACAATCTCCGTAGATTCGGATCATATTTCCCTGCTAGCATTTCACGTCACAAAGAGTCGACGCCACGATTCACAAATTGCACCTATCGTACTTCGTGCATCGAATCGGGTAAAAAAATCAAAGTGTTACGTCATGGATAAGGGGTAC
>DANA01000034.1 GCA_002508495.1 Methanoregula sp. UBA276
CCGCTGATGAGCCATGAACCGTCCTCCCGCACAATGACCGGTCGTTCCACCGGTTCGCCTTCAGAACGGACATCCCCCACGATCGATTCGAGGATGTCATGCAGCGTGATTATTCCCTCGATGCTCCCGTATTCGTCCGTGACAAGAGCGACATGGACGCCGGTCTTTTTAAAAAGTTCGAGGATCGCAAGAACTGCCGTGGACCCCGGGATGATGAGCGGTTTTGTGACCGCGGCACGGATATCCGGCGTCTCACCCGCAACAAGTCCTGCCAGCACGTCCCTGACCGCGATCATGCCAAGAACGTTATCCAGATCCCCCTCATAGACCGGAAAATGCGACCTGCCGCTCTGGATGATCTTTTTCAGGTTCTCTTCCACGGGGTCTGAAAGGTCGATCCCGATTATTTCCGGCCGGTGGGTCATCACCATCTCCGCACGACGGTCATCGAGCCGGAACACGCCTTCGACCATCATCAGATCGGACGTTGCAAACACCCCGGCTTTTGCGCCCTGGGCAAGCAGGAGTTTGATCTCATCCTCGGTGATTACCGGTTCCGTGGCATCACGGACCTGCAGGGCATGGAGGACGGCGTCAGTAGAACGGCTGAGAATGAAAACAAGAGGCGCCCCGATTGCGGCAAAGATCTGCATGGGCCGTGCCAGCGCAGCCGCAATGGCCTCCGCCCTGTTCATCCCGATGCGCTTGGGGACAAGTTCCCCAAACACGAGGGTCAGGTAGGTGATGATGAGAACGACGATGGCGATTCCCAGGATATTTCCGTGCTGACCGATGACGGGAAACCCGCCCAGCCATCCCCCGAGTTCTTTTGCCACCGTGGCACCCCCGAACGCGCCGGCAAAGATGCCGATAAGGGTGATTCCTATCTGCACGGTAGAGAAAAACGCGGTTGGTTTATCCATGAGGCTGAGTGCTGCTGCGGCACCGGCGTCTCCCGCATCTGCCCGTTTCTGGAGGCGGGCTCTTTTCGCTGACACCAGGGCAAATTCTGCCATGGCAAAGACACCGTTGAGTAGGATGAGGACAAGGATGATGGTGATCTCAACGATATACAACATCTGCTGGAACCGGCCGTTATACCTGTTACCCTTTTTTTGGGGACTAAAAATACCTTGTGCCGGCTCCTGCGCCTGGCGATTCTCTTCCCCCGTCGCCCTCCATTCCACAGGACGCGTTCGTTCTGGATGTGCAGTGCTAAAAAAAAAGGCATGCGGTTGAATGATCCCCTTATGTTCCGGCAGCGCCAAACTACCTCCCGATGATTCTCGTTGACTGGCAGCTCCTCGACCGGATCTCGCGGGGTCACATCAGGATCGATCCCTATGATCCCCGGTTCGTGCAGCCGAACTCGCTGGATATCCGGCTGGGCAATCATTTTGTCTGGTACAAACCCGGCACCGCAACCATCGACCCGTACAACCAGGAGAGCGTGAACGCTGATGTTGTCGAGATGCATGCCGATTCGTTTGTCTTAAATCCCGGCCAGTTCATCCTTGCCGAGACGCTGGAATGCATCGAGCTTGCCGATAATATCGTTGCCACCATTGAAGGCAAGTCGAGCATTGCCCGGCTCGGCGTCACCCTCCACCAGACCGGCGGCTGGATCGATGCCGGCTTCAGAGGTACTATCACGCTTGAGATGGCCAATGTCAATGCACGGCCGGTCCGGATCTATGCCGGTATGCCCATCGGCCAGCTCGTCTTTTACACCACCGAGCGGGCGGAGCGGCCGTACGGGGCAAAAGGGGATGCAAAATATCTTGACCAGCGGCAGGCCACCCTGTCGCGGTACCACGCGAACCGGAACCTCTAACGCTACTCCCGTTACGAGGGGGTAAATCCGGTTGCTTTTTTGGCGTGCAGGTATTTTCCCGCCATGGTTTGTCCCGCACGGGCGTTTGGTTGAAAAAACTGCTCTCTGGAGAAACCCTCATCCCGGAAAAATGGTACCCCCCTTCTCGCCACCCCTGCCCCCAAGGGGGCTCAACAGCGCATGCGATGCCTCCGCACTACCTGTACGAGACACTCCCGACATAATTGTTTTCCCAAAATAGAAATTGAGGCCGCTGCACAGGCGCCCAAACGGGAGCGGCGGCAAGAATCGTAAAGGGGGTATGGGGGCAGTTTGGCCCCATCATCACTTCAAATGATTTCTCCAGAGCAAAAAAACCGGTCCTGCAAAGGGATCTCACTCCCGGCAATACCGCCACGTCCCGTTCGGGATCCGGATCTCAAAACAGGCACCTTTCCCATAGATCCCTTTCTCTTCAATGCGAATACCGGTGATCTCCAGGATCTCTGCGGTCAAAAACAGCCCCATGCCGGTATTTTTCCCCACTCCCCGCTTGAAGATCTCGAGTTTCTGGTTGTCCTCAATCCCGATCCCGTCATCCCGGAACACCAGTATCAGGTCATTGTCCCGGACCCTGGCACTGATGGAAATCCTGGTGATCCTTCCGCCATGACGGATCGCGTTATCGATGAGATTGTAGAACACTTTTTCCAGAAGAGGATCTGCATAGATCTCGATTGTATCAAAATCTGCAGAGATGGCAATGCCGGACTTGGAAAAACTCGCCGTAACGGTATCGATTATTGCATTGGCATTCTGCCACTGCGGTTCATGGACGCCGACTTCCTGGTACTCCCGGGTAAACGTGATCTGGTTCTGGATGACCCGTGTCAGGTGCTTGATGTCATCGAGCAACTGGTCCTTTTCCGTTGCCGACTGCGTTGCTTTTGCCATATCCACGCAGCCGAGCAGACCGGTGATAGTGTTGAGGATGTCATGGCGGGTGATCTGGTTTAAGAGGTTGAGCTTTTTATTGGCGATATTCATGGCGTCCTGTGCGTTCTTCCGGACCGAGATGTCCCGCAGGATGCCGTAAATCCCGACCGGGGTTCCGGAAATATCTATCCGCAGGAAACAGCGTACCTCGAACCAGAAGATGGCCCCCCATTTGTCCAGGATCCGGAACTCGGAGATGAACTGGGCGCCTTTTTCCATCTCGTGCATCATGGTCCTTTCGACCCGGTCCGCATCAGCAGCGTGGATGATCCTGCGCAGCTTCTTTCCCAAAATTTCGTCTTCCAGAAACCCGTACTTGTTGACCTGCGGGGAGATGTAGGTCACAACCCCGTCCATATCCATGGAGAAGAGGATGTCGGGGGTATTTTCCGTGAGTGCCCGGAACTTGTCCTCACTCTCGCGGATCTTCTTGTCCAGCGAGTGCTTGTACCAGGCCATCTCGACAACAGACCGGAGTTCGCGTTCATCGTAGGGCTTGATGAGGTACCCGTAGGGACCGGTGATCTTTGCCCGTTCCAGGAGCAGTTTGTCCGCATAGGCAGTGAGATAGATAACCGGAATATCCCGGGTTGTGTGGATTGCATCTGCGGTCTCGATACCGTCAAGCTTCCCGTCAAGATTGATGTCCATGAGCACGAGGTCGGGCGGCGTTTTTGCCACGCTTTCAAGTGCAGCTTCGCCGCTCCGTACGGTCCCGGTGACAGAATAGCCCATTGACTGGAGCGTGTAGCCAAGGTCGGCTGCAATAATTACTTCGTCTTCGACAATGAGAACCCGTAACGCGTTCATGACAGATTCCGGATTATTGGAAAGGATTGTGCATGCATCGGGCCGGATCCGACGGCCCTGCGGCCCACGGTTTTATATCGGGAGAAGCCCGGGATTGACAATTTCAGGTATACGGTAAAGCATAAAAAATCATCTCAGGTGCCATGTTCGCCGCACCGGCACCCTACGGACGGAATCTGAAAAAAACCCAACCCATTTGACAATTTGGGGAAAACTTCGGGGCTACAGCCGGCGCAGGGTTAAGCACTATAAATACGATAAAAACCCATGTTATCCGGATGATCTTTAGCGGATCGGAGATGAATCAATGCGACTTCTTCTCATTCATTCTGACTACATAGAATACGAAGCCAAAAAGAAGACAAAGATGGCAGAGGAGTGTTCGGTCCTCGCGGACAAGGAGACCGAAGCGCTCACCGCGTTCTGCGCCGTGGAATCGGTTGATGATGAGGACCTCGACAGCGTCATTGCCCAGGGGATAGCCGAGATTAAAAAGACCGCCGGGCAGGTCAATGTTAAGAAGGTGGTCGTGTACCCCTATGCCCACCTGTCAAGCGATCTCTCCTCCCCCGAGACTGCGGTTACCGTTCTCAACGCGCTGAAGTCCGGCCTCGAGGCAGAAGGGTTTGCCGTCAAGCGTGCCCCCTTTGGCTGGTACAAGGCTTTCAAGATCTCCTGCAAGGGCCACCCGCTCTCCGAACTTTCCAAGACGATCGTGCCCGGCGAAGAAGGGGCAGCAAAACCCGCAAAAAAGGAGGTCACCCACGACTGGTTCGTGCTCACCCCGGACGGGAAGCAGCACGATTGCAAGGAGTATCTTGACGATTCGCCGTTCGGCTGCATGGTCAAAAAGGAACTCGGTGTTGCAACGCCCGTTGGCGGCGAGCCTGCCCATGTTGACCTGATGCGCAGCAAGGAACTGGTGGACTACGAGCCCGCGAGCGATGTCGGCTGCCTCCGCTGGATGCCAAAAGGCAAGCTCATCCGCGACCTTCTTGCCGATTACGTGCTCCGGCTCGTGCTCGAGTACGGCGGCACGCCGGTCGAGACGCCGGTCATGTACGACCTTGGCGACCGGGCCATCTTCGAGCATGCCGACAAGTTCGGGGAGCGCCAGTACCGCTTCAAGTCCAACAACAGGAGCATGATGCTCCGGTTTGCAGCCTGTTTTGGCATGTTCTCGATCATGCGGGACATGCACATCTCGCCCAACAACCTGCCCATGAAGATGTACGAGCTCTCCACCTACTCGTTCCGGCACGAGCAGAAAGGCGAGGTCATCGGTTTAAAGCGCCTCCGCGCCTTCACGATGCCCGACATGCACTCGCTCTGCCTTGACATGCCGCAGGCCCTGAACTGCTTTGAGGAACAGCTTGCCATGGGGTGGCAGACCGGCATCGACTTCGAGACCAAGCTGGTTGCCGCGTTCCGGTGCACGAAGGACTTCTATGCCGAACATGAGGCATGGGTGAAGAAGATCGTGAAAGACTCTGACTGCCCGATGCTCATCGAGATCCTCTCCGACCGGGTCCATTACTGGGTTGCCAAGATCGACCTTGCGGCCATCGACGGCCAGAAACGTCCCATCGAGAACCCGACCGTCCAGATCGATGTCGAGAGCTCGACCCGGTTCAATATCAAGTATCATACCGAAGACGGCACGGTTGTCCACCCGCCGATCCTCCACTGCTCCCCGACCGGCAGCGTCGAGCGGGTCATGTGTGCGATCTTAGAAAATATCTCCACGCAGGAAGTCCCCGCGCTGCCCACCTGGCTCTCGCCCGCACAGGTCCGGGTCGTGCCGGTTGCCGAACGCCACGGGGCGTTTGCCCTTGAGGTCTGCAACGCGATCAATGCCGCACAGGTCCGCTGCGACCTGGATGACCGCGAGGAGTCGGTTGGCAAGAAGGTCCGCGAGGCGGCAATGGACTGGGTCCCCTACGTCATCGTGGTTGGCGACGAGGAAGTTGCATCGAAAAACCTGACCGTCACGGTCCGGAAGAAGTCGCAGAAGAACAAGCCGTTCAAGGAGCAGATGACCACCGATGCCCTGATCGCGGCAGTGAAGATGGAGACGGAAGGAAAACCGTTCCGGCCGCTGTATACTCCCCGGAAGCTTTCGATGA
This sequence comes from Methanoregula sp. UBA276, assembly GCA_002508495.1. Taxonomy (GTDB): domain Archaea; phylum Halobacteriota; class Methanomicrobia; order Methanomicrobiales; family Methanospirillaceae; genus Methanoregula. The sequence continues at coordinate 5,746 of DANA01000034.1, forward strand.
AAGCCCGGTATATCTGAATACCTTTTTTTTAAGAACATCCCGTTTCGCTTCGTGATCCGGTCATTGCAGGACAGGATAATTAAGAGAAAAACCGCAGGGCCCGGTCAAAGGTCAGAAATGAAAACGTCCTGGTGACATCTCCAATCCCCCATGTGTCGAAAAATTACTGCGCTGTCGTCTCCAGCCGGAACTTCCCCGCGGGAACAAAGATCTCAAACCGTGCCCCCTCTCCTTCCCTGCCGCGCTCCCCGATCGTGATACCGGTAATGGAAAGGACTTCCCGGGCCAGGAAGAGACCAAAGCCCCCACCCTCCGTGCCCACGTTCTTGTTGAAGATCTTCTCTTTACGCTCGTCGGGAATTCCCGCCCCGTCATCTTCCACGACCAGCAGGTATCCGTCCGGCACAACATCGCCATGGATGTGGACTGCTGATATGTTCCCGCCGTGCGTACGGGCATTTTCGAGCAGGCAGTACAGGACGTTTTCGAGCAGCGGGTCTGCAAAGACTGCAAGGCCCGCGGTCTCATCCGTCACCGCGACCGCACCCTCCCCGAGCTGCTCCTGCACCGCGGCAAGGAGTGGGGCTATCTCCTGCCAAGCCGGCGGATTCATGCCGAGTTTGTCGTACTCTTTGGTGAACTCAATCTGCTGCCGGACCGCCGTTGCCGAGGTCTCGGCGCGGGTCAGGTACTCGATCATGTCCGGGTCCTTGGTCGAGCCTTTGGCAAGTTCAATATAGCCCATCACCCCGGTCAGTTTGTTCTTGATGTCATGGCGGGTGATGGAAGCGAGCCGGCTGAGCTGCCGGTTGGCCTGTGCGAGGGCTCCTGTCACCATCTCCTGGTCCGTTACCTCGTGGGCATAGATCCGCACCCGTTGGTCATCCGGGTCATACACGAGCGTCTCGCGGTACCGGGCCGGCCCGATCTGGACTTCCCGGATGACCGGCATCTTCTCCGTTTCGGGGGATCCGGGGAACGGGGGGAGATCCGCGGGAATGAAGGCAGCGGGATCGGCAGGCATCCCGGCTTTATGCAAAACTGCGAAGCTTGCCGGGTTTGCCCAGGTGATATCCCTGCCTTTTGTCATCTCGATGACCGGGTGGGGACTGTGCTGTGGGAACCGGGCAAGGTGCCGGATCTGCTCTTTTGTCTTCTCCTGTTCAGAAAGGTCATGGATGATGGCGATGATCCGGTCCTCGAACCGGATCCGTGCCGGAATAAGACTCACCTCTGCCGGAAATTCCTGCCGCTGGCCGGTACAGAAAACAAAGGGAAAGATCTGGGTCCGGCCTTCCCTTGCTGCCTGCAATGACGCCGCCATCATCTCCGCCGATTCCCGGCCGCCGGGCTGCTCATGTGGGTAAAGAGCATCAGCGGGGCTGTTGATGAGTTCGTCCCGGCTGAGGCCAAAGAGGCGTTCTGCCTGGGGATTACAGTCAATCACGCGATCGGACAGGACAATCATCGCATCCGGGGACTTTTCAAAGATTGCCCGGTACCGACCCTCGCTCTCAAGAAGTGCCTGTTCTGCTTGTTTTCTCTCGGTGATCGGCCGGGCCGTGGTGACAATGCCGTTGATGCCGGCAACATCGAACAGGTTGGTGGCAACCGCTTCCACGTCGATATAGGTCCCGTCCGCGTGCCGGATACGGTATTCGGTTGGTTCGCCGGGGTTGGTACGATCAATCACTTCCGCAAGGGCCGAAGTCACGGCTTTCCGGTCCTCCGGGTGGATGAAATCGAGCGGGTTCTTCCCCATAACCTCGGACGGGCGGTAACCGGTTATCCGGAACGTGGACGGGGAGCTGTACGCAATCAGGCCGTCACGGCCGATTATCCGGATCATGTCCGATGCGTTCTGGATCAGGTTCCGGAACCGCTCCTCGCTCTCCTGAAGATCTTTTTCTGCCTGGCAGCGCAGCGTGATATCCTCACCGGAGAAGAGGATGCCGGTCACGGTCCCGTTCGGATCTTTGATTGCCGTATTGTGGAATGCTAGGACCCGCTCCTCCCCGTCTTTTGTTCGGACCGTGTTCTCGTGATATTCTGCGATCTCACGGTCTCCTCGCAGGATCGCATCAAAGACCTTCTTCACCTCATCCCTGGTGCGTTCGGGCAGGCAGGTGTCCATCCAGTTCTTCCCGATGAGTTCCCCGTCCGGCCAGCCAAGGATCCCGGACCCTTTCCGGTTCATCAGGGTGATGGTACCCTCCATGTCCAGTGCTGCCAGCATAACACCGGCGGTATCGAGGTACTGCTGTGCCCGGTCCCGCTCGATCCGGAGGAGTTCTTCCATCTGCTTTCGCCCGGAGATGTCAGTGATGAACCCGTAAAAGTACCGGATATTGCCGTCATCGCCCGTGACCCGGTGGACAAACGCCTCGACCGGAACGATGCTGCCATCCTTGCGGAGGTATTCCTTCTCGTACCGTACCGGCATGCCGGTCCTTGACAGTTCCGCAAGCATGGCAGCTTCCGGCTCGCGGGAATCCGGGTGCGTCACATCGGTCCATTTCATTGACCGGAGTTCTGCATCCGTGTACCCGAGAAGGTTGCACAGGGCCGGGTTGACGATACCAAACGATCCATCCGGGTAGGCAACCCCGAACGCCTGCGACGAGGTCTCGAGCACGCCTGCTAAAAATCCTGCACGCTCCTCGCTTCCCGCAAGCGCTTTCTCGGCATGCGCCCGGCGCGCCTGTTCGTCCAGGGCATCGAGGGCAAACGAGATATCATCGGCGATCTCCAGAAAGAGGGCGATCTCCGTTTCGGTAAAGAAGTCCTTCTGCGCTGCATAGATGCAATACACGCCGATAACCCGGCCATTCAGGCGGAACGGGAATGCCGCTGATGACCGGTAGCCGCGTTGCAGCGCCTCGGTGCGCCAGGGTGCCATGCAGGATTCGGTTGCAATATCATTGCAGAACGCGTGCCTGCCTTCATGGAGGGCGATGCCGATAGGGGATGCCCGTCTCTCCTCGTCGTTCCCGTAATTGTCCGTTGCGGCCAGGTACCCGTCTTCCCGGCCGGCGTGTGCGATGGGCCGGAGGAGGAACGAGTCCTGGTCCAGCAGGCCCACCCATGCCATCGCAAACCCGCCGGCCTCCACGGTAGCCTGGCAGATCCCGGTGATCAGGGTCTTCAAGTCCCGGACCCGGATAATTGCCTGGTTGATCCGGGAGAGGACCGCGTACATCCGCTGGGCGGCAAGTTCCCGTTCCTCGGCAAGGATCTCCCGCGTTATTTCGCGGATGGAGAAGATGATGATGGTGCGGTTCTTCCGCGGGTATTCCCGAACCAGGACATCGGCAGGGAATTTTCGGCCCTCGCGGTCACGGCAGTACCGGAGGTGCGGGCCGAAGATCTTTGTCCCGCTCCCGTCCTGCCCCGCTCCCGTGCTGGTGAACAGCCCGGCAGGGTCCATTCCCTGCAGTTCGTCGCGGGCATACTGAAAAAGGGTTGTTGCAGCATGGTTGGCATCGAGGATTTTCCCGCTCTCCTTGTCGATGACCAGCAGGGCATCTGCGGCCGCCTCAAACACATTCCGGTACCGCTCTTCGCTTGCCGAAATTTTTGCCTCTGCGGTCCGGACGGACGTGATATCCGTCATCACGCCCCGGATGCCCAGGAATTCTGTGCCCGAAAAGACCGGCCGGCTGGAAGTCCGGACAACATGGCGTTTTCCTTCTTTGTCAAGAAACGGAAACTCGAAGATGCAGGTCTGCCGGTTCTCGCATTTTTGGAAATCTTCTTTTGCACGGGCTTTGTCATCTGCCGGAACAAAGTCTGCCAGGGTCTTTCCGTAAATTTCATCCGGTGTGTAGCCAAAAAAACTGATGCGGGGGCTGATGTAGGAGATGCTGCCGTTTTTGTCTGCAACAAAGATGATATCGTTGATGTTCTCGACAAGGTCCCGGAATTTCTCCTCGGATCGTACGAGCGCTTTCTCGGCCTCCCTGCGCTGGACTGCCTGCCTGATCTTGTTTGCCAGCTCGGCATACTGGCTTTTTGGCTCCCCGCCTTTCTGGAGGTAAAAGTCTGCGCCTAAATTGAGGGCTTCGATAGCCACCTCTTCCCGGCCTTTGCCGGTGAAGAGGATGAACGGCACCGCATTTTTTTCGGCACGGATATGCTTGAGCAGGGCAAGACCGTCCATTCCCGGCATCTGGTAATCCGAGACAATGGCATCGTAGGAATGGTCTGCAAGAAGGGCGATCGCCTCTTGTGCCGAGATGCTGGTGGCAACGGAGAATTCACCGGTGCGTTCTAAGAAGACCCGGGTGACATCAAGGAGAACAGTTTCATCGTCAACACAGAGAACGGATATCATGGC
>DANA01000070.1 GCA_002508495.1 Methanoregula sp. UBA276
TTGAGAACACGGCAGCAGCTTGTACGAATTTTTCCGCAAATACCGGCGAAAAATACGCATGGGTGTAACAGCCAAGGACGTTCTTGGAGACCAGCCCGTCTTTTCCTGCCGTGATCCCTTTTCCCCGTGACAGGTGTATCGAATACCGTGCGTCCGTATCCGGATCGAGCCGGGAATAATGGAACTCGTGACCGGTAATCCCAACCGATGACGGTAAGTACGATATTTCCCCGGTGCCGCTCCCCTTCACGTAACCGAGCGCCTGGATCCTGCCGGTCATCTCTGCGGTCGAGGGAAGCACCCCGCACATCCGGTAGGTCTTATCAGCATGGATCTCATTGGTGAGATACATCAGCCCCCCGCACTCTGCATAGATCGGCATATCCCGGTCAGCCGCATGGTGCAGGTCGCGGGTACAGGGTGAGGACTCGAGGCCGGAAAGATACAGTTCGGGATATCCACCCCCGAGATAGAGCGCATCGACATCCGGCAACCGCTCGCGGAGCGGGCTGAAAAAGACCAGATGCGCGCCGGCACGGGAAAGAGAGTCGAGATTGTCCTGGTAATAGAAACAGAACGCCTCATCGAGCGCAACGCCAACCCGGCCGCCGTCCGTCCGGTTCTGTTTGCGTGCACGGCTCATTTTTTTCAGGAGCGGTGCCTGACGTGCCACCGCCACAAGTGCATCCAGATCGCAGGACTCTTCGATGATCTTTCCAAACTCCCCCATGTTCCCTGCTTCGTGCGCCATCCTGAGACCCAGGTGGCGGCTTTCAACGGCCAGGTCATCCTTGCGCGGGATATACCCGAACGCGGGGACCTCCAGGGAGGGTTCGATCATTGAGCGGTGCCGGCTGCTGCCTGTCCGGTTGAATATCACACCGGCGAATAATATCGTTGGATCATAGCGGCGATAGCCGTCGATCAGTGCGTGTACACTCCGGGACATCCCTTTGATATCCGCCACGAGCACGACCGGGGCCTGCAGGATCCGGGCAACATGGGCAGTACTTGCCAGATCGGATCCATCCACGCCGTCATACATGCCCATGACGCCCTCAATTACCGCTATGTCTGCGCCGGCAGTTGCGCGAAGGAAGGTTTCTGCACATCCATCCTCACCCATCATGAAGGGATCAAGGTTCCGTGAAATACGTCCGCATATCTTTGTATGATGGGACGGGTCGATAAAATCCGGCCCGACTTTGAAGGGCTGGACGTTCAGCCCCCGTGCGGTGAGTGCCGCCATGATGCCGCTTGCCACGGTTGTCTTACCGCACCCGCTGTGCGTGCCGGCAATAACGATGCGGGGAACGGGGATCATGGAGGGCTCCCGGTCTTTTTACCGGTTGCTCCGGGAACGGGATCCAGCTGGTGAACGGGTATCCGGATCCCGCTCTCCTGACCATATGCTTCCACGCGCTGGTAAACGCGTCTGACCATACTCTCCGTTGTCAGGATCAGGGAATCCTCGCCAAGCAGCGCCTTGAGGATGCATTTGTCTATGACGCCATAGGTAAAGTCCAGAGGGATCCCCACAGTCTCTGCACGCTGTTTTGCCCGCGTGCCCATTGCCCCGATCGATATACGCTGGTGCAGGGATATCCATTCCAGCAGGGATTCATTCGTATCCCGATCGACATTGCAGACGGTGATAGTCCCGTGCTGTTCATGAGCACCGCTCTTCTCGAACAACGTCTCGATGCAGTGCATCATGTCCAGCACCGTCCGTGGCTTTCTGCCCGAATGTAAAAACCCGCGGTTCTGCAGTTCCATATGCAGTTCAAGAAGGGTGGGAACGGACAGGTGCGCCATGCGGACGGATTCAGGGTTACCGAACGCTATCTCCGGGACATCTTCCTGCAGGATTTTTCCACCGAGCATCAGGATTGCACGGTCTGCCCACGGGTATGCCAGTTCAACATCGTGGGTGGAGATGATGATGGTCTTTCCTTCATGGTTCAGTTCATCGAGCAGTTCCATGATATCTTCCGATCCGGATGGATCGAGACCACTGGTTGGCTCGTCTAAAACGAGCACGTCCGGATCCATTGCCAGCACTCCGGCAATCGCCACCCGTTTCTTCTCCCCCCCGGAGAGCTGGTGGGGGGGCCGGCGGTCAAAGCCCTCAAGGCCGACATGCCGGAGTGCCCGGGTCACCGCTTCCCTGACCTCATCCTCACGGTACCCGAGATTGGTTGGCCCGAATGCCACGTCCTGGTACACCGTCGGTGCAATGATCTGGCGGTCCGGGTTCTGGAGGACAAATCCCACGCGCCGGCGCAGAACCCGCAGCGATGCAGTATCATACCGTATCGGCTGGTTATCAAAGAGCATGAGCCCGGAGTCAGGCCGGATCATACCATTGAACATCGTCAGGAGCGTGGATTTCCCGGCACCGTTGGGTCCGACAAGTGCGATCTTCTCTTTTCTGCGGATGTGGAAACTGATACCGCGGATTGCGTCCATTCCCCGGGGGTAGCGATAACAGATATCCCGGGCTTCAAGTATGATGCTGCTCATGGTTGACCTAAAGGAGGCTCCTGGTCCCTGATACCATCACAATGGTTGCACACAGCGCAAGAAATGACACGACCGCGAGAAACGGTTTCCGTTCCACGGGCCGGTTCTCCCCCAGCAGGGCAAATTTCCCGTCATAACACCGGGCATCCATTGCCCGGATCAGATCATCCCCTGCATCCCAGCTGGCGATGAATGCAGCACCGCATAACATTGCAAAGGAATGAATGGATTCGCGATACGCGGAGTAACCAAGGCGCATCACCTGGGCATGATAGATCTGGATAACCTGGTCCATCAGGATGAAGATCGTGCGGTAGATGATCATCATCAGGTCAATCACTGCTTCCGGTATCCTGCACTGGCGGAGCGCCGTGAAAATGTCTGTCATGGGCGTTGTTAAGGAAATAAAACACATGGCAGACATGCCGCCAATAATCCGGCAGAAAACAAAAACGCCGTGATTTATGCTCTCCCGGGTAATGGACAGGGAAAATCCCGGCAGCAGATCCCATCGCCAGAATACCCCGTCACCTCCCGTAATAAGGATGATGCCGGTGACACTCATGACCGCAAACCAGAGCGGGAGGATAAAAAGTCCCGTATAGGTTTTTGCATCAACCCGGGCAAGGAACAGGATTGCACCGGTCAGAATCGCGGCAATACAGAGTGGCGGGATATAACTTGTTGAGAGAAGACAGAGCAGGATTGCGCCAAGTCCTGCCATGAGTTTCAGATACGTGTTCACTTCGCGGAGTTCGTTCTTCTGGGCAATATCTTCCAGAAGTTCTTCAAACATACAGGTACACTTTCCTCTTTGTCCCGATTATGGTTTCTTCTTCTGTCCTATCCAGTACCCGAACACGCCACCGACAAGGATCCCGCCTATGGCTGCCTGGAGTGCAAAGAGGCAGGACTCAATCTCACCGCTCGGAGGTTCCCATTGCGGGATCAGTGGCCGGAAATTTTCCTCAGACGTATTGGAGAGTTCGGCAACAAGCCCCGATCCGACAGTGTCCGAACCGGCAAATTCCGCTCCACGCATGGTCGAACTTGTGTAGAGGAATGCTGCAATGAATACGACTATTGCGATCACGGCAAGGATTTCCAGGGTATACCGGAATTTCATCAGATGTTGCTCCGTGCGGCCATGATCTTATCTTCGGAGAAGATATGGAGCCGGATCAGGATATCCGGTTTGAGGGCAATGATATACTTGAAAACCAGTGCAAGGACGATGCCTTCAACAATCGCAAGCGGGATCTGGGTAAGGGCAAATACGCCCAGGAACATGATGAACGAACTGATCGATCCCCCGGTTTCTGCCGGGTATGCAAGTGCAAGTTCGAGCGAGGTTGTGATGTACGTGAACATATCGGCCAGTGCCGTTACAAGGAAGACGGAAAGGTAGATATTCACTGATGTGGTGCGGAGCAGCCGGTAGAGGGCATAGCCGGCCAGGGGTCCGGCAATACCCATTGAGACGATATTTGCCCCGAGGACCGAAAGGCCGCCATGGGCGAGGAACAGGCTCTGGAACAGCAGGACGATCGCACAAACAACTGCCGTGATCCAGGGCCCGAACGATATGGTCGAGAGCCCGGTGCCGGTCGGGTGCGAACAACTGCCGGTTACTGAGGGGAGTTTTAATGAAGACAGAATAAAGATGAATCCACCGGTAACTCCCAGAAGGGGAAGTGCCTCACGGTCTGCAGCCAGAACTTTTTTCAACTGGTACACGCCGTATATCAGGCAGGGGAGGGCAACAGCCCACCACGCCAGACACCATTGCCATGACAGTCCTCCTTCCATAATATGCATACGATCACCGGCGACCTATAACTCAACAAATTTACTTGTCTTAACACAATTATTTTTGTATTAAAACATTTGGTCCTTCCCTATTAATAATTTACGAATCCGGTGAGAATATGAATGGGAAACAGACATATCCTATCAGGTTTCCGGAACACTGTTCAGCGATAAACGTATCTTTCCGGAATCCCGATGGTTTCACACGCTGAAAAAACCTGTTTTTATAGAAATCATTTCGATACCAGACGCTCCCGGGGTTTCGCCCCGCCGCCATGGCGCCCCATTAGCGAGAGTGCTGTAGTACCTGTT
>DANA01000109.1:0-21644 GCA_002508495.1 Methanoregula sp. UBA276
AGGCAGGCGTACGGCCCGAACGAATCGAACATCGTGACCCACGTGTACATGGTCGACGCGATGACGCCGGTGACGATAGCAAAGAGGAAGATGAGCCCGTGCGGGGGAAGGTACGGGCCGAGGAAGGAGAGGAAGAACCAGATCACCGCAAGGGGAATCAGGAACGAAAAAAGCGTCTGGCCGATGGCACTGCCGCTCCGGTACAGGTCAATCAGGTCCTTTGCCGCAAGGGGCGGATCGGGGAGGAAGGCAAACCTCTGCTCCAGCGGGGCGAATGCGTCCCGGAACTCCTTTGCTGAGCCGGTCTGTTCGGGGCTGAAGAGGGAGACCGAGAGGGCGAACAGGACCGAGAGGACGAAGAGCGAGAGGAGAAGGTTCGTCCACGAGAATGCCAAAAAGAGGAGCATCGGCGGGAAGAAGTGCGCCGGGTTGATGGACAGGAAGAGAACGGCAAAAGCCCACGCGGTGCCGAGCAGGAGCAGGGCAGCGAACAGGAGGGTCCGCGACCGTGCATAGAGGGCCGAGAGGAAGAAGACCGTGCACAGCCCGTACAGGAACGAGAGGGTCAGGGTGAGGAGGAGGAGGAGCGCCGAAGAGAGCGTTGCGCCGATGAACGGCGATGCGAGGATATACCCGAACCCGAAGGGAAAGACCCAGAGGAAGAAGTAGTAGACCATGTCCTTGACCACGAAGACAAAGAAGATGTGGGCTTCGGAGAGCGGCAGGCTCCGGGCCGAGTAGGCGAGCAGGCTTGCCTGCCCGAACCTCCGGTTCATCACCTCGTTCCCCAGAAGGCCGAACGCCCCCACCATGAACCCGAGGAGGAGGAAGTTGGCATGGATGATGAGCGAGAGGTTGCCGGCGGGAAGGGTTGTGCGCAACAGCGGAAGGAGGAACGCTCCCATGAACGCGATCCCGAAGATCATGACCGGGAAGAGGGCAAACGAGAGGCTCCCGAACATGGTGGAGTGCATCCGCCACTCCTCCTTTACCATCGCAATGAAGAGCTCAAACATGGGTACCCTTCCGGACAAGCGAGAGGAAGAACTGCGGGAGATGTTCGCCCCGGCCGGTCAGTTCGGCAACCGGGCCAGTGTGCAGCAGCCTGCCCTTGTGGAGGATGGCAAACTCCGAACAGATCTCCTCTGCCACTTCAAGGATGTGCGTGGAGAGGAAGAGGGTCCTCCCGTTCTTCACGTAGCCGGCAAGGTACTCCTTGACCACGTCCTGCATGATCGGGTCGAAGTTGATGAGCGGTTCGTCGATTAAGGCAAGCGCCGGCTCGTGGATGAACGCCTGCGCAAACATCAGTTTCTGCCGGGTGCCCCGCGATAAATCCTTGCAGAGCACGTTTCTCTTGTCCCGGAACTCGAGGAAGTCGAACCAGTAATCCGCTTTCTCTTCGATATCCGGAATCTTCCGCACCGCCCCGACAAACCGGAGGTACTCCATCGAGGTGAGGAAACTCGGGGGCGTCTCCTGCTCGGGGATGATCCCCACGCGGTCCCGGACCCCGACCGGGTCTTTGGTCACGTCAAGCCCGAGCACCGTTGCCGAGCCGCCGGTGGGCCGGACCTGCCCGGTCAGCATCTTGATCATCGTGGTCTTGCCGGACCCGTTTGGGCCAAGCAGGCCAAAGAGCGCTCCCTCTTTTACGCTGATCGAGACATGGTCGACCGCGGCAACTTCTCCGTAGGTTTTGGATAAATTCTGTGCATCAAGTATCGTGGTCATCGTATCACCGTTTCTCCTTCGATCTCCTGATCTTCGTATCTTTTGGATCCCCTTCCAACCGGATCCCGTTCCAGACAAAGTCCATCCCCTGCTCAATGATCACGTCCCGCAATCCGGGATCGTTTACTTCTGCCACCCGGGCGATCACGCTGGAAAGCGAAGAGGCCAGCACACCGAGAAGGAGGGGCGGATCATAGTCCCTTATGACGCCCTCGCCGATCCCCTGCAGCACGTACTCGTGCAGGAACGAGAACCGGGACAGCCCCTCGTCGCGGGCGGTTTTCGATATGAACGGCGAGTGGGCGAACTGCTCCATGAACTGCATCTTCTCCCGGTTCTGTACCCCCCATTCGACCGCATTGTGCCAGATGAGCCGGAGCCTTCCCTGCGTGGTCTCCTCCTCCTCAAGTCCCCGCCGCATGGCCGCGGCAGCCCCGGCCTTGGTTCGCAGGTAGAGGGTGTCGATGAGCTCCTCTTTTGTCCTGAAATAAAAAAAGAGGGTGCCCGTCGCCACCCCGGCCTCCTTTGAGATGAGCGAAGTCGGGGTGCCGTAAAAGCCCCGTTCCACAAAGAGATTGAGCGCCGTGTTGAGGATCGCCTCCCTCTTATCGCTGCCCGGATCGGCCATCTCACTTCTCCTTAAATATCGCACGTCTGGCCGCACCGGCCTTGTTCATGCACCAGAGCCCGGCTTTGAGGATCGGGACCACAACCGGGATGACGAGCCCGTCCATCTCTTTTGACACCTGTTTCATCAGTTCCGGGATCGGCAGGTGCTGGGGGCAGACCTTCGCGCACTTGCCGCAATTACGGCAGAGCCCGGCATAGGAGGTCTGGCCCATCAGCCCGCTGTGCCTCCCGATGTACTGGAACCTGCCGGCCGGATCGTGAGGGAAGAGATGGTGGGTGTTGTACCCGGCAAAGCACCCGGGGATGTCAACACCGAACGGGCAGGGCATGCAGTACCCGCAGCCCGTGCAGCCCACTTTCATACGGCGTTTGAACTCGTCCTTTGCAGCATCGATGGTGGCCCTTTCCTCCACGGAGAGTGAACCGGGGACGGTTGTCCCTGCTACCCGGATGTTCTCATCGATATGCGCCTCTTCATTCATGCCGGAAAGGACAACCGTAACTTCGGGATGGTCCCACACCCACCGCAGCGCCCATTCCGCCGGGCTGCGCTTTACCGGTGAAGCGTCCCAAATCGCCTGCACGGATTCCGGCATCCGCCCGCCAAGGTTGCCACCCCGCAGGGGTTCCATGATGATGACGGCAAGCCCCTTCCCTGCCGCGTACTGCAGGCCTTCTGTCCCCGCCTGGTTGTTCTCGTCAAGGTAATTGTACTGGATCTGGCAGAACTCCCACGGGTATGCGTCCACGATCTCCACAAATTCGGCAAGCGTTGCATGGAAGGAGAACCCGGCATTTATTATCCGGCCGTCCTTCTTTGCCGCATCAAGGAATTCAAGGACACCAAGATCCACCAGCCGCCGGAACGCGGTACGGTTGAGGGTGTGGAGCAGGTAGTAATCGATATGATCGGTCTGGAGCGTGGCGAGCTGCTCATTTAGGATCCGGTCCATGTCAGCCCGGGTAACAACCGACCAGTGCGGCATCTTGGTTGCGATCCGGACCTTCCCGCGGTACCCGTCCGCAAGGGCTTTTGCGAGTACCTGCTCGCTCTTCCCCATGTGGTAAACCGGGGCGGTGTCAAGATAGTTGACACCCCAGTCAATGGCGGACCGGATCTGCCGGATCGTGCGTTCCTCATCGATCCCCCGCCCCTTTGCGGGGAACCGCATGCAGCCGAAGCCGAGGATAGAGAGTTCGTCACCGGTCTTTGGGACTTTTCGGTATAACATGATCGCTCCTTTTCGTAAATTGACTAGTCAGTCAATTGTTGCTCTGTCCCGGTATTTAATGGTAAGGAAACCGTGTCCGCCCGGCAAAACCCCACCGGGATCCTGTCGTGCCAGGTTCATGCGTACGGATCCGGAACCAAAAGATTTGCCGGCAATCCAGAGAACCGGGGGATCACCCGCAGAAGGGATGGATCACAGGATTTTTCAGGTTGCAGCCGGTAATGAGATCTGAAAACGCTTTGGTCTTTACCGGGGTATGATATACTATGCAAACACCCAGCAATTCACCATTTTTACAAATCGCGCTCCTGCTCCTCATCGCAGGACTGGGACTCTCCTGCGGGTGCGTCTCGGACACCACGGCACCCGCAGCGGAGCCCGCGGACGCAGGGATCCGGATCATCACCGAGGAATTACCGCCGTTCAATTACGCCGGCCCTGACGGGAAAGTAACCGGGCAGGCAACCGATGTGGTGAACGGGATCCTCTCGCGCCTCAACCAGAAGGCGGCAATCGAAGTCTTGCCCTGGAACGAGGGATATTCCGCAGCAGTTGCCGGGCCAGCGGTTGCCCTGTATTCGACAGGACGGACGGATGAACGGGAGGATCTCTTCAAATGGGTCGGGCCGGTTGCATCCTTTGATTACATGCTCTATGCCCGGGCAGGAACAGGCCCCGGGATTAACAGCCTTGAAGCGGCAAAAAAAGCCGGGCCGATTGGCGTTGTCAGAGATGATTCCCGGCACCAGTTCCTGCTGGAGAACCGTTTTGAGAATATCCTGACCTGCGAGAGCGATGCGGAATGTCTCCGGAACTTAATTACCGGAAAGACCGATCTCTGGCTCGGCAGCTCATCGAATTCCGCAACCATTGCACAGAAAGAGGGCATTGATCCCGGCTCATTTACCGGGGTTTATCCGGTCAGGACGGTCCAGTTGTATATCGCGTTCAGCAAAGACACTCCCGACAAGGTCATCACGGAATGGCAGAACGCCCTCGATACGATGAAGCAGGACGGGACCTTCGATACGATCCGGCAGCAGTACGGTATGAAGACCGCTTCCGTGGTTACCATGCCCTCATCGGCAGGCGACCAGGCTGAACTTGCGCTCTCCACCATGATGGCGGCAACCGACAGCCGTCTCCTCGTGGTCCTGCGCACCTATGAGGTGGTAGCGGCCACCACCGATGCAAAAACCGCACGCTGGGAGAAGATACAACCGCTGCTCACGATCCTTGAGACCCATGAGCCCGATGCAAGAACCTGGTACGCGAATCCCGATGGTTCCTATTATACGATTATTGACGGGCTCACCACCGCGAACCTGATGAGCCGGTCCTATTTCCCGGGTGTGCTTGCCGGGAATGAATCGGTGGGTACCGTTGTCGTGAGCCACTCGACAGGCAGGAATACCGCGATCGTTGCCGTGCCCGTGAAAGAGAACGGCCGGGTCACGGGAATCCTCGGCGCATCGGTGTACCTCGACACGCTGACCGACCGGCTCCAGGGCGAGATCGAAGACCCGTTCATCTTCTACGCGATCGACAAGGAGAACAAGTTCGCCCTCCATTCAGAGAAGGGGCAGATCTCCCGCGATATCACCACTATCGGCGCCAGCTCATCGTTCGGGAAGGCCTTGGAGATAATCCGGGCACAGGAGAGCGGCACGGTATCCTATGAAGATGGCGGCATCCAGTATACAGCAAAGTTCCGTACCTCGCCGCTGACCGGCTGGAGGTTTGTGGTGGCGTGGCCGGAGAAGGCGTAAGGGGAAGGGCGGGTATTCCTTTTTTTGCTGAAAAACTTCCCGGTAGATATCCTTAATTGCTACGATGGGGGCTGATGCCCCCATACCCCCGATGAAGAGGGGCGCCGCCGCCCCGGAGGGCGCCCCGCGGCGGCCTCAATTCGGTTATTATGAAATGCCCCACCAGAGCTCATCCGTCCAGAGGGCCCAGCATTGAGTCCACGCGAAGCAGGCACACACCACTCATAATTCAGAGACCTGCCAACGTGTATCGTAACAAACAGGTTGAAAAAAGGACGGGTATTCTTCAGCACGTTCCCCGGAACAGCTCCCGGACCATCTCCGGGATCTCTGATACGCGGGACGCAACGGGCACGCCGTGTTTTTTGAGCCGGGCAATCTTGGACTTTGCATCGCCCTCGCCGCCTTCCACGATAGCGCCCGCGTGGCCCATCCGCTTGTCGGGCGGTGCCGAGACGCCGGCGATGTAAGAGACGATGGGGAGATTTGTCGACTTTGCCCCCTCTTCCTCAAGGTTTCCGCCTACTTCCCCGACCAGTACCACCGCTTTGGTCTCCGGGTCCTTCCCGAACCGCTCAAGAACGTCTGCAAATGTCTGGCCGATGACCGGGTCGCCGCCGATACCGATGACGGTGCTCTGGCCGATGCCGGCCCGGGTCAGTTCATCCACGACCTCGTACGTGAGCGTACCTGAACGGGAAATCACGCCAACATTTCCCCGCATGAAAAGCCCTGCGGGCATGATTCCCATCTTGACCTCGCCGGGCGAGAGGAGCCCGGGGCAGTTGGGGCCGATCACGCTTGCCCCCTCCATCCTCGCGTACGCGATTGCTTTCATCGTGTCCTGCACCGGCATGTGCTCGGTGATGCAGACGATGGTGGTGATACCGGCATTCGCCTCCTCCATGATCGCGTCGGCAGCCGCACCCGCCGGGACGAAGATGACCGAGGCACCGATGTCGTGGTGCTTCATCGCCTCCTTCACGGTGTTGTACACCGGGACGCCATGTACCTGCTGGCCGCCTTTACCGGGCGTTACTCCCGCAACAACGCCCCTGCCGCCAACCTGCTTTGCATACGCGTTCATCAGGCCGATATGGAACTCACCCTGCCTGCCGGTTGCGCCCTGCACGAGGATTCCCGTGTTCTTGTCGCCGTAGATCATGCGGTCACCTCCACAGCTTTCTTGACCACAAGATCCATCGTCTCGAGCATCTCGTAGCCCTTCTCCGAAAGGAGCCTGCGCCCCTCCGCCTCGTTCGTGCCCGCGAGCCGGACGATGACCTTCTGGGATATACCGGCCGCGATGATGCCCTTTGCCACCTCGTCGCACTTGGTGATACCGCCAAGGAGGTTGACCACGATCACCTTCACGGCCGGGACGCTTGCCACGAGCCGCACTGCCTTCTCCACGCGATCCGCCTCGGCTCCGCCGCCCACATCGAGGAAGTTTGCCGCGTTACCGCCATAGAACTCAATGAGATCGAGGGTCGCCATCGTGAGCCCGGCTCCGTTGCCGATGACCCCGATTGCCCCGTCGAGCTCAACATAGGAGAAGCCGTGCTTCTCTGCCTCACGCTCGCGTTCCGAGAGGCCCCGGTTGACCGTGATTCCCTGACGGCCGAGAGCATTGTCGTCCACGATGATCTTGGCATCAGCAGCAAAGACACCGTTTGGAGTCGTGACCAGCGGGTTGATCTCGGCAAGGAGTGCGTCCTTCTCGATGAAAATTTTGTAGAGCCGGTTGATGACCGGGCCGATCTCTTTTGGTGCGGTCCCGATCAGTTCCCGGATCATGAACGGCGGGAGATCCTTCATCAGCGGGTTTGCAACCACTTTTTTGATAAGCTCCGGGTGCTCCCGTGCGGTGATCTCGATCTCCACCCCGCCTGCCTCCGTGAAGAGGATGAGCGGCTGCTTGCTTGAACGGTCGACCGTGATCGAGAGGTAATACTCGTGCCGGATATCGAGTTTCTGCTCGGCGAGGATCTCCTTAACGGGCAGACCCTTGATCTCTTTTGCGAAGAGTTCAGCAGCGACCTTTGTCCCGGTCGCCTTGTCGGCCATCAGGATGCCGCCGGCCTTGCCCCTTCCGCCAACGTCCACCTGGGCTTTCAGGACGAACGCATCGCCGAGCCCGGTAAGGTGGGGGGTGAGTTCGTCAGCCGATCGGATCAGGAACCCGGCAGGGATGGGGATCCCTGCCGCTTTCAGTACGTTCTTTGCCTCGTATTCACGGAGTTTCATGGTTGCTTCCCCAGCTCAAGGCCGAGCTGCATGGCTTTTATGTTGAGGTCCTCGGTCCCTTTCGGCACGGAGTCGAGGATGGCTTTCTTTAACGACTCTTCACTCACAACATGCGTTGCGGCAACGAGCGCCCCGAGCATCACGATGTTGGCGACGATGTCCCGCTTTAAGGTCTGCTTGGCTTCCCGGGTTGCGGGGATCTCGATGCACCGGCACTTCGGCCGGGAATGGACGAGGGTTGTGTCAACGAGCATGACCGCGGATTCCTGTGCGGTTGCGCCGTACTTCTCAAAGCCCTCCTGCGACATGATGACGTAGATGTCCGGGACCGATACCTTGGGGTACAGGATCTGGTCGTCATCGATGACCACCTGGCTCATCGACGCCCCGCCCCGGGCTTCGGGCCCGTACACCTGCGTCTGGACCGCGAACTTGTTGTCGTACATGACGGCCGCACGGCCGAGGATGACGGCCGAAAGGATGATCCCCTGCCCGCCAAAACCCGAGAACCTGACCTCCTTTCTCATGGTTTCACCCCAATGGCCGGCCGGTTCCGGCGCATGAGTTCCCCGACAACGAACATGTCCTCCGGAACAGGCTCACCCTTCTCAAGGAGCCGGTCGCGCTTTGCCCGCAGGAGCGAATGGGTCTTTAAGAACTCAATATGGTCAGCAACCTGCCGGAACTTGTTCCGGCGCCCGAACGCAGTGGGACACTGGACGAGCGCCTCGATGAAGGAGAAGCCGGGCGTCTCGAGACCCACTTTCACTGCCTTCTCAAGTTCTTTTACATGGTAGGAAGTCCAGCGCGATACATAATTCGCCCCCGCGGCGATGGCAAGGTCGCAGAGATCAAAGGGCGTCTCGGCGCACCCGTAGGGGGTTGTGGTAGAGAGGGCTCCTTTTGGGGTTGTCGGGCTGCCCTGCCCCCCGGTCATGCCGTAGATCTGGTTGTTCATACAGACCACCGTCAGGTCAATGTTGCGCCGGCATCCATGGATGAAGTGGTTCCCGCCAATTGCCGCAAGGTCGCCATCTCCCGTGAAAACGACCACATGCAGGTCCGGGTTTGCCATCTTGACACCGGTGGCAAACGCGATGGCCCGCCCGTGGGTGGTGTGGAGCGAGTCGGTGAGGATATACCCCGGGGCACGCGAGGAGCAGCCGATGCCGGAGACAAAGACCGTCTCCTCACGCTTCCAGTTCATCTGTTCTACGGCAGCAAGCGTGCAGTTGATGATCGTCCCGTTTCCGCAGCCAGCGCAGAAGATGTGGGGGAGCCGGTCCGCCCGGTACCAGTCCTCGAAACTCATGGTTGCGCCTCCAGCGCGGCGACAAGCTCGGAGGGCGTGTGAAGTTCCCCGCCGAGTTTGGGGATACACTTCACGGGGACGCAGGTGTGCCGCTCGATCTCGCGGGCGATCTGGCCAAGGTTCATCTCGGGGAGGAGGAAACGCTTCGCGTTCTTGAACTTTGCGAGGGCTTTTTCCGGGAACGGCCAGACGGTACGGATCCGTAGGAACCCGATATTTGGATCCTTTCTGTCGTGCATCACCTGTAAGACCGTGCGGACCGGTGCGCCGTAGGCAACAAAGACCTGCTCGGCGTCCGGGTTGATGACCTCATAATCCGCCATCTCGTCCCGGGCGTTCTCGATCTTGTCCACGAGACGCTTGACAAGCGCCATGTGCAGGCCCGGGTTTGTTGCGCAGGGGTAGCCCCGCTCATCGTGCGTGAGGCCGGTGACGTGGACGTGCTGACCGGTCCCGAATAATGGGAACCCGGGGATGAGATCGGGATCGGTTGCCCTGAACGGCGGGCTGCCGGCAACAAACGGTTTCCTCTCCACCCGCTCGACCTTGTCGGGAATGATGACCTTCTCCCGCATGTGGCCGATGGTCTCGTCCGACATGACAAAGACCGGAACACGGTACTTGTCCGCGAGATTGAAGGCCTTCGCGGTCAGCTCGTACATCTCCTGAACGGTTGCAGGCGAGAGCGCGATGATGGCGATATCGCCGTGCGAACCGAAACGCGCCTGCATCATGTCGCCCTGCGCCGACATCGTGGGCTGGCCGGTGGAGGGGCCGCCCCGCTGGATGTTGACGACAACGCAGGGGGTCTCGGTCATGATGGCAAACCCGATGTTCTCCATCATCAAGGAGAAGCCGGGACCGCTTGTTGCGGTCATGGCCCGGGCACCGGTCCACGAAGCGCCGATGATGGACGCCATGGAGGCGATCTCGTCCTCCATCTGGATGAAGACCCCGCCCTTCTTTGGGAGTTTCGCTGCCATGTGCTCGGCAACTTCAGTCGAGGGAGTGATCGGGTAGCCGCCAAAGAAGTTGCAGCCGGCGGCAAGCGCCCCTTCGGCGCAGGCAGTGTTTCCCTGCCAGAATTCAGTGCGGGTCAATATTCGATCGCCACCTTGTGAGGTTCGTAGGGTTCCTCGTCAATCCAGTGGATCGCCTGGTCCGGGCAGGTAAGCTGGCATACCCCGCAGAGCTGCCTGCCGTAGAGGTTTCTGAGACGGCAGTTGGTGCAGCGTTCGGGACGGTCCAGTTCCGGCACCGCTATCCCTTTGCGGTTGAGCTTTTTACCCTCCCGGAAAATATGATACGGGCAGACTTTTGTGCAGAGGTTGCAGCCTTTGCACCGGTTCTCGTCAATTACGAGTTTCATGAGTCGGCAGTCCTGATGTAGTACTTATGCGGCAACATTTACAAAAAACCTCTTCTTTGGATCAGCCGGGGGTTACCGGTATTTCCCAAACGCCACATCGGCCTGCTTCCGTGCGGCATCGAAGATGTCGCCTCCCGCACTATCGATCCCGACCACGAGCGGGAGCCGGTCAAACTCGATGGCCCAGACTGCTTCGGCCATCCCGAGGTCCTCGTAAAAGACGCCTTTGAGGGTCATGTGCGAGGAGGCAAGCGCAGCGCACCCGCCGGTGAATGCAAAGTATACGCCCTTTCCCTTCAGCTGGTTTCGGACGGTCGCCCCCATGCCGCCTTTGCCAATGAGTCCCCGCACGCCCTTGTCGATCAGGAACCCTTCCATCCCGTTCATCCGGGCGGAGGTGGTCGGGCCGGCGGCGATGACCCTGCCGTTCCCGATGACCGGGCCGCAGTGGTAAATGACGGCGCCTTCTGGCTCGAACGGGATGCCGTCCTTCTGCATCCGGAGGTGCGCCTCGTCCCGTGCGGTATACACGATGCCCGATAACTCGATGCGGTCGCCGGCCCGGAGCCTGAGCACCTCATCGCCCAGCGGGGTCGTGAGCCGGACAGGGCCGGTCATCGCTTCACCTCGATAGTCACGTGCCGGTTCGCCCAGCACTGGGTGTTGACGGCAACCGGCAGGCATGCCGTGTGACATCCGGCGGTCTTCACCTTCACGGCAAGTGCGGTCGTGTCCCCGCCAAGACCCATCACGCCTATCCCGAGCCGGTTGACCGCGGCAAGGATCTGCTGCTCGTACTCCGTCATCGTGTCGATGGGTTCGAGCAGCGCTTCCTTTGCAAGCGCAGCGGCGCCATCGAACGTGCTGCCGATGCCAAGACCGATGACGAGCGGCGGGCAGGGCCGGGGACCTGCGAGATACACGGTCTCGACTACGAACTTTTCGATCTGGTCCACCTGTGAGGGAAGGAGCATAGCGGTGCGGGACATGTTCTCCGCCCCGGCACCCTTGGGCAGAACCGTGACCGTGAACTTCGCGCCGGGCCTGACGTGAATGGCCGGCATCCCCCTGCCGGTGTTGTCGTTTGAGTTGTGCCGGGTGAGCGGGTCGACCACATTGGGCCGGAGCGGAACTTCCTTTGTTGCCCGTCGGACACCTTCGGCCACGGAATCATAGAAGGACTGCGTGAGCGGGAGATCGGGCGGGAGAGTGAGGTAGATGACCGGAACACCGGTGTCCTGGCACATCGGCACCCCGAGCCGCTCCGCGATCTCAATGTTTTTCAGGATATTGGCAAACTCCCCGCGGGCAACCGGGTTCGTCTCCGCAGCGGCGGCCTTCTCAATCACCCGCAGCACATCGTGCGGGAGGCGGATTGCGGCCTCGCGGTACGCCCGGAAGGTGGCGTCGGCTAGGGCTTTGTGGAGGGGATCCTGTTTCATTGGATTATATTCTGGAGGTCGGGGGTGATATATGCTGTGGGGGATCACACCCACCGTTGCACCTTCACGGTACTCCCCGTCAAAAACATCCTCCTGCCATTCCTTCCGTGGACCCCCTGCTGTAGCGTTGCAGTGCGTGGATATTTCCGGACCCCAGTACTTCACAAAATTTTTCTTTTGTGAAGTGACGTTTGTAAAGCTCCATCCCGGCAGGTATTCCCCATCCAGCCTCATCCCAAAAAACCCCCTCCGACGGAGAATCCCCCTTCGGGAAACGTCATCCTGCCACCCAGGGTCCGTTTCCACCCCCTGTATTGCCCTTCTTGAGGCAAAACTCCTATTTTTCTCCCAAACGAGATCTCCCGGTTTTTGACCCCCATGATCAGGGTAAAATTTTCGCCCCTGGCGGGCTTTTGGCAGCCGGAAATTTTCGGGACAGAGTGCTGGGTGGGTATTTTTTTGCGCTTTTTATCAGGCCGCTAAATTGCAGGTTGAAATCCCCAATAATATACCCCTTTTTCCCAGAATACCGTTTAAATGGGGATTTTCCATAGGCATGGACATCGTTTCCACTGCCGAATTTTCTCCCCTGTGCACGCCCGGAACCTCTCCGTCGGAGAACCTATCCCCCAAAAGGGACGTTCCAAGCAGGGGGCAATGCGCAAAAAATTCGTGAAGTTCTGGGGCTGAAGGTCCCTGAAGACGGGGATGAGGACACGGTGCAGGCAACACTCTGCCCGGGGAATGAAGCCCCCGGAGAGGATAGTGCGGCACCCACAAAAAACCGGGAATGAAATACGGTCGCCGGGATCACCGAATATTCTTATACCAGTGCATCGATTCACAAGCAAAGGTGATGGGATGAAAGAACCGTACCGGTTCCGGGTATTCGCATCCGCACTGGTTATTCTGGCCCTTCTTTTTAGCTGCCCTGCAAGCGGGCTGATGGTCTCGGTCTCCACCTTTCCTTCCATCATATCCGGCAAGGAAGCAACGGTTGACCTGAGCCAGATGATTACCGGTGGCACACCCCCCTATATCTGCACACTCGCTCACAGTTCCACCCTGCCGGAGGGTCTGGTACTGCTGAGCAACTGTATCATCTCCGGCAGGCATACCGTTGCATCAAGTGCTGTTGAGGAAGTCTCCTCCCCATTCACGATCATGGTCACCGATTCGGGAACCCCATCTGCCTCTACCAGTTTCACGATCCCGATCATGACGAGGGCTATAGCACCGGTCCTTATTCCTAAAAACGGTCAGTGCACAGAAAAGACCCCGTGCAGTACACCGGTTGCCGGGGCATGGCGCGGCACGCCTCCCTTCCATTACAAGTCCGGCTCATTTGCCGATGGTGGCGCCCCTCCCATGGGTATGATAGTCGACCTCAATGGCAACCTGAACGGCAATGCCCCCGCTGCAGGGACCTATACGTTCAGTGTATGCGTTGTCGATTCCATCGGGGAATCGGACTGCGGGCAGGCTTCTGTTGTGGTCAGCCCTGCAGCAACACCCTCTCAAAAGCCGGGTGCCGCAGGTCATGACCTGCTCTCGGATTTCATCATCGGTTTTGTGGGAATGATCGAAAATGCACTCGTTGGTGCCGGGTTGATACCGGAGCCGGATCTTTCGTTATATGGGTCTTCACCAGTAATCACCCCGTCAGCCACCAGCACCCCGGCCCGGTGTCCAGGAGGGTATCCGTACTACTACGACGGAGACTGTCATGCCCAGCCCCCGAACACACCCTCTCCCAAAATAACACCGGTGACCACTTTTAGCGGGATGTGCGTTGCTTCAATCCAGATGGGCAGGTGCAACGTGGAATTCTGCTCGGATATTGGGCCCAATGGCCAGATGATGGGATATTACCATACGTCCCGGGGAAACTTCTACTGCAGTGGATCCGGCGAGAATATGGACTGCGGAGCTGCCGCGACAAAAATGGCGCAGGCCTGTATCTGAAATCTTTAAAAAAAACGCAAAAAAAGAAAAAAATTTACTTCTTGCCGCCCTTTGCCGGGGCTGCGCCTTTCTTGTCATCCTTTGCCGCCGCACCCTTTGCGTCCTTTGCCGGTGCGGCGTCCTTGCCACCCTTGGCCGGTGCAGCGCCCTTTGCATCCTTTGCAGGCTCTGCTGCCACCTCCGCGACAACCGGTGCTGCAACAACCTTCTCACCAACGAGCTTGGGTGCTGCAATGACCCTGCCGCTGACCTTGATCTCGGAAACCTTCAGGTGGGAGGGGGTCGGGAGCTTGTGCCCGCCATGGCGCATTGCGTCCTTGATCTTCTCAATGTACTGGGGGGTGGAGAAGACAGTCATGAGTTTCTGGCCGGCACTCATGCGGGCTGCCGTGCCGACTGCCTTGCCGAACGCGAGGCGCATACCTTCCGAAACACGGTCGGCACCGGCGCCGGTTGCCTGCTTGTTCTCGCGCAGGACATGGTGAGGGAAGACGCGGACCTTGAAGTGGAAGTTGGACCTGCCAACATCCTTCATCAACCGGCGATTGATGGTGATACGGGCCGCTTCAAGCGCGCTGTGGCGGATCTGGCAGGTCTCGTCAACGATAAGATCAATCTCTGACGGAAATTCCTGGGAGAGGTTTCCCATCTCGTACTGTACAATCTTGTTGCCGGGAACGCCACCCATGTATTTGCGCCGGGTAAAGGCCTTCTTGTTAACGTTCCTGTACATCTTTGCCGGTTTTCTGACCATCGCGTCTTACTCCTGTATTTAAATGAAAAAGCGGGCAAGGATATCGGGTATTTTATCAGATATCGATACCGGTGCGCTTCAGTAAACTGCTTTAATAAAATGGCTATCGCGCGTATTAAACCTTACTGGATTACACAGTTCTGGTTTATAAGGTCAAGCACCTTGCGGCGGATCTGGGCGAACTCCACGCTCGTTCGATCGCGGGGACGCGGCAGCGGGACCTCGAAGTTCTGGCAGATCCGCCCCGGGCAGGGGGTCATTACGATGATGCGATCCGCCAGGTAGACCGCCTCGTCCACGCTATGGGTGATGAAGATGATCATCTTCTTGGTCTTCTCCCAGATCTGGAGCAGTTCTTTCTGGAGCATGTTCCGGGTCTGGGCGTCAAGGGCCCCGAAGGGCTCGTCCATCAGGAGCACGGAAGGGTCGAGCGTGAGCGCCCTTGCTACGGCAACCCGCTGGCGCATCCCGCCCGAGAGCTCGAACGGGTAACTGTCGCGGAACTGTTCGAGGTTGACGAGATCAATAAACCATTCGGCCACCATATAGCGGTCTTCCTCTGACACCCCTCTCAACTCGAGGCCGAAGGCGATGTTGTCGATCACCGTCCGCCACGGGAAGAGGGAGTATTCCTGGAAGACAAAACCCACCTTCGGGTCAGTTCCCGTTATCTTCTCGCCATCAAGGACGATCGTGCCAGATTCCGCGGTATCGAGGCCCGCGATCATGCGCAGCAGGGTCGTCTTGCCGCAGCCGGATGCACCAAGGATACAGACAAACTCCTTCTCCTTTACATCGAATGAGACCCGATCGAGTACGGTCAGGATCGACCCGTCATCGCGGGGGAATGACTGGGTGAGATCGCGGATTTCCAGGTTTGCCATTGGTTATGCCACCTCTCCCATGCGCCACTTCAGAAAGTGCCGGTCAACATAATACCGGAATATCATATCAAACGCGAGGCCGATAAGGCCGAGAATGATCATGTACACGACCACACTGTCCATCTGGTGGAGGTTGTAGAAGAACCAGAGCTTCTGGCCGAGGCCGAAGTTCGAAACGCCGAAGAGTTCCGCTGCAACAAGGCACATCCAGCCGACACCGGTCGCGATCCGGATCCCGGCGGCAACCGATGGGAGGGCTGCAGGAAACGCAATATACCGGATCAGGTCCCGGTCCTTCGTGCACCCGAGCATCTTAGCCGCCTCGACAAAGACGCGGGGAACACCGCGAAAACCGCTGTAGGTGTTGATGATAATGGGAAAGACTGCCCCGACAAAGATGATGAACCCCGCAGAAAAGGCAGTCAGCCCGAACCAGATGATGGCAAACGGGATCCAGGCAAGGGGGGGGATCGGGCGGAGGATTTCGATTAATGGGTCAACGAGCGACTCGATCCGGCGGCTCCAGCCCATGATGATCCCGATCGGGATCCCGACAAGGAGTGCGAGGCCCAGGCCGATGGCGAAGTGGATGAGACTGGCCTCGATGTCGAGGAGGAGCGTGCCGTCCCCGAGCAGGCCGATGAATGCAGAAAAGGTGTCGGTCGGGGAGGGCAGGATGAATTCATCATTAATGACGAAGACCGCCACGAACTGCCAGAAAATCAGCGCGACTACGATTGCCAGTGCGCCAAGCCACCAGTTCCTGCCATTCTCTTCAGTGTGTCGTCCCATGGGTCACGACCCCTTACCAGTACACCGACCGGTTTTGGGTTTGTACTACTTCATAGATAAGCAGTTCAAATGAAAAAAAGGTTGGGTGGATGATTACTCCTGCTTGTAGAAGGAGAGATCGAAGATCTGCTCTTTGGTGAGCGGGCTCTTGAGATACTTGAGCTCGTACTGGATGGCAGCGTAATCCAGGACCGGGTCAACGATAAGGTTCGGGTTGCTGTCCCAGTCGCCGTCCCATGCTTTCAGGGATGCCTTCACGACATCAAGATTTGCACTGGTCTTTGCTGCATAGATGGCAGCGGCCTCGTCAAGGTTAGCGTTGTTGAACGCAACGGCCTTGTCATTCGTCTTCATGATCTGATCAACAATATCCGGGTGATTGCGGATCAAATCTCCGCTGACCAGGAGAACACAGCAGGTGTGGTGAGGGTACATCTCACCGGACTGCACGACAACCTTGCCTTTGCCCTGCGTAATGATCGTGGTGGGGGATGGATGCGGGAGGAAGACGGCATCGACCTGGCCTGCAATGATCGCAGTGACTGCGTCACCGGGGCCCATGCCCACGATCGTAACATCCTTTGCCGGGTCGATGTTGTTCTTCTTTAACCAGTCGCGCAGGATAGTGTCCTGGATGGTGCCTGCCTGGAAGGTTGCAATCTTCAGGCCCTTGAGGCTCTCAGGGCCGGTGTAGGCAAGGTCGGAACGGACAACGAGGTCCGATCCCTGCGTGTTGACACCCGCAATGATCTTTGCATCGAGTCCCTGGCTGAGCGCGGAAAGAACGGGTGCTGCGCCGACATAGGCGACATCGATCTCGCCAGCCATCATGGCTGCCATCTCGGGGGCACCGGTCGGGAAGACCTTGTCGCTCACCTTCTCAACACCCAGCGGTGCAAGGTCTGCTGCCCACCAGCCCTTCTCCATAGCGGTGGTGTGGGCCAGCTGGTGAGTGCTGGGCTGGTATCCGATAACGATCTCTTTTACCGGGGCTGGCGCAGGCGCTGCTGTTGCAGCAGGGGTAGTCACGGTCGTTCCGGCCGGCTGGGTGCAACCGGCTGTGAGCAGCATGAGGACAATGGCGATGAGCGCAATTGCCGTAACCTTCATCGGTTTCATGCCGGGTGTGTTGTCCGGTCAATAATAAAAAAGTGTCTTAACAGAGCAAGAAATATCTCTTTTTGTAGGAAATTTTAATATAAAAACGACAGAAAGACATTCAGTGTGCCTGATTGTCCACTTATCATGGCCATCAATGTCAAAAATTTTTGACAGAAAGGAAAAATTTTTCTAAAATTAACCTGATTGTATCAATTATATGGTACAAACCGACCCGATCGATCGCCTCATGCGCGCTGCGCTCACCTCAGATGAGGAGTTTGTCACCACCCTTGACGACCTGCTGCGGCATGACCTCCGGGTCAGCATCCGCGAGTTGTCCGATGCAAGCGGTATCGCCCAGAGCTCGCTTTACAAGATCCTCCACGGGAAGAGGTCGCCCAACCTTTCCACCCTCCGCGCCATCCTCATGGCCATGCGCCGGTTCTACCGAACCGGGGAAGGAGAGTTCATCGGTCTCATCGTCGCCCGCCCGGTCCTCGAGAGTATCGAGGAGCGCACGGCTGTTGTTGACGCTCAACGGGTAAAGATCCGGGAGTACCCGGTTCATACCATGGAGGATGCGATCATCTCCGCGGTCCGGGCAGAACGCGAGGGTGCTGTCGCCATCGTCTGTGCTCCTATCGTCTCCAGCGTCATCGAGCAGCTCGTCCACATCCCGGTGGCAACCATCATCCCCCGCGAGTCCGTCCAGCGGGCGGTCGAGCTCGCCGCAAGAAAGGCGTGGCTTTAATCCGTGCCCGGCTCTATAATACCGGATATAATGGGTGAACGGATGCGAACCGATGTTGTACGCAAAGGGCGCCTGAAGGATGAGCGGAGTAAAGAGGTCATGCAGTTCCTCTCGTCCATGCAGGCCGACCGCCGTATTGCAGACGCCGATATTCTCGTGGATATTGCGCATGTCCTGATGCTGTATAAGCAGAAGATCAACAACCGCGAGGTGACCGGGCAGATCCTCTCCGTGCTCATGGATATGCACAGGAATGGCGTCCCGGAAGAGGTATTTGATGATCGCTTCGAGGATGTACACGCGGGGATAGAGTCGCTCGTGATCGCGTCGGCAGGTGTCGAGGCCGGCGGGCGGATGCACATGGGCCGGTCCCGCAACGATGAGGTCGCGACATGCATCCGCATACGGCTCCGCGACGAAGTCATCTGCACGATGGCAGCACTCCTCAGGGTGCGGGAGACCCTCCTTGACATCGCGGCAAAGCACACCAGAAGCGTGATCCCCGGGTTCACCCACCTGCAGCACGCCCAGCCGACCACTCTCGCCCACCACCTGCTCGCCTACGAACAGGCATTCACCCGTGACTACGACCGGCTCAATGACGCATTCGCCCGGATCAATATCTCACCCCTGGGCGCCGCCGCGTTCGCATCCACCGGTTATCCCATCGACCGGAAGTACACTGCATCCATTCTTGGTTTCTATGGCCTTGTCGAAAACAGCATGGACGCCGTTTCCACCCGGGACTTTGCACTGGAAACGCTTGCCAGCCTCACTATACTGATGGCAAATGTCAGCCGTCTCTGCGAGGAACTCATCATCTGGTCATCGTTGTTTGTGCAGTTCGTCATCCTGGACGATGCCTACTGCTCGACCTCCTCCATCATGCCCCAGAAGAAGAACCCGGACACCGCAGAGATCATGCGGGCCAAGAGCGCTTCGGTTGCCGGATCATTCACTGCAGCGCTTGTGACGGTCAAGGGTCTTCCCATGAGTTACAACCGGGATTTCCAGGAACTCACCCCGAATATCTGGCGCGGGATGCAGGATGCCCAGACGAGCCTCGGCCTCCTTGCCGGTATGCTCAGGAGCGCAGAGTTCGACAAGGGGCGCATGGAAGAGGAGGCCGGAAAAGGATTCTCGACAGCAACCGAGCTTGCCGACACGCTGGTGCGCGAGTTTGGCCTGCCGTTTCGCACTGCCCACAACATAGTCGGCCGGGCCGTGCAGAAGAACAGCCTCTCGCTTGCAACGGTCGAGAAAGCAGCGCAGGAGATCGGGAAGATCTCGTTAAAGAAGAAGGGGCTCACGCAGGAGAAGATCGATGAGGTGCTTGACGTGAACTACGCAGTTGCGCTGCGAAAGGCAGTGGGAGGTCCTGCGCCTTCCGAGACGCGGAGGGCAGTCATCTCCCAAAAAAAGCGGCTCGCTGCTGATTCTGCCGTAACCGACCGGAAAAAACAGCACCTTGCAGAAGCGCGGGAGAACCTCATCAGTGAAGCAGGGGGGCTGGTACCATAACAGAACCGTTCGAATCCGGTGACCGGATACAGTGCACGTACCGCGGGCTGAACAAAAAGGGCGTCTTCATCACGGAACGCGACGGCATGGCAGTCATCAAGCTCGACTCCGGGTATAACCTCGGGGTGCCCCCGAAATCATGTACGCTTGCTGAGCGGCCTGCACCCGTTCTGGCACAGCCGGCCGAGGTCGTGCAGGACATGAACCTGCCAACGCTTGCTATTGTATCCACGGGAGGTACGATTGCGAGCCGGATCGATTACCGGACCGGCTCGGTCACGAGCCAGTTCAATGCAAACGACATCCTGACCGCAATCCCCGGACTCGTGGAGATCGCCAGGTACCGCACGGTGCCGCTTGCAACCATCCTATCGGAAAATATGACCCCGGCCATCTGGCAGGAACTTGCCCGGGCAGTTTTCAAAGAGATCCATGACGGGGCGGCCGGCATCATCGTCACCCATGGAACGGACACGATGGCGTACAGTGCCGCAGCGCTCAGTTTCATGATCGATACTCCTGTTCCGATCGTTTTTGTCGGCTCCCAGCGATCCGCCGACCGGCCGTCAAGCGACAATGCCATGAATGCGGTCTGTGCAGCGGCAGTGGCAACAAGCGACCTTGGTGAGGTTGTGGTTGTGATGCACGAAACCACCAACGACGATGTCTGCGCCATCCACCGGGGCACGCGGGTGCGCAAGATGCACACATCCCGGCGCGACGCGTTCCGGAGCCTCGGGATAGAACCGATTGGCAGGGTGGAGTTTCTGGCGCGGAAGGTCACGCTTGCAAAAGATGCGGTTAAGCGGAATACCACCACGGCAGCGCTCCATGATGCTCTCGATCCCCACTGTGCCCTCATCCAGTTCTATCCCGGCATGGCACCGGAGGTCCTGAAAGCGTACGAGGGGTATCACGGCCTCATCATCGCGGGGACCGGGCTCGGCCACACCAGCACGGCGCTCATCCCGCAGTTGCGGCGGCTGGTTGAGAGCGGAACGCTTGTTGTCATGACCTCGCAGTGCATGCACGGCCGGGTCTGCGACCGGGTATATGATACCGGCCGCGACCTGCTCGGTGCCGGGGTCATCGAGGGAGGCGACCTCCTCCCCGAAGTGGCGCTCGTCAAACTGATGTGGGTGCTCGGCAACGAGAAGGACAGAACGAGGGCTGCGATCATGATGCAGGAATGCCGTAAAGGCGAATGCACACGGAGGAGCACCCATGGATTATAAGGCACTTGGCCTGGTGGCCGGCATCGAGATCCACCAGCAGCTCGACACGAAGGAGAAACTCTTCTGCCACTGCCCGACAATGCTGCGCGATGTGGCGGAGCACGATTACGAGTTCTCCCGTTACCTCCGGGCTACCGTGAGCGAGATGGGCGAGATCGACCGGGCCGCAAAAGAGGAGATGAAGAGGGACCGGAAGTTCCTCTATTATGCCTACAACACCACCTGCCTTGTCGAGAACGACGAGGAGCCCCCGGCGCCCCTGAACGAAGAGGCGCTCGCGGTCTCTCTCACCATTGCAAAGATGTTCGGTATGACCCCGGTGCCGCAGGTGCACACGATGCGCAAACTGGTCATCGACGGCTCCAACACGAGCGGGTTCCAGCGCACTGCACTCGTGGCGTTCAACGGGGCACTGCCGAACGGTGGGCTGATCGAAACGATCTGCCTTGAGGAAGAGGCAGCACAGCGGGTAAAAGACGAGGTCTTCAGTCTCGACCGGCTCGGGATCCCGCTTGTCGAGATCACCACTTCACCCTGCATGCATACACCTGAGGACGTCCAGAAAGTTGCCGAGTATATCGGCATGGTGCTCCGCTCGACCGGCAAGGTGAAGCGGGGGCTCGGCACGATCCGGCAGGACGTCAACATCTCGATCGCGGCAGGGGCCCGCGTGGAGATCAAGGGGGTGCAGGAGCTTGACCTTATCGCCGAGGTTGTCCGTCGCGAGGTCCAGCGGCAGCAGGGCCTGCTCACGCTGCGCGACGAACTGGTGAAACGGTGTGCTGCTGTCGAAGCAACCACGGGCGTTGAGGTAACGGCGCTCTTCAAAGACACCCGGTCCGCGGTGCTCAAAAAAGCAAAGAAGATCCACGCGATCGTCCTCAAAGGGTTTGCCGGCCTTGTCGG
>DANA01000109.1:21660-50004 GCA_002508495.1 Methanoregula sp. UBA276
ATCTTCCACACGGACGAACTCCCGGCCTACGGGGTCACCGCAGAAGAGGTTGCCCATCTCAGGAGCGTTCTGCATGCCGCGGATGGCGACTGTGTCATCCTTGTTGCCGGCGCGAGCGAGAAGCAGGCGTCCTGCGCGATTGCGCAGGTTATCACCCGGGCGAAGATCGCGCTTTCGGACCGGCCGGTGCCGGAAGAGACCCGCAAGATGCTCGAGAGCGGGAGCACGTCCTATATGCGCCCACTACCCGGGGCTGCCCGCATGTACCCGGAGACGGACGTCCTGCCGGTGCTCATTGGCGACACCCGGTGGGAAGCGGTAACGGTCCCGGAACTGCTCACAACCAAAGCGGAGCGGTTTGTTGCAGACTATGGGATCGAGATGAACTACGCGCTCCAGCTGGCGGCATCAGACAGACTCCCGCTCTTCGAGCAGGCAGTGGCTGAAGGGGTTAAACCCAAGCTTGCGGTCTTTTCCATCCTCTCCACCACGACCGAGCTCCGGAGGGACGGCGTTGATGTGGCGAAGATCTCCGACCAGGTATACCTTGATACATGGCATGCGGTAGAGAAAGGAAACGCTGCACGGGAGGCAATCCCGGAGATCTTCCGGAGCGTTGCTGCCGGCAGCACCTTTGATGAAGCGTTAAGAAAACTCGTACCGGCCGTTACGCGAGAAGAACTCGAAACGATCGTCCGGAAGATCATCACGGAAAGGAAGGACTTTGTCGCACAGAAGGGCAACGCCGCGCTCGGCCCGCTTATGGGAGTTGTGATGAAGGAAGTGCGCGGATCGGTTGACGGGAAACTGGTGAGCGAGGTCTTAAAAAAGGAGATTGCCGCCGCAACCACCCCGAAATAATCCATTTTTTGTGCCAGCCACTGCCAAATACAGGCGCGAACCTTTATGAGCGGGGCAGCAGAATTACATAAGGAGTTTAATCATGGGTAAAACAGGAACCACCCTCTGGGCACAGGTAAAAGGCGTCAAGGGCCAGATACGGCTCGTACCGAAAAAAGAAGGCGAGGCAAAGACCCCGGGACCAAACCAGCGGTTCAAGGCCGGTGCAAATGTCAAGCAGATCGACCAGATGAACGAGGCCATGGGCGGCCGCGGCGGTTCACGCGGTGGGCGCGGGGGCCGTGGGGGAAGGCGCGGGGGCGACCGGTCCGGTGGATCCGGCATGAACGAGTCCACGGCAAACCCGATGATCCGCAGGCGCATGAAACGCGCAAAGGTCTCAGCGCTCGGCGCAAAGGCAAAATCGAGCCGTTAATATTTTCTGGCAGGTGCCCGATTGGGGGCCGGGATTTTTCCGGAACCCTGATTTTTTTGTCCATCTCCAAAAACAGCGGGGATGCTTCTCTCACGAATGATGAGTAAACAGAACGCTATTTTACTCAAAAATCCCATGGTGTGTATGGATCTGAAAACCGCAGTCACCAGTTACCAGTTCGCAGAGCGTGCCAAATCCGAACTGATCACCTGCTCCCAGCTGAGTATCGCGCTGACGGGATTCCCCGAGGAGGAGAAGGCAGGGGGAAAACGGATGCTCATCCACCTGTATGAAGCTGTCCGCACCGAGCTCCAGTTTGCCGTTCGGAGCACGGGGCAGTCAGACTTCCAGAAAGCCATCAATTCGCTCAACGAAGCAATCTCTCTTGTGGAAAGCAACCAGCCCGAGCGGGCTTCCGAGAAGATTGCAGCTGCTATCAGCGCCTCGACAACCACCGCACAGAACGCCTGGCAGGTCCTTTCCGAACATGGACTCATCTGAATTTTTCGGGTTTCTCTCAGAGCGCTCATCCGTCCGGTCATATACCGACACGCCCCTGACGGATGAGGAAACCAACTATATTCTTCATTGTGCGGGTACCGCACCAAGTGCAGGGAACCTTGAGGCATGGGATGTTGTTGTCGTGACTGCAGAAGATGCGAAGGGTGCCCTTGCAGAAGCTGCATACGACCAGGAACATATTGCCCAGGCACCGGCTGTTTTTGTTGTCTGCGCGAACTATGTCAGATCTATGTCCCGCTATGGCGAACGCGGGATCCTCTATGCAGTCCAGGACGCGACAATTGCCGGCACATACATGATGCTTGCCGCCCATGCCCGGAAACTGCATTGCTGCTGGACCGGGGCATTTGATGAAGATGCAGCGCGGGAGATCCTCAACCTGCCCCAGCATGTCCGTCCGGTGGTATTTCTTGCCGTGGGAAGAGGTCACCCACCAACCTCGCTCACCGAACGGATGGAACCCGGAGAGCATGTGCATTACGATATATGGTAAGGAGCTCGAGATGCCGGATTATACTGTAACCCTGGAATCGGCATGGATCATCAAAGATGTTCAATCGCTTGACGATGCTATCGGCATTGCTATCAGCGAAGCCGGAAAGCGCCTGAATCCCCAGGCAAAATATGTTGACGTGGAAGCAGGCGTGCTCGCGTGCCCGTTCTGTGACCGGGAACTTTCAAGCGCAATTGTGGTTGCGGATACTGCGCTTGTCGGCCTTGTCCTTGATATGAAGGTATTCCGCGCAGAGTCCCCGGAACATGCCGGGCGGATCGCAAAATCCGTGATTGGAAAAGCCCTGCGGGAAGTCCCCCTGAAAATCATCGATGTTCAGGAGGAAACATGATCCATATCGTCGGCCACACGGCCATTGACCACATCTCAAAGGTTGCCCATCTCCCGGAAAAGAACTGCTCGACCCATATCACCGACCGGCAGATCTATTATGGCGGGGGGGCGGCAAATATTGCGGCCGGAATCGCCACTCTTGGCGGTGAAGTGACCCTGGTATCGTGCGTTGGCGGGGACTTTGCCGGCAGCCCGTACGACCAGTGGCTGCGAAAGATCGGGGTGCACCAGCAGTTTTTTTTGGTGCCCGATGCCCATACCCCGACCGCGTTCATGTTCACGGACGAGGCTGGCGACCAGATGACCTTCTTTGAGTGGGGGGCATCAAAAGCATTCAATTCCGCAGAAGCCCCGGCTCTCCCCTTTGTCCACATGGCAACTGCCGACCCGGAGTTCAACTGCCGGGTTGCAGAGAAGAGCGGGTTTGCGTGCTTTGACCCGGGACAGGACGTCTTCTGGTACACGCGGGAACAGCTCGATTCGATCCTTGACAATATCGAGATCCTGTTTGCCAACCAGCACGAGGTCGCCCACATGTGCCGGACGCTCCAGACCACGCGGGACGAGATCGTGAAGCGCGTGGGTACGGCGATTTTCACGATGAGCGGCGATGGCAGCACGCTGTATGCAAAAGGAAAAGAGGTCAATATCCCGGTTGTCCCGGTCACCCTTGCCGACCCCACAGGAGCCGGGGATTCCTACCGGGCCGGTTTCCTCACGGCCTATGTCCGGGGATATGCCCCGGAGACCTGCTGCAGGATCGGATCGGTGACTGCATCGTTTGTTGTCGAGCACGTGGGGTGCCAGACCCACCTGCCGGCGTGGGATTCCATGACCGGACGGTACGCGAAGCATTTCGGGCCGCTGGATCCACCAGAGGCACGGTGAGGGGGATGAGCTGGGCCGCGTTGACATCAGGGGGGAAAGACTCCATCCTTTCCTGCCAGAAAGCCATCGACAGCGGAAAAGACATAAAATACCTGGTCACGGCCCGGCCAAAGAATCCCGATTCCTACATGTTCCACTCAGCGAACCTCGATGCCGTCCCGGTCATTGCACAGGTTTGTGGCATTGAGTACGTGGAGATTGCCACCCATGGGCGCAAGGAGGAGGAACTGGCCGATCTTGAAGAAGGGCTGGCATCCCTTGACATTGAAGGAGTAATTGCCGGCGCGGTTGCATCGGTTTACCAGGCTGACCGGGTCCGGGCGATCACGGGCCGGCTGGGGCTGTCCCTCTTCACCCCGCTCTGGCATATGGACGCAGAACAACTCCTGCGGGAGGTTGCAGAACGGCTGGATGCACGGATTGTCGTGACCGCAGCGGAGGGCCTTGACGAGAGTTTCCTTGGCGCACGGTTCGATACAGCACTGATAAAACGGCTGAAGCAGGTGGCCTCGAACCACCGCATCAACATTGCTGGCGAGGGCGGGGAGTACGAGAGCCTGACCCTCAATGCCCCGTTCTTTTCCCGGCCGGTCACGTTCACGGTTTCGGAAACCAGGTCATCGCCAGGGCGTCACGAACTGGTACTGGGGGGATTTGCATAGATGACGCAACAGGGAAGTGACGTCCGGCTCGGGCAGCTTGCCCGGTACATCTTCACCGCACCATCCTGGCAGCGGTCCCTGGTACTCATCCTTCTCCTGGGATTTCTCATCGATGGCGCCGGGGCAAAATCGTGGCTGAACCTCAACCTTTCCGGCCCCGTCTCTTTCACCTTGCCAACGGTCATCAGCAGTTCTCTTGCGCTCCCCGAAACCTTCGTCTTTTCCGGAACCCTGATATTTACGCTGCCGGCAATTGCTGCACTCGCCCTCACAAAGCCCTTAATCGCGCTGGGCGGCAAGACGATGACCTGGAACCGGTCCGGTCTCCTTGCACTCGCCTGCACGGTCTTTGGCGTCATCATTACCATATCGGCCCTTTTTGTATCGGTGACGCTCATTCCCCTTGCGTACGCGATCTCGCTGGGATTTATCTTCGCGCTCCGCCTGCTGGTGCTGGTGGCGATTGCCGATTACCGGATCTCCCGCATGCTCCTGCCGGCCCTCACGCAGAGCGGGGTCGGGATCCTTGTCGGGATGGTGCTCTTCTCTCCTTCGTTTGCCCTCTTTGCGCTCGT
This sequence comes from Methanoregula sp. UBA276, assembly GCA_002508495.1. Lineage (GTDB taxonomy): Archaea > Halobacteriota > Methanomicrobia > Methanomicrobiales > Methanospirillaceae > Methanoregula. The sequence goes on from DANA01000109.1 coordinate 26,431, forward strand.
GCTCCACCTGGTCTTCGGTGCGGGCATTGCCATCCTGATCTGGATGATCGAGCGCCCCCTCAAGCGGGCGTTCAAGATCCGGGGACTTGCATTCATCAACGCATTTATCGCCCATATGACGGACGGGTCAAAGGGAATGGAGGACTTTTTCCGGGAGATAGGGGAAGGGATCTATGTCCCGCAGGTGAGCTTCTTCTTTTCCCGTGAAACGAAGAAGCCGGTTACCTTCACGGTCCCGAACCTCCATCCCGGCCCGATGGGGGAGATTGGCGGAGGTAACCTTCCCAAGGTCCTCTATGATCACTTCTGCCCGGAAGAGACGCTCGTGGCCCACGGGTGCGCAACCCATGATTTCAACCTGGTCTCGGAAACAGAGATCGCGAAGGTTATCAGTGCCCTGCAGAAGTCCCGTGACGATCTTGCATTTTCTGGTGATGCATCACCGTCCGGCCGGTGCACCTATGGAAGCGTGCAGGTGCTGTACCAGAGGTTTGGAGATTCGGTCCTCCTCGTGACATCCCGGTCGCCCCAGATGACCGAAGACCTGGACTTCTCGATCGGTATGACCATCATGGCAGAGGGTCACCGCTGGTTCCCGCATGTCGCGGTCGTAGACGCCCATAACTGCATGACGGATCTTTCGTCACCGGTCCTTCTTGCTACCCAGACGGCAATGGAGTACCAGAAAGCATCGATTGCGGCCATGGGAGCCTGCCGCGATGCGCCCCACCACCCCATGAAGATTGGGATCTCCCACCACCCCCTGCCCTTTAGCCGGGAACAGGGATTTGGCGATCTCGGCATCCAGGTGATGGTGGCAGAGGTTGCATCCCAGAAGACGGCGTATATCCTGATAGACGGGAACAATGTTGCCCAGGGCACTCGCGAGGCGCTGCTTGCTGAAGTGTTACAAGAGGTGGACCATGCCGAGATCATGACAACGGATTCCCATGTTGTCAATACGATAACCGGCAAGAACCCGGTGGGGATGGCAGTCCCCCCGGAGGGAATTATTCCCGAGATCATGCAGGCGGTCCATGAAGCAGTCCTGGACCTTGCTCCGGCACAAAGTGCTGCTGCAACCGCCCAGTGCGAGAATGTGATCGTCTTTGGATCCAATCGCATTGTCCAGCTGGCAAGCACGGTCAATGCCATGCTGGTCTTTGTTGCGCCGCTCTCCCTTGCGATGCTGCTTCTCGCATTCCTTCTCTCGATTCTTGCATACCTGGTGATGAGTTAACCGGGAATTGAAATCCCCGTATTTTAGGTATGCATGCACGGCATCTGCGATGAGCACAGGATGCCGGTTAATATTCACATTCGGGACGGAACAAAAAAGGTGTGATGGGATTCCAACACATTGTCTTGATACCCCCGACCAGATTCGAACTGGTGTCGCCAGCTCCAAAGGCTGGCATGATTGACCACTACACTACGGGGGTGCATTTTGTGTGCCAGATCTCAAGCGAGAAGAGGCGTTGTATAATTTGGCGTCTTAGGCCTATTAAGGATACCTTCGGGTCGAATCACCGGTCAATTTAAGGACTGGTAAAATCGGGGGTCGCGGGGATCATGTTTCACGAATAATTGGAATGCCGGGAAAAAAGAGAATAATCAGGATCCAATCATAATATCTGCCGGGGGTTTGTCGTGCCCGGGCTTTTTAACTGGTTCCTTCAGGTCAGGAATTTTTGGAGCAGAGGGCTTATGGCTGTGGTCTTCGGGTTTTGGAGAGAATTTTTCAAGGCGGGTAAGAATTTCCCGGCTCACGGAAATCTGCTCCCTGAATAAACCGGAGAGTTCAGCAATCATCCGGTTCTGTGCAGCGATCAGTTGTTCGAATTCACGGGTTGATCCGGATAACTCAAGCTCGGGGGGGTTTCCCCCATGAATTTTCTTTAAGAATTCTCCCCGGCGTTTCCAGATCTTGCTGATGCTGTCGATCCCTTTTTTCCGTGTCGGGAATTCCTGGCGGTACCGCTCGTAGAATTCATGGCTGTCAGTACACTGGACAACCAGATCGATCTCAGCCTGGTCAATTTTTTCGTATTTTCTCTTCTGCACCCTGGGCATAGAATCTCCCCTGATAGTTTAACGAGTCAGGAAAAAAGAATTGTGGTATGAATCCAATGCTTTGGGTCATTTTCAATTTTTTTTTGACACCGAGCGAATTACTCCGAAAATAAGAAGATATGGGAAAAATCAGAAATCCACTTTATAGACAGAATTTTAAAAATTTTGATTATTTTTGAAAAACATTCTTGATAAGAGTGAGAATAGAAAAAATTTAAAATTAATTGAAAATAAGAATATTACGACAGAAAATAATTTTCAAAAAAAATTGAATATCAGAGTTTTAATCGAAGAATTTTAAAAAATAGAAAAAATTTCAATATTGTTCCGGAAAACAATGCTTATATGAGAAAAATTGTGACGACGAAAATCCGTTTTTCTCCCGTAAATGAAAAATTCCAATTAATTCCGATTTTCCTGGAAACGGTATATATTAAGCATGCGGTAAAAACCAGATCACACAATAAACAAATACACTTTTTAAAATATTAGAATATAATGGATTTAAGGAGTGAATTTGGAAATTGAATATTTTTGATACACAGATTTTCTGAAGGAAAAAAATTTAATTCGATTTTTTTAAAAAAAAAATTTCACGATATAAAATTGAAAATCACAATTTATTCAATTTTTGCGTTAAAAGACCAGCAGAAAGGCAGGGACACGATGGATGATTCATTGCTCAGAGAATACCCAAAAAGTCCAAAAATAATAGCACTTTTTTACGTCTGAAATTAGAAATTTTGAAATCAATGGATTCAAAAAGATCAGGAGTATCCTGCTGGATTTCCTATTGAAAAGACTGCATGAAATATCTCCCATAGGCACACTTTGCCGGACTATGGTGGGAAATAGATCTCTGGTATGAATACAGGATTGCCAAAAATGGATGAATAAACTTTCCGGATATAATTCAACGCCCAGTCGGGATTTGACCAGGATCGGCTGGAACATTCTCCGGCACGAACGAATCCAGAGAACATTAAGACCACAAGGAATCCAGCACACCAAATAGTTGGATTGAAAGTTCTGGGAAAAGTGGTTGTTACGTATAGCATCATTTGGTTTATAATGACGAAAAACAAAAAAAATTATGCCCGGTTATTGGACTCGGACAGGGGGAAATACTGCTGGTAAACCTGCCTTCGTTCATCGATATCCGTGTGCAGGTAGATCTCGGTAGTCTTGATAGAAGTGTGCCCAAGATTCTCCTGGACAACCCGGAGATTCTTCGAGCGCTTGTAGAGTTCGCTTGCGTAGCTGTGACGGATCTTATGGGGTGTTATCCCGGAAGGAGCATAATGCTTGAAAATATGCTGGATTGCCCTCGATGAGATATGCTTTCCCTGCTGGCCGACAAAGAGGGGACCGATAATCCGGGTACCGATAAATTGGAGAATATCCGCAAGGGTGTCCTCATCAACAAAAACGGTCCGGATCTTGTCACCCTTCCCTTTTATCCGGATCGTATGTTCATCAAAATCGATATCTTCGATATTCATATTGCATAGTTCTGAAACCCGCACACCCGTAGCATAAATGGTCCTGACGATTAGCTTGTCCCGCGGGTCTTCTATTGAATCAATAAGGCGCAGGACCTGGTTATGCTTGAGGTATTTTACCTCCTGCTGCTTGATACGGGGCCGGTCTATCCCGGTGAGGGGGTTTGTAGTAACTATCCCCTGCGAATAGAGAAACCGGTAAAACGAACTGAGCGTAGATATTATCCGGTGGAACGTTTTTGGTTTGTAAGTCTGCATGGTCGAGACAAAAGAGAGAAAATCATTGACAATGATTGGTGTGACTTCAACCGGAGTATCAAGCCGGGCGTTCTCAAAATCTTTCCAGTAGAAGACCAGCTTTGATACATCGGTATTGCGACGGAGCCAGACATAGTACCCAAAATTTTTAATTACCTGTTCATAGCTATCCAGCGTGCGGGGAGAGTAGTTACGCATCCGCAGGTAGTTTCGGTAGCTCTTGAGCCATTCCGAAAAATACCCGCTTTCCATGCTCTATTCTTTCATATCTCACGTAAATAAAGGTTTGCGCAGAATAGACATTCTGCGAAGTCCCCATTTTCCGATTGCCCGCCGGATTATGGATTGTTTTTTCAAAGAATCCTGAATTGAAGAACTGAATTCCAATTATCAAAAAACACGACCGATTACGCGCTGACCCCCATTTCTACTGGAATTTGCCAAATGATCAACTGTATTCAAAACGGGGTTTTTTTCATTTGGGGGTATGAAATCCCTGTTCCCCAGGATAAACGCCAACAGAAACGCCCTGTGAGCATCTAACGACGGAGAAATTCCATGAACGGCTTATGAAAAGAATAAAAGGACATGAACCATGAAGAGAAAAGACCAGGGTTGCTAATCGTCCCTTTTCAACAAGAACAGATCAATTGGACAGCATTCAGATATCGGTCCAGATTTGATTTTTAAATTCTGTACGGGACAATTTCGGAACCACACAGATAAGCCGACAATGCCATCAGAAGTTTTGTACCAGCATCATCCGAATAACCATTATCGGTACGAAGATAAAACCGATGACCCGTGAAAACCTTCTTTAAAAAACAAAATACTCTTTTACGCTCTTTTGTGTTTCGCTCCTTGCACATATTGAAAATCCGATTGCAGGTATGAGGTATAACCATACCAGACCCCGACGTCCTATGACCATGAACTTTCCATCCAGGGTAGGAGAGAAATTGGCAACAGGAGGAGCATCATGTATATGGTAGATATTTTTTTATTAAAAGCAAGATTATCATACCGTTCGAAGGGGGGGTTGAGCACGCTGATTGCGATGCCTGCCACCGATCCCGACAGGGCGGGGCGCCTTCGCGACGACTTCAACGACTTTTTACCTCTCGTCCAGGTTTTTTTGCTCTGCAGTATCCATAATTCACCCAATACCAGGGCCTTTTTATCAATAAACGGTGGTTTTCGTCGTTCTTAGGTAAGCGCCCGTTCATGTGTGTCTTAAGGAGATGGAAAAACCTGTTTCTTAAAAAAACATACAAATGACTCTTCCCCGAAGAAAAAAACCGCAGTATACAGAGATTGGATATGGAAATGGAATTTCCATTTCCATTTTGTGAACCGGTTACCAGAAACATCGAGGGGATTTCATGAAAAAACAATACAATTTGCTGAAATTGACAAACGGTACGAATGGACGTATGCACATTAACCTGCTATCAGCCGAACATTGCGGAATAGTCAATGATTAAACCCGTTTCATTTTCACCATACCAAATGAACCTGACTTACACAATCGGCGTTACAGAGCCGGGAAATTCATAAATTTCCTATATTTTCAGACGAAGATAATGGAGATTGGAAAAATCTCTTGTATCTAATGTGACCTGCAAAAACTTAAGAATTAATAATTTTTTGTATTCCAATCTTTATCGAAAATGACATTTTCACAAGAATAATCAAATTATTGATTTTCACGACAATAAATACAAAATCAAATTAATAGGATTTCAAATTTACATCTAATGAAATTACAATATCCAATGTTTTGAAAATTATGACATTTCATTTCCACGATTACGTAACAAAAATGGGTAAATTTAAAAAAATCAAATTTAAGAAGATACAGGTAACAAAAAGATTTTCCTTACAAATGTTTTTAATTCATCATCGAAAAGTGTATTTTTAACAATATTTAAATTGCAAATTTACGGAGTGAAAAAAAGTGATTTGAATTTTTTCAAAAAAAATCATTGTGAGAACACCCCCGTATGCATCCGAAGGACTTGTTTCCAGGGATTTTCACCAGAATCCTGGGAAATCAAAAAAGAATGAAGGGAATTTCATTGATCGGGAACCCCATGAATGATTTTAGAGGATTACTAATATCCCCCGTTTCTCGGCATCAATACGACTCCTGAGAGTCCGGTTTTTCATGACAAATGACTATTCTCATTTTATTCGATTAACAAGCAAATACCCCGCTCCAACGAATACACCAATTGCCATGGCCTGAAACATTTCTGGCGCAACATCCGGGGATTTTCATTTCATATACCGTTTTTATCACACCCGATGCCCATTCAAATAGATCTTTAGTCTTCGGGGAAATTCTATGGATTATGCTCCGTTTTGTAATTACTCCAATATTGCAAGGATTTCGGATAATGACAGAACAGTTTCTGTTCCCTGATATAAACCATATGTTGCTATACATAAGATGGCAAAATTCCGTTCGTTTTTGAAGAGAGATGGGAGAAAATTGGCAGATAGGTATAGTCCAAGCGTTGCCAGGTTCGACCGCCAGATCCCACTTGGAGAAAATGGAGATAACGAGATACATTCACCTAATCCGGGCATACATCGAGAAAAAACGCATTCCGCAATCCTGCGTTTATTGCTGTACTTTTCGGTACAGCACACGGGAAAAATATGGATAACAAACTTACCCCCCATAATTATTGAAAAGTCCTGGACTCATGAGATCAAAACAACGGGCAGTTTTTGCCTGAACCCCAAAAAGCGCAGACTATCATTAATCCTGTAGAATCCCGCGGTTCTTACCCTGTTTTTCACCACACTATGCACCGAGATCCGCCCATGGCTCCGGTAAAAATGTGCAACGGACATATCTCATCAGATCGCTCGCGAGTATAGGCATGGCACAATGAAATCATACTGACCTGAGTTATTCTATTTTCAAAACCGTTTGCCTGCCCCACATTGTGGACCAAATCCATAACGGAATCATCATAAAATGCAAGAGGTAAGTTTCGTAAAAAATATGGCGCTACACCAATAGTAGGAAATTCAATTATCAGCAAAATTGTCCTAGCTGCCTACGATGAACGTTTCTTTGTTGAAGTGCGAAGATGATGAATAATTACGTCAGGGTGCAAAAAACAAAAAACCACCTTGCCCGGGTGCGACCCAACGAGGCGTCGCACAGACCCCCATCAGGGGGTGGGAATCCCTGTAAAGCAGGAATTTTTAGGCGGCAGCCCCTATCGCCATGGTTGGCAGGAACGTAATTTGCCAACGAGATGATGACGGTTTTACTTCCTGAAATAAAAGGATGAATCCGAAAACCCGTCTATAGTTACCCTGTTTGGATTTCATTGCAACCGGTTTTTTTGGAACGGAAACTCATCATTTCAATGAGGTAAGTTCACATCATCCTCAATGGGAGAACGACCAAAATTTTAAAAAACACGCTTACATTCAGTAAGACATCGCACCACACTAATGTGGTGCCCCCGGTTGCGATCACGATCTCCGGGCTAACCCCATCCTATTACCCTGCATCCCGTCCCATGGACGAGAGATAAATTGGGGTTTGGGGGGAGCATCATTCTAGGCTGAAGTGAATATTAATCACGCTTACAAAAACCCTTTTCATTCTCTTTCCGACGTGAAATCGGCCAGGTTAACGCCATCATCTGCACACATTTTTATAAACAATAAACCGCATAATGCTATACAATAAATCGGATTTTTTGATAAAACCCCCGAACCTGCATAAAAAACCGGGACTTTACGGAGCCACACTATGGATGACACCCGAATTACCCAGGAGATCAACAAGTATAAAAAATTCAAAAAAGTTGACGGGGCGACGTACCGAAAAGTCAACCAGTTCCTGAGAAAACGCACCTATATCACCGCACGCGAATGGGCACTTGCCCGGTTATGCACAGATTTCCGCACATCCGGAGGTGCAGAGATGACCTTTATCGGCCAGAACCTCCCCGAACTGGTTCCATTCATGGAGGACACCTATTCGCCGCAGGCAGTAAACCAGGCGAGAAACTCATTTAAAAAGAAAGTCCGAAAGGCCAGTTCTACATTTTTTTATGGTGCAATGTGCGGGTTCTTTACCACAGATGAACTGGACGATCTCCTTTTTGAAGCAAGTGAGGTTGCCCGGTTTCTGCTGGAAGTTGAGGGGACTACTCTTGACATTGATGAAGAGATAGACATTGAAGATCGCATTACCCAGGTCATGAGAGGGGTGGGGGAAGCGGCAAAAACCATCCTGAAAACCCGAAGTGTGGATATGGATCCCGCAAAACAGACCAACCCGCTCGTGAGGGAAAAACAAGAAGATTCCGAAGAAAAATTTCCCCTTCCGGTTCAGGACATACCGCTTGCTGATGCGAACGCGGTCCAGGATATAAAAATTTCAGATACTCCAGCGAAAAAATATCCGGAAACCACCTCCACCACAGGCTCGGCCGAAGATGTTCCCCCACCCATACCGCCAGACAGCCGGGAAATACCACGGTATGAGAATTCAATGCTACATCCACCATCAGCATTGACGGTGATTTCTCCTGCAGAAATGCCCGGCAAAGAAGAGCTGGTTCCTGCAAACGAACAGGATGAACCTGATAAAAACGAGATGAACGCGGAGGACCAATGAAAATAATCCAGGTCGTTGGCCGGTCAAATTCCGGCAAAACAACATTTATCAGAAATCTTGTCCCGGTGCTGAAAGAACGAGGGACGGTTGCTGTCATAAAACATTTGGGCGATCACGAATACCATTTGGAACCGGGAAAAGATACTACCCTTTTTTTTGATGCCGGGGCAGATGTCGCAATTGGGATCGATTCCCAAAAATCCGTTGCTGTGATACGGAAGAACACCCTGGAGAGCATGCTTGACCAGCTTCTTGAACAGCAGATTGATTTCGTGATAATTGAAGGGTTTAAACAAAAACCATTTCCAAAAATTGTTATCGGCAGTCTGACCATTGATCATTGCATCCTCAGGGACCCGGATTGCGATGATGTTGTTGCATCCCTGCATCACTTTGCCGAATATCCGGCACCATAACTACGAAGGAGACCTGCATGACACCCCAAAAAATGGCTAAAAAACTCTTTGGAACAAACGGTGTGAGAGGAGTTATTGGAAAGGACATGACGCCCGAACTTGTCCTTTCCATTGGTGAAGCATTTGGTACGATGAGAAAAGGACAGATCGCCATTGGCCGGGACACCCGCACATCAGGAGAAACCCTCATGCATGCAGCAAAAGCGGGACTTCTCGCAACCGGATGTGATGTTGTTGACTGTGGAGTTCTTCCCACACCGGCCCTCCAGTATCTCGTGCGGGAGCAATTTGACGGCGGAGTCATGATCACCGCCTCGCACAACCCTCCAGAATACAATGGTGTCAAGATCATCGAGCCGGATGGTACTGAGATGGGCGATGAGGAAACGGTATGCCTGGAAAAGATCCTCTTCTCCCGCTCCTTCTCTCCCGTACCCTGGCAGCATGCAGGAAAAGTGACCCCCTCACCTGACCTTCTTGAGCATTACATCCACGCGATTACCAGTTCATTTCCTCCGGATATCGGCGCAGGAATAACCGTAGCAGTCGACCCGGGCTCAGGTCCTGCCTGCCTGACAACCCCCCGCATTCTTCAGGAAATCGGATGCCGGGTGGTTACAGTCAACGGTGTCATGGATGGGACATTTCCCGGAAGAATGCCGGAACCTTCCGTTGAAGGTCTCCGGAATCTTGCTGACCTTGTGGTAAGCAGCGGTGCTGCATTTGGCGTTGCCCATGACGGCGATGCAGACCGGGCAGTTTTTATTGATGAGACGGGTCAATTTGTAGAAGAAAACCAGGAGTTTGCCCTTGTTGCCCGGCACATCTGCCAGCACACACCCGGCACCATTGTCACACCGGTCAGCACCGGCCAGATTGTTGAAGAGGTGGCGCGAACCCAAAAATCCGATGTTGTTTATACACCGGTTGGCAGCATCTATGTTGCCCGGACCATGCGTTCCCTTCTTGACGAGGGGAAAAAGATTGTATTTGGCGGTGAAGGTAATGGCGGACTGATCTTTCCCGACCACCAGTTCTGTCGTGACGGCGGTATGACTGCCGCCATGATGGTAGCTCTTCTTCAAGAGAGCAGGACCACGCTCTCAGAAGCCATCCGGCTGCTTCCCAGGCGCCATATCATCAAGGGGAAAATATCGGCTCCGAATGGGAGTAAAATACTTGAAAAACTCTCGACCGGATATGCGCGGGAACACATTGATGAGACAGATGGTCTCAAACTGTACCGGAACAATTCGTGGGGGCTTGTCAGGGCCTCCGGCACAGAACCGATCATCCGGATTATTGTCGATGCAGACAACGAAAAAAATGGTCTTCCCTTATACCAGGAACTTCTCGCCGCGGTTGAAACGTATAGCCGACAGGAAAAATAATTCATCTCCCCACGATTGCACCAGACCACCATGAGGCACCCCTTATATTCTCATTAAAATTGTCAGGGAACACCAGGTTTCCCAAAAATACCCCAATAATTCGGAGGAAAAACCCAAAAACCCCCAATTATTCCTGATTATAACAAAACAAAAAAAATTTGAGCACATAAGATATCGCAATTTTTAAGTAGTATTTTAGTCAAAATGAAGTTCATCAGCGCAAATTGTCGTACGTGATAGCCATGGTCCGGTCAAACGAACTTCTCGATGCAATCCAGCATTCCCTATCACCGGAGGACTGGAACGGCATCGGACCGGCAATTACCGAGATAAATCGTCAACAGGGCCGAAGGGCGAGAAAGAATATCCTCGTTGAGATGAACAAGGTTATCATTGACGCGGCCCTGAAGAACAACAATCCCCATCTCTTGTCAGCCATCCAGGACATTCAGGGCGGAGAGATTGAGGCCCTTTTTTCCCAGATTGTCAGGCAGTATATCCAGACACGCGATGAAGAATGGCTGAACTCTTTCCTGATACTCTCCGATAAACTTGAAAAGAAAAGCAACCAGTCCCGTGTTTATGCCATGATCGCCCGGGACCTCATTGAAGCAGGAGTGACAGACGTCGATTCAAGCCTCATTTCCACCGGCATGACCATGCTTGGCCGGATCAGTTTCCGGAAATACCGTTCCGAGATCATGATCGATATTATCCCCCTGCTCATCGTGTGGGCGATAACCATCCGTGACAGAAAGATCCTTTTTACCAGCCTTTCGCTGATAGAAGAGATTGGCGATATCTCAAGGCGATCGATCCTGCATGCAGAACTTGCCAAGGCACTTGCAATCATTGCCGTTCAGGACAAAGACCAGCCCCTGTTCATCACCAGCATTCAGTGTGCTACCCAAATCCACCAGAAAATCCGCAGGCAGCAATGCCTCTCCTATATCATCGAAAAAGGAGCCAAAGTCCATTTTGGAAAGGATATGGCAGATATCGTCCGGTTTATGGATAATTTTAAGGAGAGCCCGCAGGATGCATACCTGGAAATTATCAGCTCCCTGACCGGCCAACTCCTTGACCGCATCAAAGACCGGGACCAGATTTTCACCGTCATTAACGGGCTGTGCGAAAGGAACCCTGCCATCACCGGAACGATTGTCATCGATATTCTGGCAAAGGCGGAACGAACCGGGGACCCCTGGTACCTGAAAACAGCAATGGATTTGCAACGGCATTATTCCCGTGCAGAGAATCCCCCGGTGCGGGAGATTGTCCGGGCCGGGGTCGCTATTGCGAAAAAAACGGGGGATATGCAGGTTCTTGCGGAACTGATGCCGCTCCTGAACAAACAATGCGATCCCTCCTCATTATCCCGGGTTCATCTCCAGTTCTCCCAGATCATGCTCGATTCCGGGGATTTCCATGCTGCGGTAAAAATTTTTCAGGGAATCGAGCCGGAGAACGAGAGTCTCCCCCTGTATACGGATTGTCTTATCCAGCTCCTCAAAGGAGGTATCCTAAACGACTATGTCCAACAGATTGAACAGGACATTCTGACGCATCTCACAAAGGATACGGTTCATTCCACAATATACCGTTCCATCACAGAGATGGGCAAAGAACACCCGTTCTCTGCAATCATCGAACACATCCCTTCCATCGTCAGCCTGGTATCGATTCACCCGCGAAGAGATCACCTTGTCCTTGAATTAATCACGCTGCTTATTGACCGCGGTTTTCTTGATTCCCACGATCCGGATATCCTGATAAAACTGGCCGAACATATCGAAGACCTCCAGTATAAGGAACGGGCAATTTCCACTATTGTCATAAAAATTGCAAAGATTGGCGTCCATGCAAAGAACCGGGATTTCCTGCAACGGGCCGTCGGCCTTACCTGCGAGATAAAAGGACAGGCAACCCGGTCTGCAACATTAAGCAGTATCATCGATGAAGCGTCAGTTCTTGCAGCACACCAGGGAGATCTCGACCTTCTCCTGCGGATGCGGGTATGGAGCAGCTCGCTTCTTGATACGGACCTTGCTCCTTATGCCCTGGCAAACATTGTCGATGGTGTGATTAAATACGCCATTGACCGGCAGTCTCCTGATGCGCTCGAAGAAGCATTCAGAATAGCAGGAGACATTGATGATCCGTCGCTCAAAACGCAGTTGTTTGAACGCATTGCCGAATGTTTTGTCAAAATCGGGTGCACCATCATCATCAACCCTCGCTACCCGGCGCACGATACAGACCTGAACACTGCCCTCCACCCCTTTACCCGCGGGCTTGAGATAATCCGGAATACTATCAAGTCCCCTCAAAAATCCCTGAGGATTGCAGGAGCCATTGATGTTATCATCTCCTTCTCCCGCACCAGTTCAAATCCTGACTTCCTCATTCCGCTCGCCATGTATTCCGCGGAAATTGATAACAGGTTCGAACGCGATGCAATGATGGCCCGGATCATTTCAAACCTGAGTGAAGACATCGTGCACCCGGATTCAACCGATCCGTACGAGATCATGGCATATCTTCTCCAGAGGAACGAAGGTATCCAAAAATACCCATCCATCATTCACCTCATGTACCGGGTTATCCACTGGATCACGAGCCCGTATGCAAAATTAACCGGATTATGCAACCTCCTTGAGGGTGCAATCAAGGCAACGAATGCCGCCTGTGTTGACAAAATCTTTTCGGATATCTGTGCCGGCATCCCGAATCTTACCGCAGAATCGGAAAAAGCCCTCATATTAGCTGACCTTGCGACAATTTACAGCCAGACAAATAGCAGGATCGCTGCAGGCTGCATCCACCGGAGCATCCGCCTGCTTGAGGATGTTGAGTATACCAAGGCAGAGCTCGTCCGGCGGCAGATAGTGGTTGCCCTGGTGAGCCTGAACGCGACCGATCCCCAGAAAGAATGGCTTGACCTGGCATTCCAGGTTGCCCAGAAAATTAAGGATCCCGTGGAATATATTCACGCTCTGATTCCGGTCTATGGAATTGTTCGCGATTACAAGGATCGTTGCAGTGAGCTTTTACAGAATATGGTCGATGCTGCCGACCGTATTCCCACACCCTATCTCAAAGCAACAACCCTGCTCGACATCGTTCCGCTCGCCCTCAGGGATTGCAAGGATGATAAGATACCGGTCACGCTGCTGAAAAATGCAGCCCAGTTAACAAAGAAAATTAATATCCCGTCAATTGCCGATACGCTCCGTGATTCTATTGTCCAGACGTACAGCATGCTTTTTGAGCACAAGCGTGAGGAAAAATTCAAAGATGCCGCAATTACGGTTGCCAGAACAATAACCGACGATGCCAAACGCCTTACGCGGCTGGAACAACTGGGAGTGACAGAAACACTTTCGGTAACCCCTCAATACGTGAAAATCAAAGCCTTGAGCGACAAGATCCTCAAAGAAGGTGTGCATCCAAACCAGATTGCTGTGCTTGAACGACTGGTAAGAGCCGTTGCTGACAGGGGTAAAGAGTCCCTCCTGTTCTGCGACCTTGCCGTATGGTTCAAGAGCGCGGGTGAAGAAAAAATGTCCCGGCGCATGATCCAGAATGCTGTAAATGAAGCGCGGATTATCCGCCCGCTCTCCCGGCGTTCGTTTATCATGTGCGATATCGCCCTCAAACTCTATGCATCCGGTTGCGAGCAGGCAGCCCAGGATATCCTGGACTACGCAATCGATGCTGCGACCAATATCCGCCAGCCGTCACTCCGTGACGAGGTGTTCGATGAACTGGGTCTTGCAATAAAGATCATGCAGGAGATGTAACGGGCATGAAAACCATCGAGCTGCTCGTCAGCGGAAGGGTTCAGAAAGTAGGGTTCCGCGCCTGCATCAAAAAAATTGCATCCGACCTGCACGTTACCGGAACCGTCATCAACCTCCCGGATGGCAGAGTGCAGGTCTATGCTACTGCAGATGCGATGATCCTTGAAAAGTTCACCTCTATGATTTACGCGTGTCCGCGAGCGGTTGTCCGCGATATCCGTTGCATGGAAATTCCCCCGAAAAACTATGATGATTTTTCCATCATCAAAGGCGAAGGACGGATCAGTACTGGACTATAAGTTCCCGTGGTTGCTGGATTGCGGTTTTTGCATTCAGGACCTGGCTATTGATCTTTTCGGCATTGATGCTGGTGTAGAAAGCCGAGATCATCTGTTTCATAAGATGGTCAGACAACATACACCGGTCTACGGAGACCTCAAAATCCGATGCCCTGAGAGATTCCTTCGCAATCCCGAAAACTACCCGGTCGACCATGGTTGCCTTTAAGGGGTCCACAAGATCCTGCACCAAAGAACCGCGTCCTTCGTGTAAAAATCCGGTATCCGGATCGAGACCGGCGCCGATGACGGCAACATGGCAGCACCCGTACAACATTGCGTACCCGAATGAGAGCATCGCATTCACCGCATCTTTCTGGGGACGGAATGTTCGCCGGCGAAATTCCCATTCCGGGGGAATATGGCGTGCCATTATTTCATAATACATATCCGATACCAGGCGGTTCAGCCGCTGGATTTCATCCGGTTTTATGAGAAAGGACACTTCCTCAAGAGAATCCCGTAATATTTCAAGTTCGCCCTCGTACAAGAGACGGGTATTGTACTGTTCCTCGATCTTTTCAATGGCAAAGATACGGGATTTCATCGAAGCCTGCGCAAGGATAACTGCATTGCGCTGGCGGGGGATCTGCTGCTGGAGTTCCAGAAGCGGAAAGGGATTTTTTTCACCAAAGGGCAGGATCGTCCCCACAGGACTCCCATCGGGTTCAAAGAACGAGACCGTGATCCCCTTTCGTACCAGCTGGTTAATAGTTGCCGAACTTATCGAGTGTCCGCCCACAATAAGGAGGTGATGAACAGAATCCAAGGGATACTTGTCGAGGGTATTTTTCTTTTTAATAACCAGGTCATTCCGTGTCGATTGAATATGGGCACCAAAACCACTGACCGACACCCAGGGGAATTCTGTCACGTTTCAACACCAGAAAAACACGTATTTCGCGTTCTTCTAGTACTATCACACGTCTCCTGATTAATTCATCGTTTCATGGTATCGCGATGGTGATCCACGACCTCAAATTCAGGAGAGTACCGGTTCTGCCCGTATGATTCCGGTGAGTATAAACCGAATCAAACCTCATATATACAGTTGTCATGCAATAGCATAACAGGGGTAACAGATGTTCTGGGATAAGAAAATTGAGACACTGAAACCTGCAGACCTTACGGCACTTCAACTCAAACGCTTAAAAAAGACACTCGCACAGGTCCAGCACGTACCTTTTTACCAAAAACGCCTTGCTGATGCCGGGTTAAAAACCACATCCATCAAAACCCTGGATGATATAAAAAAAATCCCGTTTACCAAAAAACAGGATCTCCGGGACGGGTACCCGTTTGGCTTTTTTGCAGTACCCTTAAAAAAGATCGTCCGCATTCATACAACATCGGGCACAACGGGGAAACCCACGGTCGTGGGGTATACCAGAAAAGATCTCGATACCTGGTCAGATCTCATTGCCCGGAACATGACCATGGTCGGGATAACAGACGATGATATTTTCCAGAATATGGTAAATTATGGGATGTTTACCGGCGGCCTCGGGTTCCACTATGGTGCAGAGAAAGTCGGGATGACGGTAATTCCCAGTGCAACCGGCAACACCAGACGCCAGATAGAGATGATCAATGATTTTGGCGTAACCACAATACACTGCACACCCAGTTACGCAATGCACCTTTCGGAAGTTGCTGAAGAGATGGGAACGGGCCTGGATTCCCTTAAGACAGGAATTTTTGGGGCCGAGGCCTGGTCTGAAAGCACCCGGAAATCCCTGGAGGGCCGTCTCGGCGTTACCGCATATGATTCGTACGGGCTTTCTGAACTTTTCGGGCCCGGCGTGGCATTCGAATGCCCGGAGCATGATGGATTGCATATCTGGCATGATTCCTACCTGGTCGAGATAATCGATCCCAAGACGGGAGAACATGTTGGCGACGGGGAACGCGGGGAGATGGTTGTCACTCCACTCGTAAAAGAGGCAATGCCACTCCTCCGGTACCGGACGGGCGATGTCACCCTGGTTATGGAAGATGATTGTCTCTGCCGGCGGGGAAAGAAGATTGCCCGCATTACCGGACGGAGCGATGATATGCTGGTTATCCGGGGAATCAATGTTTTCCCGTCCCAGATCGAGCATGTGCTCCTGGAAATTCCGGAGGTGGGCAATCAGTTTATGGTATATATTGACAGAATAAATCATCTTGATGAGATGACCGTGGATGTCGAGATCAACCGCGAGTACTTCAGCGGGGAGCTTGCAGACCTTGCAATTCTCCAGAAGAAAGTGGTAAAAGAGCTCCGGGATGCACTCGAGCTTCGGACCACCGTGAAACTGGTTGAGCCCGGATCCCTTCCACGGTTTGAAGGGAAAGCAAAACGCGTTATTGATAGAAGAGAGGTAGTCTGATGGTGTGCTGGGACCCGCGAATTGAGGAGATGCCCAAGGAAGATCTCCAGAAAATGCAGTATAAGCTTTTGAAAAGCCTCGTGTACCGGTTGTACAGTTTCTCCCCGTTTTATCATGATCGGATGAAGGAGCAGAATGTCCATCCCGACGACATCCGCCAGCTTGCTGATGTGAAAAAGCTCCCGTTTATGTTTAAACGCGACCTGCGTGACAACTATCCGGACAAGTTCTTCACTGCATCAAAGGAGGAGCTGGTCCGCTATCATGTGTCCAGCGGGACAACGGGAAAACCAACAGTTGTCGGGTATACCCAGAACGACCTGAACCTCTGGACTACATCGCTTGCACGTGCACTCACGTCAGCCGGTCTCGGGCGGGGAGATGTCATCCAGGTAAGTTACGGGTACGGATTATTTACCGGGGGTCTGGGCCTCCATTATGGTGCTGAACGTATCGGCGCTACCGTCCTTCCGACAAGTGTTGGCAACACCGAGCGGCAAATCGAGCTGATGCAGGATTTGGGGGCAACTGCGATTGCCTGCACCCCGTCCTATCTCCTCCATATCGGGGAGGTTGCCGAGAAGATGGGGATCGACATCAGAAAGGACACCCAGCTCAGGACCGGCATCCTCGGTGCAGAACCCTGGACAGAACGGATGCGGGTCCGCATGGAAGACTGGCTGGGCATCAAGGCATACGACATTTATGGCACGAGCGAACTTTCCGGGCCGATGTTCACGGAATGTTCCGAACAGAAAGGGATCCACATCTGGTCTGACATTGCTCTTGTTGAGATCATCGATCCCAAAACTGAAGAGCCCCTTGAGCCGGGCGAAAAGGGCGAACTCACCGTCACCATCCTCCAGAAAGAGGCGTTGCCGATGGTCCGGTACCGTATCGGTGACATCACCAGCATGGATGACGAGGTCTGTGCCTGTGGAAGAACCCACCCCCGGATCCAGCGGATCCAGGGAAGGGTCGATGATATGCTTATCATCAGGGGGATCAATGTCTTCCCGTCCCAGATCGAATACGGCCTGATGGGGATTCCGGAAGTAGGACAGCACTTCCAGATTGTTGTTGAACGTAAAGGTGCCCTTGATGACCTTCTTGTCAGGGTCGAACTCACCAAAGACTCCTTCAGTGACAAAATCACGGACCTCATGAATATTCGAAAGAACGTTGAACACCGTTTGAAAAGCTCGCTTAATGTAAACGTGAACGTAGAACTTGTCGAACCCGGAACCTTGCCAAGGTTCGAGGGCAAGTCGAAAAAAGTGATCGATAAGAGGTCGTTATAATGGAACCAGAGAATTTTGTAATCAGGCAGATCTCGATATTTTCTGAAAACCGCCCGGGAAGGCTTGCTGCTATTGCCCAGGCACTGGGAGAGGAAAAGATCAACATCTTAGCGTTCAGCATCGCTGAAGCAAATGGTTTTGGGGTTGTGCGGGCACTCGTGGATCACCCGGAAAAAGCCCACGACAAACTCCAGTCGCTGGGATTCAATGTTGCCTTTACCGAGGTTATCGCGGTTAAGATGCGAGACCAGCCCGGCGGACTTTACGAGATCGCCAAGATACTGGGCGACGCTGGGATCAACATAGAATATTCCTATGCCTATTCCGGCAAAGAAGGCGCCGTGCTCATCCTCCGGGTGGACCAGGTCGGGGACGCAATTACCAAAATCAGGAAAACGGGTGCAACGCTCCTGGAGCGTTCCGTATTCCATTAAGGACGAATTTTCACTTTTTTTCCCATTTGACCAGTTCTGCGACCTGGGACAGGGTGCTGCCCCGGCGGATCTCTTCCCGTATCCGCTGTTCGGTTTTCCAGACTTCAACAGCCCTTCGGGCAATTTCCATGGCCTGCCGGGCGGGAACGACAACAACCCCGCTCTCATCTCCGACAATCCAGTCTCCCGGCATAACATTCTGCCCACAACACTGGATCTCGCAATTGATCTCACCAAGTCCCTTTGGCTCACCGGCATTAGGCACTACAGCCTTTGCAAAAACAGGATATTTTAGTGCACGGATCTCATCAACGTCGCGGACTGCACCATCAATAACTACGCCTGCAACCCCTTTCTGGACACAGCTCAGGGTTGCAAGTTCCCCCCAGGGGGCGATATGGACTCCCCCGTCATTATTGATAACCAGAATATCCCCCCGCTCTGCAACATCGATCGCTTCCACGGGTTTTGCCCAGTCACCGGCAACGGTCTGGACCGTTACCGCTTTTCCCGCAATCCTGACATTGCCGGAAATGGAGAGAATGCCGGTCATGGCTCCTTTCCGGTGCATGGCATCGGTCACATTGGGAGCGGAGACCTGCATGAACAATGAACGGATCTCCTCATCTGCGGATTGTTTTACCGGCTTGCACCCGGAAGGGGTGTCCATCCCCTGGCGGATTTTTTTCGCAGATGCCGTCACATCAGCAGAACGGACGATCCACCCGCCGACGATAACAATATCGGCCCCGCTTGATACCGCATCACCGGCATCTCCTGCATCTATCCCCCCCGCAACCGCGAGCTGAACACGGGTATTCGCTGAAAGCTGGCGCAGGAGTTCAAGCGATTTTTTTCCCGTCATCTGCTGGTCGATCCCGACATGGGCACAGACGATATCGATTCCCATTGATTCCAGCTGCCCGGCCCGGGCCTGCGGATCCGGAACATTGATCAGGTCGGCCATCAGCCGGACCCCGTATTTTTTTGCAGACCGTACTGCTTCTTCGATAACGGAGTCATCGGCATCTGCAAGAATACAGACAATATCTGCACCGGCTTTTGCCGCCATCTCGACTTCAAGGGCACCCGTGTCTGCAACTTTCATATCAGCAACGATGACCGAGTCAGGAAAACGGGACCGGAGCGCCCGTATGGCATTCATCCCTTCGCTCTTTATCAGGGGAGTGCCTGCCTCGATCCAGTCTGCGCCTCCAAGGACAGCTTCATGAGCAATCTGCAATGCCCGGGGTAAATCAAGGAGATCCAATGCAACCTGCAGGATTGCTTTTTTCATGATCAAAGATGTGCATGGCAGGGTGCTTAATAATTACGAGCCTGCTCTTGTCTTGAAAAATTTTTCTCAACAGGGTATTCGCAGAGCCAGGCACTACCAATCTTCGAACCCTTCAGCAGCAGGAGAACGGCGATGAAAGGAACAGGTTTTCCGGGTTCATTACGGAATTCAATGGCGAACCGGCAGTACTGCCTATTTGCAGAAGCTGCCGTGCGGGTCCTGCATTTCAATCGAACGGGAATTTTCTTTGAAAAACCGGGCCCCGGATCTCCTTATGCGGTCAAGGTTCGATTCCCGGATTTCATCCGCGATCCGGGTCCCGGTGCAAAACCGGATCCGGATCAATCGCGATCAGATTTTTCCATTGCAATCGGATCCCGATTTTCGTACAGAAATCGATGCGCGATATTCAGTTTAAAATCGATCAGCGATTGAAAAACCCTTCCGCGAATAAAAATCCTGACGGAAGAGAGATTCGATCCGCGTTTTTCATGGTAAAATCGATCCGCGGTTTTTTCTTCAAATCGCCATCACGATCCCGATCGAAAACCCGTTCCGGATCAATCACGATCCGGTTTTTTTGCTGAATCAGATCCCGTTCTTAAACAGAATTTTGTGATATACAGGAGTTGCAATCATCAACCAAACCCACAACCGCCGGATCCCTGATATGGCGGCTCCCTCGTTCACCCGGGTAAACGCGGATCGGTACGAGTAAAAAAGGTTATTCGGCCTTGAATACTTCCTGAAAAACAAGGCTTTTCATGGGTTTTTTCTCGGCAATGGCGATATCGGCCGGATAACCGGCAGCTACCAGGCTGACAAGGGTATACTGCTGTGGGACGGCAAGCAACTGTCGTACGGCATCGCAATACGGCTTTTTGTCACCCGCAACCCAGCAGGAGCCGACACCGTACGCCTGCAATGACAGGATCAGGTTCTCCGTTGCTGCACAGCAGTCTTCAAGATAATAGGTCTCCTGTTTTTCCCCGAAAACTGCAAAACAGACAGCGCAGTCTCGGACAAACGTACCATTCGCGGCAAGATCGGCGATTTTTTGTAAGGTTTCTTTATCCCTGATCACCCCGATGAGCCAGGGTTGCACATTTCTCGCTGTCGGTGCCTGGAGTGCGCATTCGAGCGCATCGCGGATGGCCATTTCATTGACCGGATCCGGCCTGAACTTCCTGACACTGTGGCGCGATTTGATGACCGTTGTTACAACATTCATACAACGGATTGGGAGAGGGAACCAATAAAAATGTTGTGAAAAAAGAGTTAGTCTTTCCGTAAACCGACCAGCAGGGCAATCCCCAGGGAGACCACTGCGAGGAATCCTTCAAAGCCGGGAGCATAGGTGGTTGTTGGGACTGCAGTTGTTGTCGTAGCGGGGGCCGGTTCAGAGGTCATGACCGGAACGGGCGTGGTGAGGGTTGTTTCGGGGGTTACCGTAACCGCAGGTGTCGGCGTCACCGCGATGGTGGTTTTCACCGTTGTCGGGATGGTTGTTTTCACCGTTGTCTTTACCGGAGTTGCGGGATAGTTGCCGGTGATCCGGGGGTTGTGGTCCTGGTTCTGCACGGTCACTTTCTGGCTGACGGTCTTTCCAGCCTGATCATAATTATCTTTCATAGAATTGACATTGCACTCGACCCAGATGGTATAGGTTCCCGGAGAATACTGGTCGCGCCTGCCGGTATCCCAGATTGGTGCGGTAAAGAGGGGGGATGTAGTGAGAGGGAAATCCACTAGGGATGTGGATGTGCCGGTATTATCGGTAAGGGCAGAATAGGTTGCCCCGCTCGGGTCCTGGACCTTAATCGTAACGGGAACTGCAGCAACGCCGGTACGGCTGGCGATGGGAATAAGATTGGTTTCAATACGGAACCGGATCTCGTCATCTGTTGGCACCCAGGCATTGGTGACATCGACATTGACCGTGGTATCTTCGACCCGTATTGCCAGGTTCGGGTCTGCAACAGAAAATACCGGAGTATTGGTGGGAAGCCAGTACCATGTCCCGGTACGAGACCCGAATTCCGTGGGGGAGATATAGAGATTTGTCGTGTCTGAAACCGTTACCTGGTGATCGGGGGATGTGGTGGCAATTGCAGCACCCGATGCCCACCATCCAAGGTCAACCGATCCGGGAGCGGTGGCCCCGGAGATATCGAGTCCTTCTTCCCCGATAAAAACCGTGTTCCCCTGCGAAATGGTATTTATCGCGCCCTGCGCAGGGCAGATAAAAAGTGCAAGCGCAAGAAGGATCAGGATTTTTTGTGACCGGTGGATGATCTTCATAAACATCCTCTCCATGTCAGACTATTTAAAAATTTACAAGTCCGGACAGGATGCAAAAAAACGCTATTGTGGCTTCAAACCGTACTCTTATGAGGTTTTTTCTGCGGGACTTTAATCCCCTCATTATCAATTACCACAAATTTTTCCGGGGGAACAGGGTTTTCCTGCAGCACCCGACGAATTTTTTCTTCATCAACGCGTTCGAAATTTTTTCGCTTTATCAAATCACGGGCAATTGCTCGCGCATCTTTCCGGGTAATGGTACATCCAAGACCCGGGCACGGATGTGTCAGGACCGTGTCTCCATCAAGAGAGAACGGATACGTCCTGCAGATCCAGGGACGGTGTTCATAGATGCGGCAGGCCCCGTCTTCGTAAAAGCCGCAGATCCCGTTCCTGCGGACCAGGCACCACCCAATCGTAAATACCCGTCCACCCTCCCGGGGGATCTTTTCCGGGTAGGGTTCTGCGATCTCATCCCACGACTGTCCGGATGCACCCATAATCTTCCGTATCTCATCAGGAGTAACCATAACAAGATTTGCATCGCCATCACCAGAAGAACAGCAGGTGCCGCACCGGGTGCAGGAAAAACCGGTTGACGCAATGATACTGGCGATCCAGTTAATCTCGGTCATGAATACGGGTACCGGGACTCAGGAGTTTTCACGGCAGATCCGGTTGAAGTTTTCAAAAATACGCTTCCCCTCAAACGTGTGGCTCACTTCCGGGTGCCACTGGAGACCGTAGATGTGCTTGTCCGGAAACGCAAGGGCTTCATTACCACAGACGGATGACCGGGCAAGGCGGATAAATCCTTCAGGAACGCAGGAGACTTCATCTGCATGGGATGCCCAGACGCTGATCTTCTCCGGGTAGCCGGTCAAAATTTCCGCTTCTCTGATGATCTCAACATCAACCGGGCCATACCCGCCGCTCTTTCCGGAAGATACGCTTCCCCCAAACCGCGTGGCAATAATATGGAGGCCAAGACAGATACCAAGGACGGGCAGGCCAAGGTCCAGGTATTGCGCGCAGTTGCCGGCTCGATCCAGGGCCGGGCCGCCGCCAAGAATGATCCCCTGGCAGTTGCCGGCAACCTGGTCTGCCGGCGTGGTGTTGGGGATCAACGATACTTCAATATCCAGGTCGCGCATGGCACGGTGGATGAGGTGATTGAACTGCCCAAAATTATTGACCACATAAATGGGAAGCATTTCATCCTACTTTTGGTTGTGGAATCCTATAAGCCTGTTTCAGGAATACGATGTTACGGTTGAGAGGATCTTGGTGCGAATCTCTTCTTCAGAATGCCCAAGGAGATGGGCAAGGCACATTGCACCACCGGCACCCATGCCCTCTTTTACTTCCCCGATACAGTACCGGGCAAGACCGGCATGGCCAAGGGAGCCGAATGCAGGATCCACATAGTAC
>DANA01000109.1:50078-51201 GCA_002508495.1 Methanoregula sp. UBA276
CCGGCAAGCAGGATACTGCCGGAATACGTTTTTACCATCCCTGCAGCAGCCGGCATCATCGGGTCGCCGGAATATTTTACCACGTCAAGGGGATCGCAAATACCGTCTTTTTTCATGCGCTCAAGGGATGCGCGGCAAATCTCCTCCTTGATTCCCAGCGGGTTTGCAGCAAAACTGCTGCTGACCGACGCGTCATAGCCAAGCGCCCGCAGGACGCAGAGGGCCGTTGTTGTTCCCCCCGGGACGCATTCGCCCAGCACGAGAAGATCCGAATAGGCCGAGAGGATTCTTCCGAGCATTTCTCCCCGCCGGAACAGGTCCAGTGCAGCAGGAACAGCGTTGGTAAACCGGGGGTCCTGACCCGCGGTTCCGTAAAGATCATAACACGGTACCGTAGGTGGCTGGCTCATACCGGCATTTACAAACACCGGCTGCAGGTCACACAGGTCCACCATTGCACGGGTAATGGATGCCGGTGTCGGGCAGCCGGTCGGAGTGTTGGGTTTTACCGGAAAACTGGTGATCGATCCGGTCGAGATCAGTTCTGCATCAAGGACCGGGGTTAAGAGGGTTTTTTCTGCAGAAGGCCCGGCACCGGAAACACCCGGCACGGTTGAGAGCAGGGTGTTGGCAAGGATTCCGCAAAAGACGGGGCGGGTACAGGGGACGCGGGGGACTGCTGAAAGAAATGCCATACGGTTCAACTGCATATATCTGCACCGGCAGGATTGAAGATATCGTTTTGCAGAGAAAATTCACAACGGTCTAATAGTCCAATCGATCCAACACCTATAGACATGTTTGAGATAGAACAGCGGCTGCGGACCAAAGGCATTGAGCTTGACGATATTGTTACAGCAGCCATGGGCCTTTATGTATCGCATGGCATGCCGGATGAGCAGGCCGCTGTTGAGATAAAAAGAAAGATCCGGAAATATCTCGATGATCCCAACGTTGCATCCCTCCTCCTCGGGGCACTGCTCCTCGAAGATGAACTGTATACCAAAAGGAAGGACTCGGAAATCGCAGACGATCCGGTCTTTTTGTTAAGCGACGAGATAATCGGGATGGCGATCGCAGAATGCATTGGCGGGACCTATGCGCGTTTTGAGTTTACAAGGTA
>DANA01000096.1 GCA_002508495.1 Methanoregula sp. UBA276
GCGGCGTACGGTGTGCCCTGCCGCTTGCCGGCATCCAGTCGGTTATCCAGATGATGGCAATGGAGCCCCCCATGGATACCCGCAGGGGACTGGCAGGGACGGCCAACCTCCATGGCAGGATTGTGCCCGTCTATTCCTTACGGGAGCTTCTCGGGATGCCGGGTCGCCCCCCCCGGATCTCCGATATGCTCCTCATCGCAGAGGCCAACGGGGAGACGATGGGAATATGGATAGACCATATCCACAGCGTTGAAGAACTCACCATTCTCTCCCCACCGGAGACCGCCGGCGAACACGGAGGCACCCCGATCCAGGGAATCGCCCTCACCCCCGACGGGATTGTAGTTATTACGGACATTGCAACGTTCCTGACTCACCCCCCAAATGAGATCGGGGTTCAAAAACTCATGGCGCTGCGAACAGATGGAGATACCGCACTTTCCGTCGTGCAGGAAGAGGAGATTTCGGATCCCGGCACGGCCCGTGCAATTCTTGCTGAACGCGCGTTGAAGATGCTCCCTGCCGAGCCGGGATTTTTGGAATCCGAGATGACCGAGGTCCTCCGTTTCCAGCTGGCATACCGCCAGTATGCCCTTGAAATGAAATTTGTCCAGGAGGTGATCATCACAGGTGAGATAACCCCGGTCCCCGGCACACCGGACTTCATCAGCGGCATCTGTGCGGTACGGGGCCAGATCATCTCGCTTGTTGACCTCAGGGCTCTCCTGAAGATACCAGAGACAGGGCTCACCGACCTGAACCGGGTGATCGTGATGACCAACGGGAAGAACACGTTCGGCATCCTTGCCGACTCTATAAGCGGCGTCGGGATAATCTCCCTTGACCAGGTTGACCCGCCGCGCACTGGTGACCTGCCATACGGGTGCAAATACCTCAGGGGAACCCTTGACCGGGGGAACCTGTACCTCCTTGACGCTGGAACGATCCTCGGGGATCCCGGCATAATCGTCGATGAGGCATAAGGATCCGGCCCCCTCCTGTTTTCGTGCAGGATCGGATCATTAGGTTAATACAATCCGGCACCAGTTATTTTTCTTACTACTGGAGGGCATCAAAGGAGGCTGAGGAGAAAAATGTTCGAATCGTTTACCAATATGAAAGTCGGGACAAAGATCCTGGTGATCTGCCTTTTCCTGGCAATCATCCCGACGCTGTTGCTGGGCATCGTGGCATACACGACGTCGAGTGCGGTCATCAACGAACAGACCGAGCGTTTACTGGAGACCCAGGTTCTGGACATGAAAGGGTGGACCAACGATGTTTACAAGCTCACGCGGAACAAGGTCAACAGTGACCTTAATGTTGCAAAACAGAACTTTTACGGGAAGGGCACACCGGAGATCATCAATGACCAGATGACCCTCATCGACCGCAGCAACAACAAGTATGTGGTTAATGACAATTATGAGATTGTCGATAAGGTCCAGGACATGGTCGGCGGCGCTGCAACGGTATTCCAGGTGTACAATGACAGTTACGCTGTCCGCATCTCCACCAATGTCCTTGACTCTTTCGGGAACAGGGCTGTCGGCACGCACCTGACCGATGATGTCTATGACTACACCGTTAATAACGACAAGACGTATTATGGCTGGAGGGACCTGTTCGGGAAGAACTATGTTACAGCGTATGAACCGATCAAGGATCCCAACGGGAAGATCATCGGCGTCCTTTTTGTCGGCACTCTTGAAGGACAGACCCTTGATGTGGTCAAGACCAGTATCCGGGAAACCGTTGTCGGCAAAAACGGGTACATGTATGTCATAAACAGTGAAGGAACGGTACTGGTGCACCCGTTACTGGAGGGGCAGAACTGGTCGGATAAGGATTTTGTGCAGGAGATGTTTGTCAAAAAGGAAGGCAAAATTCCCCACGAAGTTGACGGAACCCAGGTCCTTGATGCCTACACCTATTACGAACCGCTTGACTGGTATATCGTCTCCCGTGCAGAATTATCGGATTTCACCGGGCCTATCGATACGATCCGGAATACCATCTTTGCGCTGATGATTGCGTCAATGGCCATCGGTGCAACCATAGCCATTCTCTTCGGCCGCTCGATATCCGGCCCGCTGCAGCAGGTCGTCGTCATGATCCGGGAACTGCGGTATGGTCACCTGTCTGCACGTCTCAATATCCGGAGAAAAGACGAGATCGGGGTCATGGCCGCAACCATGGATGAGTTTGCCGAGGACCTCCAGATCAACGTTGTCGGCGATATCAGGAAGATTGCCAACGGGGAGTATATCGAAGAGTTCTCAAAACCGGTCGATGAGCGCGACGAGATCCGGCCCGCGCTGCGGATGATGGTTGACTCCCTTGACCACCTCCACAAGGAGACGATCAAACTCACGGATGCTGCCCGGGCGGGGGATCTCTCGGTTCGCGGGAACGAGAAAGCGTTCCGCGGCGGGTACCGCATGATCATTGCCGGTTTCAACAAGACCCTCGAGACAATCACGGAGCCGGTCAACGAAGCAATGCGCCTTTCCCGGTTTTATGCAGCCGGGGATTTCACGGCACGGTTCGATGACAAGATCCCGGTTGCCGGGGAGTTCGTTGCCTACCGGGATGCCCTTAACACGACCGGTATCGAGCTCCAGCGGCTGATGAAACTCATCAACGAGGAACTCTATGAAGGAGTCAGCGTCCTCTCACTTGCATCCAGCGAGATCTTAAGCATCACCACCCAGCTCTCCTCCGCCAGCTCGCAGACCGCGGACACGGTGAACACGACCTCAGATACCGTGGAAGGTGTGCGGAAGAAGACGGATCTGGTGAACCTCAAGACCAAGGAGATGTCGGACAAGGCGATGAAGGCGCTCGCGGTCTCGGGTGAAGGCCAGAAATCGGTCCAGGAGATCCTTGACGGGATGAACCACATCCAGCGGCAGATGGACATGATCGGCATGAATGTCATCAAGCTCCAGGAACAGAGCCAGGCCATCGGGGAGATCATTGCCACGGTGACGGACATCTCGGAACAGTCGAACCTGCTTGCGGTCAACGCGTCTATTGAAGCGGCAAAGGCCGGGGAGCTCGGGAAGGGTTTTGCGGTTGTGGCACACGAGATCCACAACCTTGCCGAGCAGTCCAAGCAGGCGACCGGCAACATCCGCACGATCCTTACCGATATCCAGCGGGGCGTTTCTTCGACCGTGGTCTCGACCGAACGCGGCACGAATTCCGTTGCTGATGCAGCCCGCCTGACCGCCGATGCCAAGGAAGCCATCGAGGTGCTGACACGATCAATCGCCGATTCTTCGCATGAGGCGATCGAGATTGCGTCATCCATTCACGAGCAGGCGACCGGGATGGACCAGATCTCAGAAGCAATGGAGAACATCCGCGATGCAGCCCAGAAGAACCTCGAGATCACCCGAAAAGCCGAGAAGACCGCAGAAGACCTGCACACGCTCGGTGTCCGGCTGAAGAAGATCACCGAACAGTACCATGTCTGAAACACAACTGCAATGATGGATACGGACGGGGAATTCCGCAAACGGCTTCTTGCCACATTCCGGGAAGAAGCCGACGAGCACGTTACCGAGATCACCCAGGATCTCATCAGCCTCGAAAAGGCCGAGCCCGATGCAAGAGCGGAATTCATTGAGAAGGCCTACCGGAAAACGCACAGCCTGAAAGGTGCTGCCCGGGCGGTCCAGCTGCGGGAGATCGAGAGTGTCTGCCAGAACCTCGAAACGGTCTTCTCTGGCATGAAAAAAGGGAACTATGTCCCTGATGCAGAAGCGTTCGATCTCTTCCATGAAGCCCTCAAGGGCATCCAAAAGCTCATGGGAGATGATGCCACGCCGGCAACAACGGCAAGCGAGATCAACACCAGGGTCCGCCGGCTCATTGACGGGGGGAAAGCAACCGGCATGCAAAAATCCCCCGGACCTTCAGATGAAGCGGTGGCCCGCCGTTCTTCGGCAACCGAAAACGCCGGTGCCCGCACAGCGGGGGAGGGGCCTTCCCCATCAACGGGCCGGAGCAGGGCTAAGAATGGTGCAACCGAAAGTCCTGCACCGCAGTTTCCCATGCCGGGAGTGGTACTACCCAACACCTCCTTTGCAGATACCCGCACGGTCCGTATCGCTGCCGACAAGCTGGACCGGCTCATATCGGGATCGGATGATCTGCTGACAACGCGGTTGTTCCTCGCCCACCGTATGCAGGAACTCGAGGATATGATCACCCGCTTCGGGCTCTGGCGCTGGAACTATACCCTGGTATCCAACGACATGCACCGGATCCGGGAAATGTCGTTTGGAAAACGGCGGTCGGAGCTGCCCTCGGACCTCGTCCTGCCGCTCCAGCGGATCGTGGAGTTCTTAGAATACAACCGGGAATTCGTTGCAGTCCTCCAGCACGATCTCGGGGCACACATCCAGGAGACCGAAATCGACCGTTCGGCACTGGAATCGAGCACCCAGACGATCTCGGACCTGATCCACGATGCCGTCCTGCTCCCCATCGCAAATGTCCTCGTTATGTTCAACGGGCTCGTGCGGGACTATTCAAGAAAGACCGGCAAGCAGGTTGACCTCGTGATCGAAGGCGGGGAGATCGAGATGGACCGCCGTATTCTTGAGGCGCTCAAGGATCCCATCATGCACCTCATCCATAACAGCATCGACCATGGGATCGAGTACCCGGACATCCGCACCCAGAAAGGAAAACCCGTACGGGGAACGGTCCGGATACGGGTTGTCCCGCTCTCCGGCAGTAAGGTCAGTATCGAGATCTCCGATGACGGGGCCGGTATCGATCCTACAGGTATCCGCCAGGTTGCGCGGGACCGGGGTTTTATCACCGACAAGGAGGGGGAGGGACTGACGGATAGCGAGATCCTCTGGCTGGTCTTCAAATCCGGGTTATCAACCAGCCCCTTTGTGACAGACCTCTCGGGCCGTGGCCTTGGCCTTGCCATTGTGGAAGATACCGCAACACGCCTTGGCGGGAAAGTCTCCATAGCATCGGGGTTGGACACGGGCACCACGGTCAGGATCATGGTACCGGTCCGGCTTGCTACCCTCCGGGGCGTGGTCGTACGGGCAGGCAACCAGCGCTATGTACTTCCCATGCAACAGGTCCGCCAGGTGATACGGGTGAAAAACGACGCGATCGTAACCCGGAAGGGGCGTCCGTCCCTCTTCTTCCAGGGGGAGATGATCAGCACAATCCGTCTCACGGATGCTCTTGGGATTCCTGCAACAGGTACAGCAGGGGAACGAAAAGGACAGGTTCCGGTCATCATTCTGGCATATGGTGCCGGGCAGATCGCCTGTATCGTCGACGAAGTCCAGCAGGTACAGGAGATTGTCATCCGCCCGCTGGGGAGCCAGATCCGTCGGGTCAGGCGGATCACCGGTGCGGTAATACTGGGAGATGGGACGCTCGCGCTCGTCCTCGACCCGCTCGAACTGATCCAGGAGTCGCTCAAGGGTACGCCGATTGCCTCCCATGATATCCCCGGGCGACTCAAGGAGAAGCGCGTGCTTGTCGTAGAGGACTCGGTCACATCCCGCACGCTCCTCCAGACAATCCTTGAACGGGCCGGTTATCTTGTCCAGACCGCTACTGATGGCATCGAGGCACTGGCACTCATAAAACAGCACCCGTTTGACATCGTTGTCTCGGATATCGATATGCCCCGGATGAACGGGTTTACCCTGACCGAGAAGATACGCGCTGACGAACGCCTCGTGCACCTCCCCATCGTCCTCGTCACCTCGCTTGACTCGGATGAAGACCGGAACCATGGGCTTGCCGTGGGCGCAGATGCGTATATCGTAAAGAGCAGTTTTGACCGCCACGGGATCCTCGACGTTGTCGCAAACCTCCTTGCTGACCGCAGGAGTTGTGGATGGTCATGATGGAAGATAAGAGAAGACAGGGCGGCCCCATCCTCGTTGTCGAGGACAGCAGGACACAGGCTGAATATCTCGGGCATATCCTCGGGAAGGGCAACTACCCCTTCAGGATTGCAGACAATGGCCGGAATGCACTGGACCTGATCGCGCAGGAACGACCTGCCATGATCCTCACGGACATCATCATGCCGGATATTGACGGGTACGAGCTTTGCAGGAGGATCCGCCAGAATACGGCAACCGCGGACATCCCGGTCATCATGGTCACCCAGCTCTTCGACCCTGCAGATGTCCTCAAAGGGCTTGAGGCAGGTGCTGACAATTTCATCATAAAACCGTTCGATTCCGCAATGGTCCTAATCCGGATCCGGGAAGTTTTCAGCGCTGCAGAGCAGGGGGGCGAACCTGCCGGATCATCCCCGTTGCTTGAAGTTGAATTTGGCGGCAGCCGGTATTCCATCCGTGCCGGCAGGCTCCAGATACTCCGGATCCTCCTCTCAACCTATGAACTCGCGATCCGGAAAAACACCGAGTTGCAGGAAGCACAGGAGAACCTGCTCTCGCTCAACGAACAGCTCCAGCAGATGGTCGAGGAGATGCAGGTGGCAAACGATGACCTTCAGATGGAGAACACTTCCCGGCAGCAGGCGGAGCGCGATCTTGCACAGGCAAACAAGAAACTCCAGCTGATGACCAGCATCACCCGCCATGACCTCCTCAACCAGCTCACGGTCCTGCAGGGCTACCTGGAACTTGCCGACGAGAACAACAGTACTAAGCCGGACCTCGCGTCGGCACAGATAAAAAAGAGCATGGACGTGATCAAACGCTCCATTAATACGGTCCAGTTCACGAGCGAGTACCAGCGGATCGGGATGACGTCCCCTGCCTGGCACCCGCTTTCTGCATGCATTGTCAATGCCAGCGGGTATGCAACGCTCGGCGAGGTCCGGCTGGAGAACGAAGTCCCGGCAGGTGTCGAGATCTATGCGGATCCGCTGATCGAGAAAGCTATTTTCAACCTTATTGACAATGCCCTCAGGTACGGATTGACCCTCACGACCATCCGGTTCAGGGTCGATTACCAGAAAGATACGCCGGTCGTTATCTGCGAGGATGACGGCATTGGGATCCGTCCTGAAGATAAAGAACGCATCTTCACCTATGGATACGGGACCAATACGGGAATGGGACTCTTTTTGGTCCGCGAGATCCTTGCCATCACCGGTATCGTCATCCGCGAGACCGGAACATTCGGGAACGGCGCACGGTTCGAGATCCACGTTCCTCCGAAAGCATACCGGGTTATCTGAAGTGGGGCATATTTTTTCGTCCGACTCGTATTTCCTTCATTTTTTTGACCCGTACTTTTTATAATTCCACGATTGATCACACTCATGCTATGCGTATCCGCGACCTGATCCTGCCGGAAGACCGGGTATTTTTCACCCTTTTTAAAGAGATTGCCGATAAGATTGCCGAAGCTGCTGCCACGTTAAACGATATTACGCATGAGCTTCCAGAGGGAACAGAGAAATCCCATAAGGTACGCCAGCTCGAACACCATGGCGACGAGATCACCCGAAAGATCTTCGAGCAGCTTGATGCATCCCTCATCACCCCGCTCGAACCCGAAGAGATTGCAAGGCTCGCCCCGGTATTCGATGATGTCCTGGACCGGCTTGACTGGGTCACCCACCAGCTCTGTAACTACGAGATCCCGCAGACCAACGATGTCTTAAAAGAATACTCCTACTTAATCATGCTCGCGACAACGGAGATATCGCATGCGGTCGACAGCCTTTCGACCCTGAAGAACCCTGATGAGGTAAAGACGCATGTCCAGGAGATCAGCCGGTTGTATAACCTGTCGACAGAACTCCTCTCGCGGGCGATCCTGGAGCTCTTCAAGACAAAGGATCTCCTGATGATAATCAAGCTCAAGGATATCTACGAGGGAATGGCAAAGGTGATGGAGAAATGCAACGATGTCGGCCATGCCATCGGTGACATAGCCAAGGCACACGCATGATCGGATTTGCACCCCTCATCCTGTTCGGCATTATCCTTGCCCTGGCGTTGAACTTCGTCAATGGCGTAAATGACGCCTCGCACTCGATCGCAACGGTTGTTGCAACCAAAGCCCTGTCACCGGCAAAGGCGGTATTCCTTACTGCTTTCTGCAACCTGATCGGCCCGTACCTTTTTACCACGGCGGTTGCCGCAACCATCGGAACGGCGATTGTCAACAGTGACGGGCTCACACCGCTCTCGATTGTTGTTGCCATGGGTACGGCCATCATCCTCGTTTTTGTTGCAACCCGGTCCGGCATCCCGATCTCCAGCAGCCATGCGATGGTCGGCGGCCTGCTCGGTGCCGGGATTGCCGTCGCCGGTCTCTCTGCGGTGATTCTCCCTTCATGGACTGGTGTGACGGAGGTTCTCGTGTACGGTATCACGGGCGGCGTGCTGGGGGCAGTGGCACTCGGCCTTTTTACCGCATCGTTTAAGGAGGATACCCGGTTCGGGGCAATGCTGGGGGCGCTCTGCGGGGCATCGCTCGTCATCCCCGTGATGATGCTCCTCGGGCTCATCCAGATCGGGGGGTTGCTTGCGATTGTCCTTTTCATCTTCATCTCTCCCGTCGTCGGCATGGTGGGGGCGTTCCTGTTCGATATCCTCATCTCCCACCTCTTCCGGCATTCGCGGCAGAACCGGATGCGGCGGATCTTCCAGCCCCTGCATGTTCTTGCCTGCCTTATCCAGGCTACCGCTCACGGGGCCAATGACGGCCAGCACGCGGTGGGTGTGATCACCGCCCTGCTGGTCGCTTCCGGGATGCTGCTCACGTTCGATGTGCCCGGCTGGGTCATCCTCACCTCAGCCCTTGCCATCGGTCTTGGCACCTGTTTTGGCGGATGGCGGGTTGTGGACAAGATGGCAAAAGAGATAACCAGGATCCGCCCGTACCAGGGATTCTCCGCGGCAACCGCGAGCAGCGCCATTCTCGTTGCGGTAACGCACGGGGGAATCCCGGTCTCGTCAACCCATGCCATCAACGGTGCGATCATCGGCGTGGGGGCCACCCGGGGGAAGAATGCGGTCCAGTGGAAGGTCGTGCGCGAGATGCTGACCGCGTGGATTATCACCATCCCGCTGGGCATGGTTGTTGCGTATTCGATGTATTTCATTGTTGAATTTTTTTTAACATCATTACTGCCGTGGATGTAGGGATGGCAAGAATTTCGCTATATTTTTAACATCTTTTAACGATACTAGGGTGTTTACTATGGGTCTTCGCGAGTTGCTGATACCGCAGGATAAAAAATTTTTTGATCTGTTTGAGAAACAGGCCTCAATTGCAAAGGAGGCCGCCTGGCAGCTGGTCGCCCTGACCGAGGATTTCACCGCGGTCAAGGAAAAGTACCATACGATCGAGAAACTCGAGCACAAGGGCGACCTCATCACGCACGACATCTACAACCAGCTCAACACCACGTTCATCACCCCGCTTGACCCCGAGGAGATCTCGCGGCTTGCCTCCTCCCTTGACGATGTGCTGGACTTCATCGATGGTGCGACCGAGAAGATGTTCTATTACGACATCGGCACGCCGGACCTGCACATGATAGAACTGGCCAAACTCATCCATCTCTCGACAACGGAGATCGAAGGTGCGGTGAAAGGGATCCGGTCCATCAAGGACCCCCGGTATATCGAAGAGCGCTGCATCGAGGTGAACCGTCTCGAGAACCTTGCCGACGATGTCCTTGCCCATGCCGTGACCGAGATATTCAAGACCAACGATGCGATTGCGATCATCAAGTTCAAGGACATCTACGAGCACCTCGAGACCGCGACGGACCGGTGCGAGGACGTGGCAAACGTCTTGTCGGATATCGCGATCCGTCACTCATGAGACCGACACACACCCTGTACGCGAGGACACCATGATTGAAGCTTCCGTGGAACTGGTCATCGCCATTATCGTCGTTGCGCTCATCTTCGACTTCACCAACGGGTTCCACGATGCTGCGAACTCAATTGCGACCGTGGTCTCGACGAAGGTACTCTCGCCCCGCAACGCCGTGCTGATGGCCGCGACCTTTAATTTCGTTGCAGCATTCGGCTTCGGGGTTGCAGTAGCAAGCACCATAAGCAAGATCATCGAGCTTAACGTCGTCGAGACGGTAATCATCCCCTACATCATCCTGTCCGCCCTCACCGGGGCCATCACCTGGAACCTGATCACGTGGATCTCGGGGCTGCCCACGTCATCGTCCCATGCGCTGATTGGCGGGCTGGCAGGTGCGGGGCTCTCCGCTGCCGGGATCGCGGCTATCAAGTGGACCACGGTCGAAGTCGTTGCGCTCTTCATGGTTGTCTCTCCCCTCATCGGGCTTGCCTGCGGGTTTGTGTTCATGGCGATCATTTTGAACCTCACCCGCCATGCCAACAAGGAGAAAGCCGAGACCTACTTCAAACGGCTCCAGCTCTGCTCGGCAGCCGCGTACAGTTTCAGCCACGGGACCAACGATGCCCAGAAGACCATGGGGATCATCCTCCCGCTGCTCTTCTCCATCGGATACTACGGTGCCGGTGTCGATCCGAACCACCTGCCGGTACCGCTGTGGGTGATCCTCGCTGCCTACGGGGCCATATCTCTTGGTACCCTCTCGGGAGGCTGGCGGATCGTCAAGACCATGGGATACAAGATCACGAAACTCCGCCCCGTGCACGGGTTTGCAGCCGAGACGGCAGGGGCAACCACCATCATCGGGGCATCCTTGCTGGGTATTCCGGTCAGTACTACCCATGTTATCTGCTCTTCGATCATGGGTGTCGGGACAACCATGGGGACAAGCACGGTGAAGTGGGGGGTTGCACGGACGATTGCGTGGGCCTGGATCCTCACCATTCCGATCAGCGCACTTATCGGGTTTACCGTATTTGCGGTGATCCGTGTCGTGATTGGGTACTAGGGCCGGGAACGAAAAACAGTATTTCCTGCCCTCTCTTTTTTCTATCGTTATTCCGGAAACAGAGTACTGGAGAAAAATTCTGTGTGCGTTATGAAGCCCCCACTTCTTGCGCCACCAGTCCCCCATTGGGGGACGGGGCGCATTATGATTGTACGAGGTCGGTTACCGGTAATACGTCATTATCGCTGTGCAGGGGATGCCACAGCGGCGGGGGCGAAAGTGTAAACAAAAGCCCCCAGAAGCGTATGAATATTAACAATGATATCTACGGAACGGAGATTTTCTGAATCTGCTAATCCAAAAAGCCCTGCGGATTCCTCTCCCCTTCTTTAGCCCGTACCCACGCGAGCAGTGCAGTGTAGTCCTCCGGATGCATCGGGGTATTTTCCGCAGATGGTTCCAGGATATTGGGGGAAATTTTGTCCTCGCTCATAGGGTTTCCTCAGTGAATCTCTACCCGCTCACCCGTGTGCATGTAGTGGACGTTCTCGGCGATCCGGCACGCATGGTCGGCGCAGCGTTCGAGATACCGTGCCACCATGATATAGTGCGTGCAGCGCGAGATGCTCCGCGGATCTTCCATCATGTGGCTGATGCCCTCGCGGAATATGGAGTGGCGCAGGGCATCGATGGTGTCATCGCGGGCAGAGAAGTCTGCAATCTTCCTCGTAGTATCGGTCTCGTAAGCCACGGTTGCGTCATCAACCAACTCTATCACGAGGTCTGCCATGTGCGGGATGCTCATCATGTGGTCGATATGGGGACGGTCGGCAATCTCCTGCACGATCCGGGCGATTACCTTGCCGTACCTCCCGATGCGCAGTGACGCCGCAACAACCTTGAGCGTGCAGACGATGATCCGCATGTCCTTTGCCATCGGCTGGTTGGTTGCTATCAGCTGGTAACAGCGCTCCTCGAGTTCCACCTCCCGTTCACGGATCGCATCTTTCCGTGCAACAACCGATGCCGCGAGATCCGTGTCCTGCCGGATAAGGGCATCCACCGCGTCCCGCAGCATTGTACGCCCAAAGCGTGCCATTGCCACGGTCTCCAGCCGGACATTTTCCAGTTCCGTGTGAAATTTTTCTGCCATAGTTGTGCCTACCCGAACCTTCCGGTGATGTAGTTCTCGGTCAGCTCCTCTTTTGGGTGCTCGAAGAGGTCGGACGTCCTGCCGCACTCAACAAGCCGCCCAAGATACATGAACCCCGTATAGTCGCTCACCCGGGCTGCCTGCTGCATGTTGTGCGTCACGATGATGACCGTGTACTCCTTTTTCAGCATCTCAATCAGGTTCTCGATCTTTGCCGTTGCGATCGGGTCAAGTGCCGAACAGGGCTCGTCCATCAGGATCACCTCCGGGTTCACCGCGAGGGTGCGGGCAATACAGAGGCGTTGCTGCTGGCCGCCCGAGAGGCCGAGCGCCGAGTCATCGAGCCGGTCGCAAACCTCGTCCCAGATGGCAGCATGGCGGAGGCTCTGCTCCACGATCCGGTCGAGTTCTTCCTTGTCGCGGATGCCATGCACCCGTGGCCCGTAGGCGATGTTCTCGTAGATCGACTTCGGGAACGGGTTGGGTTTCTGGAATACCATCCCGACCTTCCTGCGCAGGGATACCACATCGGTATCGGGCGCATGGATATTTGCATGGTCAAGCAGGACCTCGCCAGTGATCTTCACGTGGTCGATGAGGTCGTTCAGGCGGTTGAAGCAGCGCAGGAGCGTGGATTTTCCGCACCCCGACGGCCCGATGAGGGCAGTTACCCGGTTCTTCGGGATCCCCATCGAGACCGATTCGAGCGCGTGCTTGCCATTATACCAGAGGTTGAGGTTGGTAGTCGAGATGATGGTGCTTTCTGTCATATTATCCCCCGATTTTTTTCTTGCAATGCATCCGAACACCGATCGCGACCGCATAGAACCCGATGACAAGCAGGAGCAGGACGAGTGCTGTCCCGTACTGGTTTGCTGATGAGTCCGGCACGTTCGTTGCCAGGATGAAGAGATGGTAGGGTAATGCCATGACCGGGTCAAAGACGGAGCCGGGCAGGAACCGTTGCGAGAAGACCACGGCCACGAACATGATCGGCGCCGTCTCCCCGGCAGCCCTCCCGATGGAGAGAATGGTACCCGTGAGGATGCCAGGAAGGGCCGGGGGGAGGACGACCCGGCTGATGGTCTGCCACTTGGTCGCACCCAGGGCAAGGCTCCCCTCCCGCAACGACGCCGGGATGCTCTTTAAGGATTCCTCGGTGGTGCGGATGATCGTGGGCAGCACCATCAGGGCGAGGGTCACCTGCCCGGCCAGCATCGAGATGCCAATGTTCAGCCAGAGCACGAGGAAGGCAAACCC
Organism: Methanoregula sp. UBA276; assembly: GCA_002508495.1. Lineage (GTDB taxonomy): Archaea > Halobacteriota > Methanomicrobia > Methanomicrobiales > Methanospirillaceae > Methanoregula. Next base: position 13,233 of record DANA01000096.1, read on the forward strand.
GAAGAGGCCAAAGACAATGGACGGCGTGCCGTTCAGGAGGTCGACGCCGGTCCGGATGAGCCTTGTGATCCGGCCTTCCCGTGTGTATTCGACAAGATAGATCGCCGCACCAACCCCGATGGGGAGTGCAAGGGCAATCGCGCCGGTCACGAGATACAGGGTCCCGACAATTGCGGGGAAGATCCCGCCTCCCCGGCCAAGGTCTTTGGGCGGCCGGGTGAGGAACTCCCACGAGAGCGCAGGCAGGCCGTTTATCACGATGTCCTGGAGGATGATGACGAGGATACCAAGGACAGTCACGGCTGCAGCGATAATGAACCCGAATGCTATCTTCTCAGCAATCTTTGGCGACAGCCGGTCCCGGCATAAGAACAATGCCCCGACAACGATCATGGCGGCAACGGCGACGTACCAGGGCGCCGCTGCGAGCAGGAAGGCCAGAAGGAGGATCCCTGCGATGACCCTGTACCAGCGTGCGAATAGTGCTTTTGTTCCACGAGAGACGAACTGCCTCTGCCCGTGCTGGCCGGTCATGCCCCCGTGCAGGTGCCGGAGGATAGCGCCGGCAGAGAGGTTGATGAGGAGGGTGATTATGAGAAGAACGACCGCAACACCGAACAATGCGCTGTAGTGCTCGCTTCCCACGGCTACTTCGCCCATCTCGATACCGAGCGTGGCAGTCAGCGTCCGCAGGGGGGAGAGAATATTCCAGACCGGGTCCGGAATGATTGCGGCATTGCCGGCCACCATCATGACCGCCATCGTCTCGCCAACCGCCCTCCCGATGCCGAGGATGATTGCCGCTGCAATACCCGAAAGGGCAGCCGGCACCATAACCCGGCTGATGGTCTGCCAGCGGGTTGCCCCGATGGCAAGCGATCCCTCGCGGTACTCACGGGGGACCGCACTGATCGCGTCTTCCGAGACGCTGATGATCGTGGGCAGTGCCATGATCCCAAGAAGCACGGACGCGGCAAGCCACGTCTCTCCGGTCGGCAGGTCGAAGGAGACCCGGATGAAGTCGGTGAGGACAATGAGCCCGAAGAACCCGTACACAACGGACGGGATGCCGGCAAGGAGTTCGATGGCAGGTTTGAGGACCTGTTTCATTTGGGGGGATGCCAGTTGGGAGATGTAGATTGCACAGCCGATGGAGAGCGGGACGGAAAAAACCATTGCTCCGACCGTGACCAGGACGGTCCCGACAATCAGCGGGAAGATCCCGTACAGGGGTTCAGGAGCGGTCGGCGCCCATGTGAGTCCCAGCAGGAACGGGAGTGCTCCAAAATCCCGGAAGATAGGGAATGCATCCCCGAAGAGAAAGAGGATGATGAAGGCAACAACAACCACGGCAAGAAACGCCGTGCAGAAAAAAATCGACCGGATCGCGGACTCCCGGATCCGCAATACTGCCCCTGTACAGGAATGGCAGCCCCTGACGGGGTTCGTGGTTCCGGCCGGGTCTGTCATGGGGGATCCCTCAACGTGAAAAATTGGGTGGAACGTCTCCTTATCAACGGACGGTCACGTACCCCTCATCGGCAACGATCTTCTGGCCTTCCGGACCAAGGATGTAAGAGATGAAATCCCCTGCAGGACCGGAAGGTTCGCCGTTTGTTATGACATAGAGGTCACGGGAGATTGGGTACGTATGGGCCTTGACGTTGGCAAGAGTCGGCGCAACGATCGTGCTGGCATCGTACCAGATCGGGACTGCTTTGACACTGTTGCTCACGAACCCGATGGAGACGTACCCGATCGAACCCGGGGTCTGGGCAACCGTCTGGAGGACTGCCCCGTTGGAGTTCTTCTCCAGCATTCCGCTTGATGCGGTCTTTCCTTCCAGGATCACTTCGTCAAAGTACGAGCGGGTCCCGGATGCACTGTCGCGACCGATAACCACGATCTGGTTACTGGTCCCTGCAAGACCGGCTCCATTGATTTCGTTCCATGTTGTGATCTTCCCAAGATAGATATCCGCGATCTGGTCAACCGTGATGTGCGGGATATCGTTTTTCGGGTTGACAATTACCGCAATGCCGTCCTGGGCTACCGTGGTCACCACAAGACCCGGGTACTGGGCCATTTCGCTCTCCTTTACTTCGCGAGACGACATGCCGATATCGACCGTCTTTGCACCGATAGCCTTGATACCAGCACCGGACCCACCGCCCGAGATCTGGATGTCCGCACTCGGGCGGGTTGCCATGTATTCGTCAGCAGCTTTCTGGACAATCGGCAGGACCGTTGTCGAACCGCTGATGGTGATGGTCTGCTTCTGGCCGGGCGTTCCTTGAGCACCGGCATCGGCGGCCGTTACCGGCCCTGCTGCAGTTTCCGTGGTCGGATTCGCAATACAACCGGCAGCCAGCGCGAGCATAACGACCGCGATAAAGCTGACCGCACAGAACAGGATAGAACTCCGTTTTTCTCTCATGGTGTTCCATCATCCCTTGCATGGGAGGGGATATACCTATTTTCGCCATAAACTATATTTCTCTATATACTCTAAAGAGAAAGATAGAGAGACATAGAGTGGGAGACCCGAGGATGGTGGCATAATGGAGATCAGGAGAGTGCAGGTAACAGGAGGGGCATCGTACGTAGTGACCCTTCCCAAAGACTGGGCAGAATCCCAGATGATAAAGAAGAACGATCCGGTCGGGCTTGTGGTCCAGCCGGACGGGTCGCTTCTTGTCACGAAAAAGATCACGGACGAGTCCCCGCAGCGGACAAAGGAGATCAGCAGCAGTTCGGTTGCAGACCCGGCGCTCCTCTTCCGGATGCTGATCGGGTCCTATATCACCGGGTTCTCCACCATACGCATTACCGCAAAGGAGCGATTCCCCCCGTTCGTCCGTACCGTTGTGCGGGACTTCACCCAGATGACAATCGGCCAGGAGGTTGTGGAGGAAACCGCGACCGTGATCGCAATAAAAGACCTCCTCAACCCCGCTGAGATGCCGTTTGACAACACCATCAAGCGGATGTATGTCATCGTCCGGGCCATGCACGAGGACGCGATCACGGCATTCGAGACCCAGAACCGTGCCCTTGCGCAGGACGTCATCGGGCGCGACACCGATGCCGACCGGCTCAACTGGCTCATTGCCCGCCAGACCACCATGATCCTGCAAAACGCCGGCCTTTCGCGGAAGATGGGGATCGCGCCCGGCATGGCGATGTACTATTACATGCTCAGCCGGATCATCGAACGGATCGGGGACCATGCGGTCCGGGTAGCAGAGCACGCGGTGCCGCTGATGAGTGCAGAGGTTGACAAAAAGATCCTTGCCGCGGTCCGGAAGGCAAGTGCCATGTCCCTTGAGATCTTCGACCGGAGTATCGTCTCGTTCTTCAACACCGACATGAAGGAGGCGCACCGCAACATCGAGTCCATCCATGCCCTGGAAAAGATCTGCGGGGACATCAACAACATGGTGCTGCGGCAGGAGACACCCGTTGCCATCAATATCGGCTATATAGCCGAGAGTGTACGCCGCTCGGGCGAATATGCCGGGGACATCTCCGAGACGGTCATCAACCTGCTCGTGGAGAACGAGGCAGGGCCGTACAGCGGGAATAAGGGGAAATAGCGACAATTCCGACAATAGCCGAGAAATCTTTTTTTTTACTGTGTTTTTTCCATCTCTATATTTTATTGGTGTAACTATAGACTCTATCGAAAATGTATATTGTTGATTGACAGCCACGGTTGATCGCTGAATTCAATGAAAACACTCCTGAATACACGGTTGCGGGGATTATGCATTTCCGCACTACTTCCGGCCATGTCCGGTGATACCCACGCCCGATCCTTTTTCACCATCTGGATGCTGGTGAAATTAACGATGGCGAACAAGGCAGGATCAGCATGACGGTCGCCCCAGTGGTTGAACCAGGAGAATGTATGATACAAAACGAGGAAATTTCATGATATCACGGGTTATCCATGACGCAGTGAGTTCTGTTACCGGCCAGGCATTCAAATCCTGTGACATAGCGGACGCACCATCAAAAAACAACCAGCCCGGGCTCAGATCAATCGTGCCAGCAGTTACGGCAGGTAGCCAGGAGCCCCCCATAACCCTCCTCCTTGTTGATGACGAACCCACACTGCTCGATGTGGGAAAACTCTGGCTTGAACGCAGCACCGAAATCACCGTGGTCACATCCGGGTCCGCGGAACAATCCCTTAACCTGATGAAGACGGTCGCGTTCGATGCAATTGTCTCGGATTATCAGATGCCGGGACTGGACGGGATTGCATTCCTTCAGATCATCCGGAAAAAGAGCCGGACACTGCCGTTCATTCTCTTCACCGGGAAAGGACGTGAAGATGTAGTAATCGAGGCACTCAATTCCGGTGCAGACTATTATCTCCAGAAAGGCGGGGATCCAAAATCCCAGTATGCTGAACTGGCGCACAAAGTAAAGCGGGCGGTGAGCCAGCGGCGCGCGGAGTCTGCCCTCAAACGGAAACATGCGGTTCTCCGGGCCATTCTCTCGGCATCGCCATACGGGATCGGGTATGTCCGCAACCGCACCTTCCAGTGGGTAAACGATTCCCTGGCCGGCATGCTGGGCTACCGGAGGGCTGATCTGAAAGGGCTGCACCTTTCAGCGTTGTATGAGAACCGGCAGACATACGAGGAGATTGGTCGCAGGATCCAGCAGGATCTCCGCGCCCATGCAAAGGCGCGGATCATCACGCGATTCCGGCACAGCAAGGGGTTCTCGATCGATACCGAGATCCACATCGCACCGCTGGATTCCGGCAACCTCCATTTCGGGCATATGATCCTTATGGCAGATATTTCGAAAAAAGTTACAGCCATTCGCGAGGTCCGGACGACCGGAATCCCCCACCTTGAGCTGACGCCGGTCATTGAAGTGGACGAGAGCGGCAGGATCACATACTACAATGATGCCGCCCTCGATGCGATGGTGAAATACGGGAGCCGGGGATCTCTTGAAGAGTTTTTCCCGGAGGATCTGGACCAAATCCTTACCCGGATGGACGCGAAAGATACCGGATCGATCTTCCGGGAGGTCTGTCTCGGTACAACCATGTACCGTGTACATGTCACGCTCAGTGCAAAGTTCCGGGTCGCCCGCTTATCAGCAGTAGCGGCGAGCGGAGCCTGACCATCGGACGTATGCCAGGCGCCCTTTCAATAAACATATGGAAATTTTTTTAACAAGGGTTTTTTCGAGGATCCCATGATACAGAGATCCCTGTCCCGGCAACTGATCCGTCCACTGGTCCTGGTATTCATCGCGATGCTTGGCATCATGACCGTATATGAGGTGACCAAGCAGATCCTCAATCCCGCGATCACTATCTGGGAATCCCACGCCATCACCATCATCTTCACGAGCATCATAGCTATTGTCATCATCTATTTTCCGCTTCGTTCGATTGTACTGGAACAGCAGAAAACGCAGGAAGCCCTTCACCTCCAGCGCGAAGCCGAGGAGAAACTCCGGAGATCGGAAATGCAGTACCGGTCGTTCGTAGAGTCTGTCGAGGACTCGATCTACACCGTTGACCGCGACTGCCGTTACCTCCTCATCAACAAGAGGCACCTGGCCAGGAGGGGACTTTCTCCCGATGCGTATATGGGCCGACGATACAGCGACTTTCACTCAGCGGGCGAATCCCGGGTCTTTTTCGCCCGAATTGAACAGGTGATTGTAACGAGACGCCAGGTCCAGGACGAGTACGAGCAGGACGGAAAAAATTTCCTGAGAAAACTCAACCCGGTCATCGACCCGGCCACGAATGAAGTGATTGCCATCACGGTCATATCTTCGGATATCACGGCAAGGAAGGCCGAAGAGAAGAATCTTGCATCCGTCAACCGCAAGCTCAACCTGTTAAACGATATCACCCGCCATGATATACTCAACCAGCTGACGATCCTTTCATCCCTTCTTACCCTTGCCGAAGAACAGTCCCATGACCAGGCAACACAAAAATATCTCACGCGGTGCGAGCAGGTCGTCGATGCCATCCATGCACAAGTCAACTTTGCCCGCGATTACCAGAAGATCGGTGTTGGTTCGCCCGCATGGCAGGACATCGCCACAGCAATCCAGAAGGCCCGTGCTCCCCTGAAACTGACTTCCATTACTCTTGATGAGACCTGCAAAAACCGTGAGATTTATGCCGACCCGCTGCTAGAGAAGGTATTCTATAACCTGATGGAAAATGCAGTGCGGTACGCCGGCCCGCACCCGGATATCCGGTTTTCTGCCCGCGAGGATGCCGGCAGGCTTTTCTTCACCTGTGAAGACAACGGGCCGGGCATAGCGCAGGAGGATAAGGAGAAGATCTTTTTGCGGGGGTTCGGGAAAAATACCGGACTTGGTCTCTTCCTGATCCGGGAAATCCTCGCGATGACCGGTATCGTCATTTACGAGACCGGGATTGAAGGGCGCGGCAGCCGCTTCGAAATTGCTGTACCGGCCGGGGCACACCGGAAGAGATTACCCGGAAGAGTATGAAAAATGCGGGGCAATCATTTTTCATTGCCCGGCCCCCCGACAGAACTATCCCGCCGACATTTAATGGGATGATCGTGGGAAATACCCCGGTGAGAAAATTATTCTTCAGCCACAATTGGCTTCACGCCCACTTCTTCAAAGAGATGGCTGACCCCGAGCATCACATTGATCCAGCGAAGGTCATCGGACAACTGGCAGACCAGGAGGACCATCAGGGTGCACGGGATGGCAAAGAGCATGCCAACAAGCCCTAACAGCCAGCCCCAGAAGATGACGGAGATGATGACCAGGAGTGCCGGCATCTCGTACTTCCGTGCTGTGAGGTACGAGTACACCGGGTTCTCGACAATCAGGTTCAGGATACAGATCACGACAATGACCGTCACTGCCCCGGGGATGCCGAACTGGATCCAGGCAAAGAAGACCGCCGGGATTGCAGCAAGAAGAAGCCCGAAATACGGGATATAGCCCAGCAGGAACGTGAGCATGCCCCAGAGCAGCGCCGCGTGTACTCCCATCACCCAGAGAAAACCCCCAAACAGGATACCGTGGATAAAGTTCGTCTCGGTCCGGACCACGATG
>DANA01000060.1 GCA_002508495.1 Methanoregula sp. UBA276
ATACCGACAAGGGAGAGGAGCAGCCCCGGGATCGCCACGAACGGGAGGGGCTTCATGAGCAGCACGAACCGTATGTGCCGCCAGCCGTCGGCAAAACTGTGCAGGTTCGAAGGGGCCTGCCGGGGATAGTAATCAATGGGCACCTCCGCGACCTTCAGCTGCTCTTTGGCAGCCATCACCAGCATCTCTGAGGCAAACTCCATGCCCCCGGTTGTTAACGTGAGATGGTCGAGCGCCTCGCGCGTGATCGCACGAAAGCCGCTGTGTGTATCGGAGTACTCCGTCCCAAAGATGACATTGATCATCCACGTGAGAAGGGGGTTGCCGATATACCGGTGGAGGAAGGTCATTGCCCCAGGCCGGATCCTGCCCCGGAACCGTGACCCGACAACAAAGTCAGCGCCTGCCTCAAGCGGGCCAAGCAGCCGCGGGATCTCGGAGAAATCATAGGTATCATCTGCATCGCCAAGGATGAAATACCGGCCCCGGGCGTGGCGAAAGGCGGCGAGGTATGCGTTTCCATAGCCGGGCTTTTTCGGGTGTATGACGGTTGCACCGAGGGAACGGGCAATATCCGCAGTTGTATCTGTGGATGAGTCGGCAACAAGTATCTCGCCGTCAAGAGAATTCTCCGAGAAGACCGCCTGGATCTTCCGGATGCAGGCTCCAATCGTGCGCTCTTCATTGAGCGCGGGGAGGATCACGGAGACGGTCACGGGAACGCTGTCAGGATATGATGTGCTCATTGCGGGACCTGCCGGGATAGGAGGATATTCTCATCATAATCAACGTTGTATTCAATAAATCCATGGGAATACCGTGATAGTAGGTATGCGAAAGTTCATGTAAAAAAAAACTGAATAGTTAGGAGAAGTGAAAAAGAAGATCTAACCCTACGGATTCAGATCATTCATTCTTCTATCGCACGGGAAGTATACATGAAAAAACTGCTCATTACCGGTATCAGTGGCTTTGTCGGAGGCCACATGGTGGATTTCCTGACCAGGAACCGGCAGGATCTGGAGATCCACGGCATCAGCCGCTCGCAGCCGGCATGGGATTTTGTCCCGGTCCGGCCGGAACTCCTCACAAACCACTACTTCCACCGGGCCGACCTGCTGGAGATCCCGAAGATAAAAAAATTTCTCGAATGCGTTCAACCGGATTATATCCTTCACATGGCTGCACAGAGCTCGGTTGCCGAGAGCTGGAAAACGCCGGTCTTCTCGTTCATGAACAATACCAATATCTTCTTAAACATCATCGACACGGTCAGGCTCAATGACAACGGGGCGCGGGTGCTCTCGATCGGTTCATCGGAGCAGTATGGCGTTGTGTCTGCGCAGGACCTGCCCCTTACGGAAGAGACGCCCCAGCACCCTGCAAACCCGTATGCCGTTGCGCGTGTTGCCCAGGAGCAGCTGGCAACGATCTATGCGAACGGGTATGGCCTGGATATCTGCTGCACGCGATCCTTCAACCACTGCGGCCCGGGCCAGACCGACCGCTTCGTCATCAGTGCAATCGTGAAACAGTTCGTGCAGATTGCGCACGGGCTCCAGGACCCGGTGATCCATATCGGCAACGGATCGATCGTGCGGGATTTTGTTGATGTGCATGATGTCGTGGCCGCCTATGACCTCCTCCTGTCAAAGGGGAGACGCGGTGAAGTCTATAACGTGTGCAGCGGCACGGGCCGGACCATCCGGGAGATCATCACCCTGCTTTCGGACATGACGGGGATCGATGCTGGCGTGCACCAGGAACTGGCACAGATCCGCCCGATCGATAACCCGTGCATCATCGGGAGCAGTGAGAAGATCCGTCGCGAACTTGGCTGGAAACCGAGTGTCTCTTTTGACCAGAGCCTCAGGTCTGTATATGAGTACTGGGATCACCGCATACGACAGGAAGGAGCCCCCGGAAACAATTAACCGGCTGCCGGGTCTGCCGGTGATCGTTGGCATTTTGGAAATTTTACAATGAAACATGAAAGGGAAAAAGACGGAATGATTCCATGACGCACCAGAAAAAAGCACTGATCACCGGCCTCACCGGGCAGGACGGATCGTATCTCGCGGAGTTACTGCTCTCAAAAGGGTATGAGGTCCATGGCCTTATCCGCAGGGCATCGACGTTCAATACGTCGCGCATTGACCACATCTATGTCGATCCGCACGAAGAAGGCGCCCGCTTCTTCCTCCATTTCGGGGACCTCTCGGATTCCGAACAGATCGCCAATATCATCTACAATACAAAACCTGACGAGGTGTACCATCTCGGGGCGCAGAGCCATGTCCGGGTGAGCTTCGATATCCCGGAGTATACCGGCAATGTGACGGGACTGGGCACCACCCGGATCCTGGAATCGATCCGGCGGAGCGGGAACGGCACCAGGTTTTACCAGGCATCATCAAGCGAGATGTTTGGCGGGGCACAACCCCCGCAGGACGAGCAGACCGCATTTGTCCCGCGAAGCCCCTACGCCTGCGCGAAAGTCTATTCATACTGGATGGTCAGGAATTACCGCGAGGGCTACAATATGTTTGCCACAAACGGTATCCTCTTCAACCATGAATCGCCCCGTCGCGGGGAGACGTTTGTGACCCGGAAGATCACCCGGGGAATTGCAGCAATCCTTGCAAAGAAAGCAGAGCACCTGTACCTTGGCAACCTGGATGCAAAACGGGACTGGGGATTCTCTCCGGAATATGTCGAGGCAATGCACCTGATGCTCCAGACCGACAAGCCGGACGATTTCGTTGTCGGTACCGGTGAGACACATTCCGTCCGGGAGTTCCTGGAGGCTGCATTCGCGTACGTTGGTCTTGACCGGGACC
>DANA01000019.1 GCA_002508495.1 Methanoregula sp. UBA276
AAGAGCTATGAAGAGGATCCAGTCCATCGGTACGTATTGCGGTTGTACCAACATAAAGGGATGGCACGTACCAAAACCGGGCAGGAAACCGGGCCGGAATTACGAGAAATCGCCAAGGCTGCTCTGGGACCGTTTCGCTATCAGGTTGCTGACGGTCTTCCAGCTCTTCCGGGCAATGGGCGGGGGCTGGCGGTGGTGGAAGATATAGTCTGAAAGGTACTGGATCGTGACCGGGTCGGAGGGGTACCCGCTGCCAATCTCCCCGAATTTTTTGGCCAGGGTTGCGATGGCCCGGTCCCGGGTCACTTTCGCGATTATGCTGGCTGCTGAAACTACTAGGTATTTATCGTCTGCATGGTGCTCTGATACGATCTCGCAGTCCCGTTCAAGATTGGACCGGACCATTGCGGCATACCGGAAGATATTCACATCACAGGCATCAACATAGGCGCACGTGGGAGAGATTTTGGTTATCACGCGGGCATGGGCCCGGGCCACCGCCTGGTTCATGGTCATCTCGCAGCGGACACTATCGATCTCGTGTGCGTCAAGCCGGATGATCGCAACTTTACAAACCTTTTTAATAAGAGGGTACAGGCGCTCGCGCTCTTTTGCGGAGAGGAGTTTTGAATCCCGGAGTCCGAGCGGGGCAAGCACATCTTCGTTTCTGACGCCCACGGCGGCAACGACCATCGGCCCCAGCACCGATCCCTTCCCCGCTTCGTCCACCCCGCAGATCACAACAACAAGGTTGATGCACAAAATATTTCAATCTGGGTGGTGGTAACCGGTACTCATGTACATCATCATCGTAGGGCTCGGCGGTATCGGCAGGAACCTCACCCGACTCGGGGTTGACCATGCCCACAACGTGGTCGTCATCGACCAGGACGAGTCGCGATGCAGCGAGGTTTTGGAGCACTACGATGTACTGGCCGTTACCGGCAATGCAACGGACAAGACAACACTTGAGGAAGCCGGCATCGAGCGGGCCGATGCCCTGATCGCCACAACGAGTGACGATTCCGTGAACCTGATGACCTGCTGGCTTGCCAAGAAGTTCCGGGTCCAAAACGTGGTCTCCATCGTGAACCAGCCCTCCCACTCGGACTTCTTCAAGGAGGTCGGTGTCCGGATCAGCGAGAACCCGGACGAGCTTGTCGCCTCACGCCTGTATTACTGGACGCAGAACCCCCAGCTCCAGCAGCTTGCCTCGATCCCCGGCGGGACCATCTTCGAGATTGTTGCAGAGGAAGGGGCCCCGATCGTTGACCACGAGATCCGGGAGCTCAAAGTCAAGGACTTTGTCTTCATCGCGATCCGGCGGGAGGGTGGCACCCTGATCATCCCAAGCGGGAATGTCAAAATCCAGGCCGGGGACATCTTCACGGTATTTACCAAAAAAGAAGGGGAGGACGACTGCCTCCGGCTCCTGAACAAACAGCTGAAGAGATCAGCGGAGTGATGCCGCGAGTGCCCCAAGCTCCAGCACCAGTTTGGGATTGATTCGGATTATCTCTTTTATCAGGTTGAGGGTCGAGAACTCGGCAAGGTTCAGGTTCGAGACCGAGTGAATGATCTCGTTGAGTTTCTCATCGGGCTGTTTGATCAAGTATTCCTTGATGTGGTAGTTGCGCTCGATGGATTTGCCCATCTTCGAGGCCCGCCATTCCTGGTCGTATTTCATGAGCGCAGCCTTTGAGAGGTCACCTTTGCCGATGCAGTCCGCGGCTACCTCTGCCGCGAGCTTGCCGGTGTACATGGCATTGTAGATGCCGCCACCGGTCAGGGGGTCGACGACCCGTGCTGCATCGCCAGCGATAAGAAGGCCATTGCCGACCGTGCATTCAAGAGGGCGGCATACCGAGACGCCGCCGGGTATGTACTCGATGGTTTTGCCGTTCGGGAAGGTCTTTTGTACGAACCGGTCAAGGTAGTCCTTTGCCCGGTGACCTTCCCCGCTCTTCCTTCCCGATATCCCGATTCCCACGTTGGCGGAGCGTTTCCCCTTGGGGAAGACCCAGAGGTAGCCTTCGGGAGCGACCTCGTTGCCCAGGTAAAAGATGGTCGCGCCAGAATCGATGTCGATATCGGTCATCACGTACTGGACCGAGCTCATGATCTCGCGGGCAGGAACGGTCGTGTCGATCCCGCACCATTTCGAGAACTTGGACTCGACACCATCCGCAGCAATGACTACCTGAGCCTTCACGTTGGATACTTTCCCGCAGTACTCGACCTTTGCCCCTTTGACCACGCCATCTTCCATGATAGGTGCCGAAGCCCGGGACTTGACGGCAACATCTGCACCGGCCTCGGATGCCTTCCACACGAGTTCACGGTCAAAGACCTTCCGGTCGAGGATATACCCGACCTTGTTGCCGGCCATTGCCGAAGAGAGCCGCATAAAAAACCCGTCGGGTGCAACAATACCGGCACCGGTCATCTCTGCCGAGATCCAGCGCGGGTCGGGGTCGATGAACTCCTGCAGGGCTTCCTTGCCGATCCCCTCCGCGCAGCGGACGGGGGCGCCAATTGCCGGGCGTTTCTCGACAATCAGGGCAGAAAGACCTTTCTCGACTGCGGTCTTTGCCGCAAGGGCACCAGCCGGGCCACCGCCGATGACCAGGACATCGTACTTACTTTTCATTTACGACCTCCAGGGCACCTAAGGGGCACACCTTGGCACAGATCCCGCAGCTTGTACAAGTTTCGCCAACCGAGAGGTACGCATCGATCAGTTCGAGGGCACCTTCCGGACATACGGATACGCAGCATCCACAGTATCCACAGATATCCCGATGAATTTTCAGCATTGGAGGATATGTTGGATTTTTTCTTCATTAATTGTTCCGCTGGATAATGGTTTTATCACCGGAAAAAAAGGGGGGTTATTCAAGGGGTGGATCTTCATGACTGGCCGGTGTAACAGAACGGGTCCTCGGCAAAGAAATCGCCGTTTGTTGCATGAGCCCTGACCCGGCACCCGCCGCCACAGAGGATGCGGTGCCGGCAGTCGCCGCACCTGCCGGAGAACAGGACATCTTTGTTCCGGAACAGGGCAAGCGCCGGAATGGTTGAGTCCTGCCAGATCGCACTGAACGGGCGGTCGCGGACATTGCCGGCACAAAACTCCGGTGACCGGGCAAACTGGCAGGGCCAGATATTGCCCGATGCATCGATGTTGGCGACGCGGGTTCCGGCGCTGCACCCGCCCTTCAGGGATGCAAGCAGGCTGCGGGCATCGTCCAGATCGGCCGATTTGTCCTCTTCCATCGCGGAGAGGAGATGGACGCAGTCCTGCGGAGCATCAACGGTCAGGAACTCCATGGCAGCCGGGTCGGTCTCCTTTGCCTTCCGGTAAAGGAGCGAAAGAGCACCGGTTACTTCCCCGGGACCCAGCTGGAGCCGGTTGTAGGCGGCAGCGCCCCTCCCGCACGGCACAAGCCAGTACAGGCAGAACCGCGAGGCACCGATCCGGAGGGCGAGCTCGATGAGCGCCCCGAGTTCCGCCGAGTTCTCTTTAGTCAGCGTGACCCGGACACCGGTCCGGACACCGGCATCTTTGCAGGCGCCGAATGCCGCGATGGAACGGTCGAACGCGCCGGGGCTCTGGCGGAAACGGTCGTGGGTAGCCGCCGTTGCACCGTCAAGCGAGATGCCGGCATACCCGATACCGGCATCACGAATACGCCCTGCCATTTCCGGTGATATCAGGGTTCCGTTGGTACTGAGTGCCGTTTTCACCCCGCGGGCTTCTGCATACCGGGCCAGTTCAAAGAGGTCTGGTCGCATGAGCGGTTCGCCGCCCGTGAATATGATGAGGGGGACCCCGGTACGGGCGAGGTCATCAATGACCGTACAGGCTTCCGCGGTCGAGAGTTCACCTTCCCCGGTCGATGACAGCCCCGAGGCATTATAGCAGTGGGTGCAGGCAAGGTTGCACCGGTCCGTCACGTTCCAGAAGACGACCGGGCGGTACATGCTGGTAAAGGCAAGGAGAGATGCAGGCACGTCACCATTGCCCGCCTTGCGGTGGCGCATCACCGCGCTCACGGTCCCCCGCCCGTGCAGGCACTGGGTGATACGGTTCATGCCTTTACCACGCCATTCTCCCGGATGCGGACACTGGGGATTCGCTTGTACTCGCGGGTGCTGAAGATGATGCAGTAATCATGGCAGCCGGTTGCTCCCGCAATCGACTCCACGTCAGCAACAACCTGCTCCCGGCTGTACCCGTGGTGGACGGTGTACAGGGTGTATTCCCACCGGCCCACAACAGGACTGCGCTCGTAACAATGGGTCACGGAGGAGAACGCTGCAAGCCGGTCAGCAAGGTCTGCCCCATTCACGGCCGGGGGTTTCCATGCCACAAGGGCATTTGCAACAATCCCGAGCTTCCGCTGGTCGATGCGGGCCCGTATCCTCCGCACAATGCCCGATTCCCTGAGCTTCCGGATGCGGTCAATCACAACGGTTTCTGGCATACCCAGCCGCTGGCCGACCGCGGCAAAGGGTTTTGCGACAAGGGGGAGTCCCTCCTCGAGCACTTCCAGTAAGCGATAATCCGTCTCGTCCATTACGCTTCCCCCCCATTATCACGAAGGAGCGGGAACCGCACGTCGATCTTGACTTTCCTTGTTGTCGGCAGGTCAAGGCAGTCTGATGGGGCAAGACCGGTCTCGTGGAGAATTCCGGCAACAATTCCCGCTGCCTCCTGGCGGTCGCGTGCCGATACCGTGAACCAGAGGGCATACTCATGGTCCCGGCGGAAATTATGCGAGACCGCCGGGCACCGGCTGACAATAGCGGCAGTCTCGTCGATCTTCTCCTCCGGCACGCGGAGGGCAACCAGCGTTCCTGCCTGCAGGCCGAGCGGGCGGGACTCTATGATCGGGCTTATTCCCCGTATTATCCCAGCGCTTGCAAGGCGCTCCAGGCGCCGGATAACCTCGTCCTCGGACATGCCCAGCCTCTCTGCTATCGCCAGCCATGGACGGGGCGTGAGCGGCAGGTCATCCTGGAGCGCATCGAGGAGGAGGAGATCTGCCCGGTCCGGCTGCAGGGGTGACGTGCTCATTTTGCACCTCCCGGTTCATATGGGCACCACGGGTCAGCAGAGCAGAGCTCGCTGGTGACAGATTCCGGTTGCATGAGACCGTCACACCAGCAGGGAGAGAACGCACCGGCTCCACGGTAGGCACGGGCGCGGCAGCCCCCGCAGATGCCCTGGTATTCACACCGCCCGCATTTTCCGGTCAGGAGGCCGGGATCGCGGAGCGCCGCAAAGACCGAAGACGTATTCCAAATCTCCCCAAACGGGGTTTTTCGGACATTCCCTGCGCTGACCGGCAGGTACGGGCAGGGAGTCACGTCGCCGTTCGCGTAGATCCGGCAATAGCTGATCCCGGCAATGCACCCCCGCCCCCACGCGGGGTTGCTGATCCCAAGTTCTGACGCGATCCGCCGGAACTGCGGGGCGCAGGTAGGCCTGATGTTCACATCGCCGTCACGGTGCAGGAGCAGCACCTGCCGGATCACCCCCTCGTACTGCTGCGGATCGAGGGGCGGGGATCCGGTCGCCCGGCCGGTCGGGACCGGAAAGAAGACCTGAAAGTCCGAAACGTCCAAGCTCTTCCCGAGCGCCACTACCCGTTCAATCTCCATAACGGACGGTCGTACCGCGGTCATATTGATCTGGACGCCGATCCCGGCATCATGACAATGGCCCACTGCCTGCACAGCCC
This sequence comes from Methanoregula sp. UBA276, assembly GCA_002508495.1. Lineage (GTDB taxonomy): Archaea > Halobacteriota > Methanomicrobia > Methanomicrobiales > Methanospirillaceae > Methanoregula. The sequence continues at coordinate 5,748 of DANA01000019.1, forward strand.
GTTCCCATGCTCCGTGCGTGCCCCGGAGGGCATCGTGGACGTTTGGGTCAGCGGAGTCGATGCTGATCGCTGCTGCACGGATACCTGCTGTTCCCAGCCGTTCTGCCATATCCCGGTCGAGGAGATACCCGCTCGTCCCGATCACCATCCGGAGCCCCTTCTTTGTACCATGCCGGGCGATGTCGCAGAGATCGTCTCGTGCAAGGGGCTCGCCACCGGAAAGGACGATAATGGGTGAACCCGCCTGCCGTACCTGGTCAACAACGGTCAAAGCCTCCTGCGTGGAGAGAACGTCCTCTCCCTCCTGCCCACCCGCACTGACATAGCAGTGCGAACAGTGCAGCGGGCATTTCAGGGTGATGTTCCACGAGATAATCCGGGGTGGTTGGGGGCGCGTGTCTGCCGGCAATTGTCCTGTCTCACCACTCTCACTATGAAGCGGGGATAAAAAAACCATCCGGTACGGGCATACGGCTGTTGAACATCTTAAACCAGGAAAAAGGGGGTGCAAAGCACCGGCCTTTCACGCCGGTGCTGCGGTACCTTCGATCAGGTATTTCCAGACAAAAGCCGCGATGACCGCACCCATTACGGGAGCGATGATGAACATCCAGAGCTGGGCAAGTGCCGTGCCTCCGACGATAAGGGCCGGGCCGAGGCTCCGGGCCGGGTTGACCGAAGTGCCGGTGATCATGATGCCGACAATGTGGACAAGCGTAAGCGAAAGGCCGATTGCGATACCGGCAAACCCGGCAGGGGCCGCTTTACTGGTTGCCCCGAACACGACAATCAGGAAGACAAAGGTCAGCACAATCTCGGCAATAAACCCTGCCATCAGGGAGTAGCCGCCGGGCGATGCAGCCCCGTAGCCGTTCTGGCCGAGGCCGTTTACGGCGATATCGTATCCCGGCATACCCGAAGCAACAACCAGGAGGAGCGCGGCAGCAATGATGGCGCCGATACACTGGACAATGATGTAGATCGCGGCATCCTTTCCGGAGATCTTCTTGTTCACGAGCATCGCAACCGTGATGGCCGGGTTGATATGGCAGCCCGATACCGGGCCGATGGCATAGACCATGACGAGCACGGCAAGGCCAAATGCGAACGCTATACCAAGGACGCCAAGGGACGCTCCCGCAATGACTGCTGCCCCGCAGCCAAAAAAGACAAGAACGAACGTACCGAGGAGTTCTGCCAGATATTTTTGCGTATCACTCATATCTATAACCTCGAAAGACGATTGCCCCGCAACCGTTGATTGCTCTTCTGCCGTTGCAGATAATAGGTGTATCGGTCACAGGGAGATGCAGTCGCGATCCCCCATGGATTTTCCCGGGTCGCCGGGTATGGGGTGGCGAAGGCATGGACAAACCGCCCTGCGGGATCATCCGGGATCTAAAATGACGAAAAACCTGATCTCTGGCACCCGTACGCAAATCACCGCCAGCCAGCCGGTGATCCGGTCCACGAGCCGGGAAACCCCCAACCACGTAAACCTGCCATGAGGCGAAGGTTAATGAATCCGCAGGGATTAGTCACCATAACGTGCGGATGGGTTATCCTTTTCGGATGGAACATCCTGAACCGAGATAAGAAGGATGGTTAACACAAATGAGCGATGAAAACAGATCCCCTGGTACCGGCATGGGGAACCGGCCTGCAACCGGCCGGGGACCCGCGATCCGGGACTGGTGGCCAAACCAGCTGAACCTTAAGGTTCTCCACCAGCACTCCCCCCTCGCCAACCCGATGGGCGGCCAGTTCAACTATGCTGAGGAATTTAAAACACTCGATTTTCCTGCCTTGAAAGCAGACCTGCGGGCGCTGATGACCGATTCAAAGGACTGGTGGCCGGCGGACTTTGGTCACTACGGGGGCCTCATCATCCGCATGGCATGGCATTCTGCCGGCACGTACCGCCTGGGCGACGGCCGTGGTGGTGCCGGTTCCGCCCAGCAGCGGTTCCCCCCGCTCAACAGCTGGCCGGACAACGTGAACCTGGACAA
>DANA01000018.1 GCA_002508495.1 Methanoregula sp. UBA276
AATAAAGTGAGTACCAGAACCCGGTATTCCGGGGGGAAAAAGCAATGGAAACAAACCAGACTTCCGGAGCCCCGTTATGCCGGCTCGTCCTGTTCCTGTTCTGCCTTGGCGTTCTCGGAACCCTCGTTGGTGGCGGATATTACCTTGCAGTCGAACTTCCGGCCCGTGAGGGATCCGATTTGCAACCACCGGACAATGCCGCAAATCTCATGTGCAAAAAATGCCTCTTCAACTGCAACTATGATCCAAACCCGGTTGAATGCTGGAGCCATTGTGATCTGGCTTGTTAAAATTTCGAGGTATCATGAACGTATGCCGCATTCCCTTCCTTGTCCTCAGTCTTGTCCTGCTCGTCGGGGCAGCCAGTGCATTCACCTGCTATGAGACTCCCACGGCACCGGATGGCACCTGTTGCCTGAAGATCTACAATCTCCAGGAATCAAACCGGGCCCAGCTCGCCGGCCCCGTTGTGGTCGATTATGCAGAATCGACCGGCAATCTCCTGGTACGGGGACCGCTGCCCCTCATTGTCCGGAACGGTACCGGGCAGGCCGGCAACTGCATGAACCAGGCAGACTGGCATTTTGCGTACGATGAACTGAACACGATGATGCAGAACAAAAAAACCACGGCACCGGCCTATTTTTCCGACAGTAAAAAGGCTGCGCTCATCAGTGATATGCAGGACTTCAACCTTGATGATTACCGGATCATTGACATCAGCCTTCTTGATCATGGTGATATCAACTCCCTGGAGTTCGGTGTTCTGCTCCGCGAGTTCGGGGGTGTACAAAGCACCTGTTCAGCCCCGCTTGCCGGTGGAACCCTTCATGGACAGACCGGAAACCTCATCTCTTCAGCGTTCGCATTCTGCCCTTCCATCGACCAGCACTGCAAAGATACCATCGATTCAGATGTTGGAGAAACCTGCAGTTTTTCCGGTCGCATCGACCAGATCATAACCCTCATGAACGAGAAGGATCCGTCCGGGAAAAAGCGCCTGATCTATTATCACTGTGTTCTTGGTTCGGACCGGACCGGGAGCATCACCATCGGCTATCTCCAGAAGACCATCCCCGCGCTGAGTTTCATTCATGCCTACAAGTATGCCGAATACCTGGGGAAAGAATCACAGGGCGGTGATGCGATCTGGCCCCCCAACCCGGCCGCAAGGAATGCAGCACTTGCCTATTGCCAGAAGATCGGCGCTGACTGCACGGAGGATGAAGCACACCGCGTAATCCTGCCGGGCCGCGATACGCACTCGCATCTCCCGGGACAGGAGGACGAACCGGTTGTGACCCCCGCCCCGACAACGGTGCCCGCTCCCGTCCAGACACCGGTACCGGCCGTGCGGTATAATCCGGCGAAGTCGGACGAGGCAACGTTCTGATCCATCTTTTTTCTCTTGCAGGAACGGCCCGGGATCCGATGGGTGTCGGTCTCTGGCATGCAGAATGGACTGTGTGAGCTGATCGTGAGATGCATTCTTGACTTGTGGAAAACTGGGATTGCCGTGACAGGGAAACGAAAAATGCTGATATTGCGCTATCAGCAGAGTCCCTCTTTTCCGATGGTTGTTTGCGGTTCAAACCGGCAGTCCACGGTATTCATCAGACCGGCACAACCGGATTTCCGTATTCATCCTTCCCAGCCCGGCAGGATTGGTTGAAGACAGGAAAAAGAGAAACGGAAACCAGGTACGTCAGGGCGATACTCCGGCGAGATTTTATTCCCGGCCATCCCGCAGCCTGAGATTATCGATGCCCGGCATTCCCACGAGTATTATCCAATGCAAACAGAGAAGTATGCATATATGAGAGTGGATTTACCTGCATATCGTTTCAGCCCGATAACAGATGCCGATGGCGAAGAGATCATCGATCTCTTCAATTATTATATCGAAAACAGTTTCGCCGCATACCCGGAACAGAAAGTACCGTACGGGTTCTTTTCGCTCTTTCTTGAGGCGGCGAAGAAGTATCCTTCTGTCGTTGCTCATCCTGACAACGGCCCCCTTGCAGGATTTGGCCTGCTCCGCCCCCATAACCCGATGTCGGCATTTCGCCATTCCGCCGAGATAACGTATTTCATCCGCCCGGATATGACCGGGAAAGGACTCGGGACCGCGATGCTCGGGCATCTTGAAGCAGCCGGAAAGGAGCGGGGGATCACCACCCTCCTTGCCAGCATCTCATCGCTCAACGAAGGCAGCATCCGTTTTCACGAGAGCCACGGATTCCGGCATTGCGGGAGGTTCTGCAATGTCGGGATAAAAAACGGGATGGTCTTTGATACGGTCTGGATGCAGAAGTTCCTCTAAAGGATCAAAAGAGGCCCTTCGTGCTCCGTACCGTTTTTTTGTCCCCGGTAACGGCAAGTGCCTGCCCAAGGGCAATGCCAAACGCCTTGAACGCCGCCTCGCACTTGTGGTGGTCGTTTTTGCCGCTGAATGTGATATGTGCGGTTATTCCCGCCCGGGTGCACAGCGAATAGAAGAAGTGCTCGAAGATGTCTGAAGGGATCGTCCCGACCGTCTTGTTGCCAAACGTACCGGTATAGACAAGGTATCCCCGTCCGCCGCAGTCAAGGGCAACCTGTGCGATGGACTCGTCCATCGGGATGATGGCGTGGGAAAACCGCTGGATCCCCTGACCCTCGCCAATCACCTGCTTGATTGCATCCCCTAATACGATCCCGATATCCTCGATCGTATGATGGCAGTCAACGTGGAGGTCTCCTTTTGCCGTGCAGGTACAGTCAAACCCGCCGTGCTTCACCATCGCGGTGAGCATATGATCGAAGAACGGTATCCCGCTCGTGATGTCCACATCGCCCGTTCCCTCGGGGGTTATCCGGATGGCAATCT
>DANA01000090.1:0-6861 GCA_002508495.1 Methanoregula sp. UBA276
ACGAGAGGCCCCCTATATATGCGGTCTTCTGCTCCCCTTCAGGGATGTCGCGGGTCCGCCTGTCAAGGTCGGCAAGGGTCGCCTCGATATACGCGATGAGATCCCCTGCCCGCTCTTCCTTCCCAAGAACCCTGCCGATGAGCCGGTAGGATGAATAGAGTTCTGCCCTCCCTTCCGGGGTGGTGTAGGTGCCCGACGGCAGTGCTATGACCGGGATGCCGGTCCTCTCCTGCAAAGCATCTGCAGGGGTGAGGATCTCACCTGTCTGGTTGGTGGCCGATCCCATCATGAAGATCAACTGGGAGTTTAAGGTAACGAACGTCTCAAGGCTCTCGGTTCCGGTGGATGCCCCGGTCACCGGAAGCGACGAGAAGCCGGGATTTGCCAGCGTGTAGGACCGGGTGTCCCGCGTGGTTGTTGCCGTATCCGGGTGGTCACCCCGGTCAACACCGGCGAGGGTGTCGGCAGCATCAAGGTAGACAAGGTACCGTACGCAGGGCCCGCCCGATGAACAGACGACCCGGTCAACCGGTGAAGGAATGGTAACGCTGCGCCCGTATCCATCGGTGACAGATACCGTGGAGTGCAGGCCGGAGGAAGAACCGGCCTGTGCGGCACCCTGGGTGCACCCCGCTGTTGCCAGAAGGAGGACAAGGAAAAGAATGGCTGGCAATGAGAGATCCTGGAAGGTGATCTTACGCATAGGTAATATATTCAGAATAACTCTTAAAAAATTATGATCATTTGTATTTTTTGTGTGACGAATTTTGTTTAATTTACACATTTGCCAGCGGGTTTGATATCCCAATGCGTCCCGTACGGGAACAACCGGAGTTCCGTGCTCGTTATTGCTCTGTACGATGCCCTTTGTTTCTTTTCGCGCGGAAAAATCCCCGGCGGCCTGCTCTCACCGGAGCGGCACCGCATTGAAGGCGAGGTTGTCGCAATTGGCATTGAGCATATCAAAGACCGGTACCCCGACAAACATCGTGTAGATCTCGTCGGCTTTCACTTTCGGGTCGATGTCGGCGAACCGGTCCGGATACATGATCTTGCCGACATAGTAGGCATCGACCAGCTGCGTCTCGAGATTGGTTGACCGCCCGGTGTAGGGAAGCGTTGCGTAGACGTCACCGTTCCGGATCGCTTTCATGCCGGCATAAACCGGACTTTTTATCTCCTCGAAACCGCCGATCTCCGCGGTCACGCCCAGTGTCCCGGCATCGATGAAGATGACATCCGGGTCCGCGTACAGGAGCCCCTCCTTGGAGAAGTCCGCGTTCTGGACGCCGGAACCCGCAGCCGCATTCTTCACATGGTTCCAGATGAAGGGCATGTACTCTGACTGCGTTGACAGGAACCCATGAGCCCCGCCATGCGACAGCCCGCCAATGAAAGCTGACCTCTGCTTCTCCTCCGGAATATCGTTTGTCCGGCGCACGAGGTCGGCGATGGTCGCATCGGTATACGCGATCAACTCCTCAGCCCGGTCTTCCTTGTACATGACCTGTGCAAGAAGCCTCCACGATGCATACAGGGTTGCCCTGCTCTCGTCGTCCTGGAAGGAGCCAGACCCCAGCGAGAAGACCGGAAAGCCGGTCTTTACCTGCATGGTGTCCTGCGATGAGAGCCCGTCAGCAGTCAGGTTCGCGGTCGTTCCCATGGTGAAGATGACCTGCGGTGCAAGTGTCATGACCTGCTCAAGGTTGATGGATACGCCCCGCGATGAGCCGGTGATCGGGAGATCGGCAAACCCGGGATTTGCCCACACGTATGCCCTGCTGTCCCCGGTTGACAGGTTCAGCCGTTCCCCGTCCTCAACCGCAACAAGCGTATCTGCCGCTTTCATGTATGTGAGGTACCTGACACAGGTACCGCCGGACGCGCAGACCGCGCGGGTGACCTGCTCCGGGACCACAACCGTGCGTCCCGAACTGTCCGTGATCGTCCGGTCCGTTGGTGAACCGGTGCCGGTGTCCGGCCGGGCACTGCCGGTGCAACCGGCTGTTGCAATGAGCATGATAACCATAAATATCGCTGCAATGCTGATGATGGCAGACTGGATATTCTTCATAGCAGGATTATGGAGAGTATCTTTGAAAAATATGATCTTTTTATCTCATCATATGATTTCGTATTATCAAATCGACAAAATGTAATGGGCAATCCCCCCGGGTATGAGGGGATTGCTTAGGAACCTCATCTCATCGTGCGGCCGGGACCGGACGTTTCTGCCCGTTCCCGTTGGCTCCCCGGGCCGGTTTCACCGGTATCCGCGCAAGGGGGATGATGTAGGGAATGTCGTCCAGCATCCGGACATTCGCCTCGATCCCGTAGATGGCCGAGAGGTTGTCCCCATTTAACACGATATCGGGTTTTCCCGCTGCAACGATCTTCCCCTTCTTCATCATCACGATTGAATCGGAGTATCGTGCCGCCATATTGAGGTCGTGGATCGCGATGATCGCAGTCAGGCCCTGCTTGTGCATCAGCGATTTGATGATCTCCATGACATCGATCTGGTGCCAGATGTCAAGGTTGCTGGTCGGTTCGTCCAGCAGGATGACGCCCGTGTCCTGTGCAAGGGCACGGGCAATGAGCACTTTCTGCTGCTGGCCCCCGGATATTTCGTTGAACGGCGTGAGCGCGAGGTCTTCGATCCCAAGCAGCTGGAGTACCTCCCAGACTTTCTCCTCGTCATACGAGTCCCCCCTCCACCCGAGGTGGGGGCGCCGGCCCATCAGGACAACATCGAAGACGGAGTTCGGGAAGACCCGGAGCGAGTTCTGGGGAACATACGCAAGGGTCCGGGCAAGTTCCATCCGGCCCATCGTTGTCACATCCTGGCGGTCGACAAGGATGCTGCCCGAGGAGGGTGTCAGGATCCGGTCGATGCACTTGATGAGGGTGGATTTTCCCGAGCCGTTCGGCCCGACAATACTGACAATCTGGCCGTCACCAACATCGAGGGTCATGTTATGGAGGATCTTTGTGCTGGTGTAGCCGAAACTTAAGTCTTTCAATGACAGTTTGATGATCATGACCAGTACTCCTGCCGTCTACCCCTGAGGATCAGGTAAAGGAAGAACGGCACGCCAATCAGCGCCATTACCGTCCCGATCGGGATCACGGTCGGGGCAAGGAGGTTGACGGATATCACATCGGCAAGCAGGAGGAGCATTGCCCCCACTCCCCCGGCGGCAGGGATCAGGTACCGGTGATCGGAACCGACAAGCATCCGCACGATGTGGGGTGCGACAAGGCCGACAAACCCAATGACGCTGACAAATGCGACAAGGACCGCGACAAGGAGGCTTGATACTACCATGATGAACATGCGGACATGGTTGGCATCAACGCCCATGCTCTTGGCACTCTCGTCTCCAACGGTCATCAGGTTGAGGTCCCATGCCTTGCTGTACAGCAGCGGCACGCAGATAAGTGAGACAGCGGCAAGAAGGATAAGGCTGTGCCAGTTGAGACCGGAGATGCTTCCCATCCCCCAGACGGACATCAGGGTGCGCTGCTCTTCGTTTGCAATATAGTTGAAGAGCTGGTTTGTTGCCTGGAACAGGTAATTGAGGGCTATCCCGGCCAGGATCATGGTCTCGGACGTTGCCCCTTTGAGCCCCGAGAGCCCGATGATGATCCCTGAACAGATGAGGGCGAACACGAACGCGTTCCCGATCAGGACGTACGGGCCGCCTAATATCGTGATGCCGAAAACTGCTGCAACCGAGACGCCGAACTGGGCGCCTGCGGATATCCCGAGAGTGAATGGGCTCGCGAGCGGGTTTTTTAAGACCGCCTGCATAACGCAGCCGCAGGCTGCAAGGCCGAACCCCACGATGATGGCACCCATGATCCGCGGGAGACGGATCTGCAGCACCACGTTCTCCATGGATTTTGTGACGGATATGACATCCGGTATTATCGTGTTGAGCAGGATGCCGTAGACCTCGACGACCGTAATCGGCATGGGCCCGATGGTTACGATCACGCCTACTGCCAGGACCAGGACAACGGCAAGGGCAATAAGGAAGAGCGCCTTCTTCCACATCGCGTGGGAGTGCTCTACTTCAATAGCACTCTTCTTTCCCGTACGGGTCCGCTTGGTCGCAAGGACCGTCCGCGGTGCCGGCGTCCTCCGTGTCGAACTCATCGGTCGAGAGCCTTGACGCAGCCGACCGTAGTCCCGAGACTGTCGGCATTATTGGTGACAACGATGAGGTTGCGCTCCTTGGCAATCTCGGTCAGTGTCTGGAATTCACGGAGTTTTATGGCAACCGGTGTCTTTTCGTACAGGCTGGCCGCTTCGCACATGCGTTCCGATGCCTGGTACTCACCCTCGGCAAGAATGATACGCGACCGCTTTTCCCGCTCAGCTTCGGCCTGGCGTGCGATTGCCCGCTGCATATTTTCCGGAAGCGAGATGTCGCGGATCGTGACGATATCTGCCTTGACGCCCCAGGGTTCGGTGACAACTTTGATCTCTTCCTGAATTTTGTGGTTGAGGGTCTCCCGGTCAGAAAGGATTGTATCGAGTTCGTTCTGGCCAAGGACGTCCCGGAGTGTTGTCTGGGCAATGAGTGCTGTTGCACCTTCATAGTCCTCGACTTCGACAATGGCGCGGCAGGAGTCGGTGACATGGTAGTAGATGATGGCATCGACATCGACGCTGACATTGTCGCGCGTGACAATGGTCTGCTTGGGGACATCGAGCTGACGGACACGGAGATCGACCCTGACGATCTTATCGACAAACGGAATGATAACAAAGAGGCCCGGCCCTTTTACGCCCAGCAGTTTCCCGAACCGGAAGACCACGGCACGCTCGTACTGGCGCGTGATCTTGATGGTGAGGACTGCCAGAACGACAAGAACAATGAGCGCTGCGAAAACCAGGATTATTTCTATGATTGACATCAGAATTCACCAAACGTATTTTTTTTTATAACGGATTCGAATTTCCCGCGTACAATAAACGTTTGCACCAGTTATTAAAAATATGATCTTTTTTAATTTTCTTATGATTTTGTTGTGGTGAAAACAGATGCCCGTGACACTATGAGATGTATTCGGCAAACCTTCCTCCACGATGACAACCACCCGGGCAACCTGATCCTCTGCAACGGGGAATTGTCCGGCATCATCGACTTCAACCGGTTTGACTGGGGCGATTCGGTGCACGACTTTGTCAAGCTCGCATACTTCACCCGGGTGCAGAGCATCCCGTTTTGTGCCGGCCAGGTTCATGGGTATTTTTCGGGAGAGCCGCCCGGTGAGTTCTGGAAACGGTATGCCCTCTATTGCGCTGCGGCCATTTTTTCCGATACGCGGTGGTCGCACCAGTATGAGGAGATGAGCGGATCAGCCGGCCAGGTTGAGCGTTCGGAGCGGAGGGTACGGATGGTTGTGTCCGATCATGAGGGGTTCACGCAGGATGTCCCTGCATGGTACCGGAAATATTTGCGGCCGGACCGGGCGGGTGCCCGAGAGCGGGACGGGATTGTTCAGGATATTCTTCAGGTGTCCCTCCGTCGGAGCGTCCTCCCCCGCGAGGGTCACGGAGTCCGGATACTCTCCCTTTCAAATCAGGTCCCGTTTTCCAATCGGAGTGTTTTCCACACGATTTGAGAAAACCTCCTGTTTTTCGTTATACCGAAAACGAGCTGAATTCACCGGATCCGGCCGACAAATTGAAAATTATCTCCCCGATACGGCCCCTGTTCCCTTTTTTTTACGACTGAAGCCCAAATGGCGTAATTGGGACCGAATTGGGTGGCAAAAGACCCCCTGGTACGGACTATGGCAGGGCAGAACAACCCGGTGACCGCTAATCCGGATCCCCCCATCGGGCTGCACGATCTGGCCACAATGGTATCCGAAACCCGCATCACCACCGGTTTTCTCCGCATCATCCCCGACGTCCGGCACTCACGCTCCGCTCTCTTCCAGCAGCCACTTCCAGACCGGTTTTATCACAACCATCTTTTTCCCCATTGACATCTCGTCTTCCTGGTCGCTGGTCAGGACCAGTCCCTGCTTCAGCCCGAACTCATCCATCGCTTCCAGCAGGCCGCGTGTCTCCCGCTCCCGGTTTTTTTCCGTGATCGCGTAACAGACCTGGACGGCCATGATAATTTTTTTCCGGTCCTTCAGCACGAAATCGCACTCCCGGTCTTTCGCAAAGTAAAAGATCTCGCTCCCCCGCCTCTTCAGCTCGATAAAGACAATGTTTTCCAGGATCCGTCCCTTGTCCGGGGTCACGGAAAAACCATTCAGCATGCACAACGCCGTATCTATCCCATAGATCTTGCGGGGGGAGTTGAGCTGTTTTTTGATGGAAAAATCAAACCGCAGGAGTTCGAAGAAGAGGTAGGCGCTTTCCAGGTACGAGATGTATTCCTTGACCGTGATAGCGTTCGTCAGCCCAAGCGTTTTTTTCAGCGAGTTATAGGTGAAAGGGAGTGTCACCGTGGACGCAAGGATCCCGACAAGTTCCCGCACGAGCCGCTGCCTCCGGATTGCGTACCGGGCGATAATGTCCTTGAAGATGATGTTATCATACAGCGTCCGCAGGTAATCGGGATCATTGTTCTTCAGGTACTCGGGCATTCCCCCGGTTTCGGCAAACCGGCCAAATGCCCGTATGAGCTCTGCCCGTTCTTCTGATAGGTACAGCGACTCTTTGCGGACGCGGATATGGTTATACCGGAGATATTCGGCAAACGAGAACGGGTACACCTCAAAAAGCTTGTACCTCCCGGTGAGCCGGGTACCGAATTCCCGGCTGAGCAGCGATGCATTGGAACCGGTGATGATGACTTTTTTGTCATCGTCCTTAAGCCTCCGGACAAA
>DANA01000090.1:6935-7268 GCA_002508495.1 Methanoregula sp. UBA276
CCGGTGCAGGATTGCATGAGTTGTTTTAAGAGCGTGGACTTCCCGCATCTTCTTATACCGGTAAGGATGAGCACCCGGTCGTCCTGCAGGGCACCGGATACCTTTTTGAAGATTTCCCGTTCAATTAAATCCCCGCCTTTTTCTATCTGTGTCTTCTGCTGGATAACGAGCTGCCGCAGGAGATCCTTTGACACCATACTAATTGGTAATTAGTAGAACACGATAAATCTTCTCACTGGCAATTAGTATGTCGGTCAGCCCTGAAGACGGTACGGCGGTAACCTCTCCCGGAACATTTCCTTATGGACTACCCGGCCCGGTCTGCAAACCGGT
>DANA01000091.1 GCA_002508495.1 Methanoregula sp. UBA276
ACGAGAGGCCCCCTATATATGCGGTTTTCTGCTCCCCTTCAGGGATGTCGCGGGTCCGCCTGTCAAGGTCGGCAAGGGTCGCCTCGATATACGCGATGAGATCCTCTGCCCGCTCTTCCTTCCCAAGAACCCTGCCGATGAGCCGGTAGGATAAATAGAGTTCTGCTCTCCCTTCCGGGGTGGTGTAGGTGCCCGACGGCAGTGCTATGACCGGGATGCCGGTCCTCTCCTGCAAAGCATCTGCAGGGGTGAGAGTCTCACCAGTCTGGTTGGTGGCCGATCCCATCATGAAGATCAACTGGGAGTTTAAGGTAACGAACGTCTCAAGGCTCTCGGTTCCGGAGGATGCCCCGGTCACCGGAAGCGACGAGAAGCCGGGATTTGCCAGCGTGTAGGATCGGGTGTCCCGCGTGGTTGTTGCCGTATCCGGGTGGTCACCCCGGTCAACACCGGCGAGGGTGTCGGCAGCATCAAGGTAGACAAGGTACCGTACGCAGGGCCCGCCCGATGAACAGACGACCCGGTCAACCGGTGAAGGAATGGTAACGCTGCGCCCGTATCCATCGGTGACAGATACCGTGGAGTGCAGGCCGGAGGAAGAACCGGCCTGTGCGGCACCCTGGGTGCACCCCGCTGTTGCCAGAAGGAGGACAAGGAAAAGAATGGCTGGCAATGAGAGATCGTGGGGCGGGATCTTACGCATGGAGTACTTATTCAGAATAACTCTTAAAAAAATGTAATCATTTGTGTTTTTGTATGACAAAATTTTTTATTGTTACGCTCATGCCGGCAGATGCAGGACTACAAAATGCCGGTCCAGGGCGTGGCTGGTGGCACGTTCCCTCTCACGGATCCTGTACCGGTTCATCGTGTTTCACGTACCTGCCGGATCTGCGCCGGTCCGGTTTTATTGGAGCGTGATTCTCTCAAATGCAAGGTTGTCGCAGTTGGCATTGAGCTCATCAAAGACCGGCACGCCGACAAACATCGTGTAGATCTCGTCAGCTTTTACTTTCGGGTCAATGTCGGCGAACCGGTCGGGGTATACCGTTTTTCCCACGTAATAGCCATCGACCAGCTGCGTCTCGAGGTTTGTCTGGCGGCTGGTGTACGGCAGGGTAGCGTAGACATTCCTGTTCTTAACAGCCCTGATATCGGAAAACACCGGGCTCTTGATATCCTCGAACCCCCCAATCTCCCCGGTCACGCCCAGCGTGCCGGCATCGATGAAGATGAATTCCGGATCCGCGTACAGGAGTCCCTCCTTTGAAAAGTCCGCACCCTGGACCCCGGAACCGGCCGCGACATTCTTCACATGGTTCCAGATGAAGGGCATGTACTCCGACTGGGTGGACAGGAGCCCGTGAGCCCCGCTGTGCGAGAGCCCGCCGATGAATGCAGTCTTCTGGCTGGATTCCGGGATGTCTTTTGTACGGTTGTCGAGATCTGCTATCGCTGCGTCGATATACGCGATCAACTCCTCTGCCCGGTCTTCTTTACCGTAAATCTTCCCGATCAACCGGTACGTGGCATACAGTTTTGCCCTGTTCTCATCGTCCTGGAACGAGCCCGAACCAAGTGAGATGACGGGGATACCGGTCTTGGTCTGCATCGTGTCAGCCGATGAAAGGCCCTCAACCGTCTGGTTGGTTGCCGCTCCCATGGTAAAGATCACCTGCGGGTTGAGGCTGACGATCTGTTCAAGGCTCCCCGAATTGCTGGATGCGGCTCCAGTGTAGGGAAGGGTGGCGAATTGCGGGTTGGCAAGGACATATGCCCGTTTGTCCTTGTTGGTTTCATTGTAGTGTTCCCCGCTCTCCACGGCAATGATGCTGTCCGCTGCCCCCATGTACACAAGATACCGTGTGCAGGTCCCTCCTGATGAGCAGACTACCCGGGTGATCTCGTCCGGGATTCCGACGCTCCGATCGGAGCTGTCGGTAATGGTCCTTTGCGACGAATCGTCTGCGGATGGCATTGGACTTGCACTGCCAATACAGCCGGCTGCTGCCATAAGGACGATCAGGATAGAGAGCAGTAAACACTTGGGGAGGCTGGCCCTGATAACACACATATTGAGATAATTCACAACAAGTCATAAAAATATGATCATTTATTGCGGGCCTGCGGGTGAAAAAACCGGGGAGGGGATGGAAGGGGAGAATCTTTATTCTGGCGCCGGGCCGGGGGTTAACGGGGATCCGAATCCACGGCTGTTTTTATCCCCCTTTTCCCGGTGCTTCCGCCATGGTCTAAATTATTTCAGCGGGACGTTATTGAATGCAAGGTTGTCGCAGTTGGCATTGAGCTTATCAAAGACTGGTACCCCGACAAACATCGTGTAGATCTCGTCGGCTTTCACTTTCGGGTCGATGTCGGCGAACCGGTCCGGATACATGATCTTGCCGACATAGTAGGCATCGACCAGCTGCGTCTCGAGATTGGTTGACCGCCCGGTGTAGGGAAGCGTTGCGTAGACGTCACCGTTCCGGACCGCTTTCATGCCGGCATAAACCGGACTTTTTATCTCCTCGAAACCGCCGATCTCCGCGGTCACGCCCAGTGTCCCGGCATCGATGAAGATGACATCCGGGTCCGCGTACAGGAGCCCCTCCTTAGAGAAGTCCGCGTTCTGGACGCCGG
>DANA01000079.1 GCA_002508495.1 Methanoregula sp. UBA276
TCGTTATAGTATGCCGGGAACGGTGCTTCCTGGAATGAATGAGCGATATTATACCGGTACGTTGCGGCAATCTCAGAAAAACTTTCGTTGACACGTTCATAGAGTCCAAGCGAGAACGGTTTATTTTCTGAACGGTTTACCCGGATCGCCAGAGAATCCGGGCTCGATATTCCTTCAACACCAAAGACCGAAGGGGATGTACTTTCTGCAGTAAGTTCTAGGATCCCGATCCCGTTGCTGCTGAGGTACGAGGATCCGGGTTCGCGGTTGAACGTCACCGATGTGATCGTGATGCGCGAACAGTTGCCCGTGGAGTTGTACCACGGTTCGGCTTCAACTACAACAAGGGAATTGGCAAAGTCCTGGATCGATTTTTTGCGATAAACATCATCCATGGACGCAAACGCGAGCGGGGTTGTGATCATCGGGATGCCCGTCCCCGTCCTTGAACTTCCCTTCGTAACATTCACAAAACCATACTGCCAGGTATACCCCTGATCCAGCCAGAAGTCGCCCACCGGCTGGTACGAGAACCGGATCATTCTCCCTTCCGCGATGCGCTCCGGGGTAGCTCCCTCCGTTATCAGGATCCTGTAAAGCGGGACTGGTTCTCCTTCAACCCGTAATGTGCCTGAAGAGGTAAGAGGGCTGAAAAGTATCCCGCCCCCGCCAAGCGGGAGGGGCTCGCTGAAGGTGAGATCGCGCCGGAGCGATACAGCATCAACGATATCTGACGAAAACCGGCTGAATGCCTGCTGCACTTCACGGTCCTGCACCATCTCGGACTGCTCCTTTAACGATGGCAGCAGAATCGCGTTCCATGCCGAGAATGCCGTGACGATTACGGCAAGCACGAGCATGGCCGCGACTACCGGGGCGACGGCATCATCGTTCATGGCAACACCTTTCCAGAGAAGATGCTCGCATGGGAGGTGACCATGCTGACCGTATCATTTCGGGTAATCTCCCTTTTTGTTGTGATGGTGATGTTGCTGCCGAGATCGAACGTCTCTTTTTTTGGGGCAATCTGGAAATGCCGTTTTGGGTTGGTGTACGTCCTGTTATAGATAAAATTTTCCCGGTTATCGTCGTCACCGAAAATTATTTTGAGGTCTTCAGCCCGTACCCAGTCCCCCCCTTTATGCCAGAGGGTTATCTGGTGCGGGCTGTCGTTGGTTACAATAATGGTAATGCTGGGATCGTGGGCTCCTGGCAGGAAGTTCCCCATTACGGAAGCAAATACCGATATCAAAATGATGGCAAGACCGATCATCAGCATCTCACCGACAACTTCCGATGCGCCCGATTCGCGTGGGTTTTTTGAAATATTTACCAGTCCTTATCGTTTTTCCTGGCCGGTGTACCGGCATCCAACGCATTCCCGTGCCGTGCTGCAATCCGCCACACGGGATGGAATCCTTTAATCTGCTTTCGTTAATTTCAACACAGAGTAATAAAAATTTTTCTTATTGTGCTACTCATCCCAAACCGGAAAATGTTGTTTCCTGAATAAGAGACGAAGAAATAAATATTTATTGTTCTAAAACAAAAACACTTGATAACATTCTTGGTATTACGAAAAATAATAAAAGTATTAATCACATGGGCACCAACATTTTTATGAAGCGGGGGGTTTTTTGGGAAATGATGAGGACAGAGTCTGCAGTCTCTCCGGTGGTCGGGGTCATGCTGATGCTTGCCATCACGGTAATGATTGCTGCCATTGTCAGTGCGGCGGCCGGAGGATTGTCAGAATCGGAAAAAAAAGCGCCGAGCGCCCTTCTCGACGTCAGCATCTATGCGGCAAAGAATTATTTCGGGGAAAATGGCGACTATTCCATTCCATCGATGACGATTAAGCACATCAGCGGGAACATTCTCCAGACAAAAGACCTCCAGATCATTACCTATTACCGCATCCCCGCCACGGGTACACTTGTCAAAGGAAGCCTGAGCGGGCAGGTGGCAGTCAAAGGAAACGAAAGTTGCTCTTCTGATCCTGGTTTCACTGCCGACAGGTACTGCGGGGTTTTTTTCATCTACGATGAGAACCGTTTTGGTAGCGGAATAATCCAGGACTCTGCCGGTGGGCACGCCAGCTGGTTTGGGAATGCATCGGCAACACTTCACCCCGGTGACATCCTTGCCACGCCCGCCCAGCTCTGCAGGGACGGTCCCACGAACAATCCCAGCATGGAGTACCTCTTCCCGGACGTGAATTTTCCCGGCGATTTTCCGGCAGGATCGGTGGTTTCCGTCAAGATCATCCACACGCCCAGCGGCCAGATCATTTATGACAAGGATGTGGTGATCGTTTGATCCGGAACAATCGTGCAGATGACGCGGTTTCACCCGTTGTCGGGGTGATGCTGATGCTTGCTGTCACGGTCATGATCGCCGCGGTTGTCAGCGCGTTTGCCGGCGGGTTCAGCGACACGGGCGAGAAGGTGCCCCAGACCAGTTTCAAGGTTCGGGTCAACCTAGACGAGAACGCGATCTACTTCGACCATGCCGGGGGAGATCCGCTTTCGCTCCACAACACCCGGGTGGCATTCATTATCGGCGAACAGAAGGCAACCCTCTCTCCGGCTGATGTTGGGGAGAACTGCAAAAAATTCCGACAGGTCGGGGATCTGAACGGGACGACTATCAAGGCCGGTGACACGTTCTTCATCCAAGGCGAGAGCCTGTCCTCGGGACGTTCGGGGATCCGGTTCGGGAACCTCGAGCTTGAAGAAGAGCAGGAGGTCACCTGGATGGTCATCGATACCCGGAGTTCCAAGACGGTATCGATGGGATCGCTTTACCTCTAGGAACCGCGCAATCCAGATAATGGGGAAAAACCGGGCAGGGATCCCGATCCCGTATCACCAAGTACAACCCAATCCCCTCATTTTTCAAAAACTTTAAAACCTACCAGCTACGATATTCTCATCACTGGTGAACGAATGGTAATGGATGACGACCTCTCACGGATCGGGATCTCCCTCCCGAAGAACCTGCTTGACCGTTTCGATGAAATCCTCAATTTCCGCGGCTACTCGTCGCGCTCGGAGGGCATCCGCGACGCAATCCGCACCTACATCACGTACTACAAGTGGATGTCGGATGTCAAAGGCGAACGCGAGGGGGTCATCACGATGGTGTACGACCACGAGCAGCGCAACCTCCTCCAGGCGATAACCGAGATCGAGCATGATTATCACGATATCATCAAGGCATCCCTCCACTCCCATGTCACGCATGAGCGCTGCCTTGAGGTCATCCTTGTCCATGGGGACGGTTCACAACTCAAGGAACTTGCGGAGAAACTGATGGCCCACAAGGGTGTCGAGTCGGTCAAACTGACAACGATTGCAATAGAAGACTAAAGAACCAAAATCGGCCCCTCATTTTTTCCCGTATCATTCATGCACGAGATTACCCGGTTTTACTTTTCAGTTCCCGGGACAAAAAAAGATAAAAATTATCCGACAATCTGGTGACCAATGGACTTTTATGATCTCCTGAAAGATGCCCTCTCCTACACATGGGAGGGTGTGGTACTGAATATGAAACACTGGGCGGCGCTCATCCTCGCCGTCATCTGCCTGGGCATCCCCATGAACGGGTATACCGTCCGGATTTTCCGGGGAACGGATGCGGCACCGGACGTTGACCGGTGGGGCACGCTCTTCATCGACGGGATCAAACTGTTGATCGTAGGGCTTATCTATGCCATTCCGGTCCTCATCGTCTGGGGACTTATTTACGGGAGCATGTTCCTTGCAGCGGCAGCCGGAAATTTTGGGGCATTCGAACAAGATCCAAATATGGCACTCCTGCTCCTGTTGTATATTGTCGAAATTGCCGTTGCCATCATTACCCCAATAGCGTACATCCGCTTCGCCCGCACGGGGAGTATTGCCCGGGCATTCGATCTTGGTGCAATCATCGCGACGATACAAAAGATTGGCTGGATCAACTATCTTCTCGCGCTCGTTATCGTTGCGCTGGTCATTGGGGTTCCCATATTCCTGCTCGTATTCGGTACGATTATTATCAGCGGCGCGGCACTCTATGTTTTTTTCGGGGGACGGATCGAACTCTTGTTCGCCATCGCCGGGCTCCTTATCCTTCTCATGCTGATCATTTCTCCTCCCATAAGTGTCTTCCAGTCACGGTATCTTACCCGCGTGTACGAGAGTGCTGAACCGGCCGAATAGCCGGACTGCCCCTTCTTTTTTGCATCACCGGTTTCAACGGCCGATAGCGGCCAGTGGTCTTCTTCAACAAGTAGTATTGCTTTAAGACAAACAAAATTGTATAATTTAAATATCTGGAACACACAAATCTCATGAGGATGCCTATGACTCTCGGGACATCGTTGCACCGTCCGCTGCTGACAGAACTCACACGGTCAGGTTCAGAGCAACCTGGATGGAATCAGTACTCCCCATCGCATTGCAGAAAAACCCCGGATGCCCCTGTGCCCGGTCTTACGTTCCAGGACCGGTTGCTCCGCAGCAATATTGGTGTATGGCACATCCGGTGATCGGATTATGACTATGGTACAGGCATACCCGGCGGTCCAGGAAGATCAGCCCCTCCAGCAGGGGATCATAACCGTTCTTTTCGAGAAGGATTTCCGCGGAGTCCGGCCTGCACTTCTGAACGTGAACAAAGAGTATCACGAGATCATTCACACATCGTTCAGTGCGCAGATGGAAGGGGAGCTTGCGGTCGAGATCATCCTTGTCCGTGGCGATACTTCCCGGATCCGGTCGCTTGAGAGGGCACTGGTTGGAAAACGGGGCGTGCGCTCGGTGCGGTTGACGATGATTCCATCGTGAAGGTGGTCTGCGCGGTTGTGGATATCCGGGCATCAATTCAGAATTTTTGAAAATTCGTATTATCTGGTATTACGAAATTGAATCTTGTCTTGATCAATTAAAATAGTTTTAAAACAAGTTAAATTGTATCAATTGCAGAGTGGCCGGATAGTTCCCGGTATACCGGAATTGATTTACCATGACGATAGATTTGCGAGGAAGCATATGACGGAAAAAATTTACCAGGATCCGGAATCAGGTGTATCACCTGTTGTAGGTGTGATGCTGATGCTGGTTGTTGTAATCATTATTGCAGCGGTTGTGAGCGCGTTTGCGGGGGGACTGTCAACTGGCGCAAAAGAGACGCCACAGGCAGCAATCGATGTAAAGATTTCGATGGCCGGTGGCAGCATGTCCGACGAGGCGAATGTCAAGTTCGAGCTCCTGAGCGGAAACCCCCTCCAGACAAAGGATCTTGCCATCATCACGTATTATACCAGCAGCGACGGAACTGTGTACAAGCACGAACAGACCGCTTCAAGCGAACCTACCGATATTTACGGCACGTTGAATTATACCCAGTATTGTGAATGGGGATATACAGAATATTGCGGCATAGGCAGCGATATCCATTCGTATGGAAGAGTCCCGTTCCTCAGTGACATGAGATACGGGTATGCCGGTAGCTATACTGCCGCTGATAATCCCTCATGGACGGAGGGGGGTAAAAACATCCACTGTGATTTCGGGAATTATACCTGGAATGTCGGGGATGTCCTGGTTACCAACGGGAATGCAGGAACTGCAGACCTTCTCGGGATATCCGATGGTGGCGATCCCCCCGCCATTGGTGTATCTGACTTCGGAGCCGGCAGTGTTGTTGAGGTGAAGATCCTGCACATCCCGAGTGGCAAGTATATCTTTGACAAGGAGGTCATTGTATCATGAAGCGGATGACAAGCGACGCAGTGTCACCCGTTGTCGGCGTTATGCTGATGCTCGTGGTGACGATCATCATCGCGGCGGTTGTGAGTGCGTTTGCCGGCGGATTCGGGAGCAGCCAGCAGAGTGCTCCGCAGGTAACCCTGAAAGCAGAACCGGTCATCCAGGCCTTTGCGGATGAAGATAAAACGAATGGATATACAGCAGATTACCCGACCGGTTTCACCGCAGCGAACGGCATTGAGTTCGAGCACGCCGGGGGCGACATCTTCCGGTTATCCGATATTGCCGTTATCTTCGATACCGGCACGAAATATACTATCACCTCCGCTGACAAGCTGAATGACCCCTCCGTGGCGGGCAGCGGCGAATGGCTTGTTCTGCCTTCTGGCATCACGGACGGCGGATATTTCCTGAAAGTTGGAGGCTCAAAAGGGGATAAGAACATTGCACCTGGTGACAAGTTCATGCTTTTTGCTGACGGCCACTATGACAGCAGTGAATCGCCGGGGGCATCCAGCGGGGGAAAATACCTTGTATGGCGCCCTGCAGGTACCGAGGGCGGTCTCGGGGTGCAGTTTGGAACCAAGGTGGGCTGGACGATCGTTGACCGTGCAACCAGCAAGCCCATTGCAAGCGGGAATGTAGTAATCAGGTAATACCATCCGGAGGTAAAATCAACCTGCCCCAATCCAGCTTTTTTTCGCACCACGCAGTCCAGGAATTATTTGGATAACCGGCAATATTGGAAACTTTTTCTGTCAGGTTTTACCGGGAAGAACGACAATCTCTCCCAATCTCCGCGAATGGCTCTCTTCCTACCCTGGGCCGAGGGGATCCTTTGGACTCACGACGGGTTGCTGGCAGCGGACTGTCGCAGGGCACGCATGTATTTACGATCCCGTTGAAATTACTGTAAAGTGACCCCCGCCCCCGCATCTGCGATACTGGTTGTTCTCCATTTGCCAGTCTGTCCTTTTGCCCGTGCGTCCCGATTGTTAATGGGATACGATGGCAGTCCAATAAGGGGCTTTATCTATTGTGCCGGTAGTGCAGGATTGCCACAAACCGTCCGGCTTCCTGCCGGACCCCTTGCCCATCACTATCAACAACTCGCAGCCAGCCCGGCCCGTATGCCTCATCCAAAAGGAACAACCGGATCTCACCCGGCTCACCGTGTCCACTTCTCCGGGCGCGACCGGATATACCCCGCGAGCGCATCGATATCCGCCGGGCCGATGACTACCTCATCGCCCCAATCCCACGAAGGCGAGTAGTTTCCACCCATCCCGTATGCCATGTAATAGTTCATGGCCGCGGTATAGTTCCTGCCGGCCATCACTGGTTCTTCATCAATCCGGATTTCCGTAACCCGGTCCCCGGCCGGCCGGGAGAGGTCACAGGTATATTCAATGCCGGATACCGAGAGATTCTCACACGGTGCCGGCTCCTCCCACTGCCGTTCGAGAATATTTTTGATCTGGTCGCCAGTGAGTTTTCGGGTTGCGACATGCGGCCGGCTGTACCATCCCCCGTATTCAGCCGCCATGGATGCATCGGAAGGGAGCACCATCTCAAGGTCTGCCCACGTAATCTCCCCCTCGTCGATGTCGGCATGGAGCGAGCCCGCAGATTCTCCCGTTGTCACGAACGCAGCATCGGCCCCCGTCGCCGCCCGCTGGGAGTCTGCAACCAGCTCCCCGAGCGCAGAACCGCCGCACGGGCGCTCAGCGCGGGTAATTGCCGTTGCAGCGACCGCGATGACATCGTCTTCCATCCTGCTGACTGCTTCCCGGACATCGGCAACCAGCGCAGAAGCAGCCGGGTCCGGTCCGGTATTGACCGGGTCGTCTGCATAGACCGGGACGATGACCGCGGACTTTTCAACAATATCACCGGAGGCACGGTCAATCCGGATATCCACATCAGCGTATGCCATGCCATACGCATCGGCCTGCGTGATGAGCACATCGTTTCCTCCCGCATTTTTGACGTACGCGTTGGTGAACCGGTGCCAGTGCCCGGCAAGGACAACGTCAACGTCCGGGTCCAGCCGGGCAATGATCGGGACAGCCGGCCCCGTGACATTCCCCCCCAGCCGGGTCGGTCCTTCGTATGATTCTTCCTGGTCCGCGCCTTCGTGCAGCAGGATGACGAACGCATGGATCCCCTGCGCCTTCAGGAGGGTGACATACCGGTTGATCGATTCCGACTCGTTGTGGAATTCCACGCTCTCAATGTTCACGGGCAGTTCAAGGACGGGCGTCTCCAGCGTCACCGCCCCGATGAATGCAACGGGTACTCCCTCCACGTCACGGATGGTGTACGGGGGCAGGATGGGATTTTTGTTCTCCTTCCAGACAACATTGGCGCAGATGGTGTCGGCCAGCGATCCCGGGTACGGGTCGGCAATACGGGGAATGGCCGTGTCCCCGTTCCCTCCATACGTCAGCCGTAGCAGCTCGTCCGTCCCCCGGTTGAACTCGTGGTTACCGGGGATCGCGATCACGTTGCACCGGCCCTGCCCTGCCGTGCCATCTGCCCTGCAGTCAGCGTTCGCGAACTGGTTGAAGAAGAGGACGGAGGGTTCATCCATCAGAAGCGACGTGTTCCGCGGTGATGCGCCGATCGTGTCGCCCGAAAGCGCAAGGATGGTTGTCGGAGCTGCGGACTTTTGCATCGCGGATTTCAGCTGCGCTGCAAGGACCGGTGCGCTGCCGGCTGCACGGCCATTCAGCTCCTGTCCATCAAAGAGGTGGCCGTGAAAATCATTGATCGCAAGGATCTTCACGTGAACGGGCCCGCTCTTCTGCGCTGCCGGCTGCGGGACGCCGGTTGCCAGGATGCCGGCGATGGCAAGAGCAATGACGAGAACAATGGCAAGAACAAGGACGGGACAGAGTACAGCGGTAATTCTCATAAGCGTAGTAACGGTATCGTTGCAGATCTATTTACGCAATTGCATTTGCGTTAAGACAAAAAAAGTATGGTTATATGGGATAAGATCCCACCATAACGGCATGGCATTTGCGGGGGAGTTTGATTGAAGATCGTGTATGTTGGTGCCGGCACCGGGGAGAACCCGTGGCTTTTTTCGGCAGCGCAGGAGTGCACGGGTACCGGTATGCCGGTTGAGGTTGCCCAAGCCGCATCGGAGCAGCTGGATGGTGAAGAGAAGAAGTTTGCAGAACTGCTCGGGCACGTGAAGACGTGCGACCTGCTGCTCGTCAGCAACCACGGCAGCGCCACGTATTTTAAAAAGTACGACCGGCTCATCGCTGCGGCAAAAGAGTACCGGATCCCGGCGTTTGTCGGCAGTTCTGTTCCTGAGGAGATGAAGGACTTCCGCAGCCTCTTCTCCTTTCCCGATGACGACTACGACTTCGTCCATGCCTGTGTCGAGCTGGGCGGGAAGCAGAACACGAGAAGTCTTGTTCTCTGGGCATGCAGGACCATCGGCGGAGCAGCAGTCGAAGTACCGCCCCTGCAGTACCCGCCAACCGAAGGGTTCTACCACCCCTCGCTGCCCGGCATTCATGACCCTGCCTCCCACCAAAAAAGGATGGATCCCGACAAGCCCACAGCCGGGATCCTCATCCACCAGTATTATTATGTCCGGGAAAACCTGCTTGCGATAAACGCGCTCATCGCGGAGATCGAAGCGCGGGGCATGAACGCCCTTGCATTTTTCCTTGTCACGAGCCCGAACCCGGTCACCGGGTCCATCGGCATCAGGAAGTTTATCGAAGAGCGCCTTATGGTGAACGGCCGGCCGATCATCGATGTCCTCATCGCCACGATGGGCTTCTCCCAGATCTCGCTCTCCGATCCCAATGATGGCACAAAGACCGAACCGGTCCATAACTTCTTTGATGCCCTCAATGTCCCCGTGCTCCAGACCATGTCCATGATACGGTCGTACGATGCGTGGTACAATGATGAAGCAGGTCTCTCGGCCATGGAAATATCATCGATGGTCATCTGGCCCGAGTTCGATGCACAGGTCATCGCCATCCCGCTCTCGACTACCGGCGAACACAACGGGCGAAGGCAGGCGGCGCTCCCCATCCCCGGCAGGCCCGGGCGGATCGCTGACATGGCCCTGCGCTGGGCGGAGCTGAGAAGGACGCCGGTGGAAAAGCGGAAGGTCGCGATCCTGCTGTACCAGTATACCGGGGAGATCGAAGCACTTGGCGATGCCGGGGGTCTCGACACTCCAAAGAGCGTCATCGACATCCTGCACCGGCTTCGCGATGAGGGGTATGTCGTGGACCACATCCCACAGACCGGTAACGACCTCATCCATGAGATGATCGCGGGGCTGACAAACGACACGCGGTATATATCGGATGAGCAGATGAAGGAGCGGGCGGCAGGGACGGTCAGCGCCGACCTGTACCGGCAGTGGTTCTCCCGGTTACCCGAAAAGAACCGGAACAAGATCACAGAAGACTGGGGCGAGGCGCCCGGCACGCTCTTTGAGACCGGCGGCGAACTTTGCATCCCCGGCCTTGTCAACGGCAACATCTTCATTGGCATCCAGCCGCCCCGGGGGCTCTTTGAGAAGGTTGAGTCCCTGATCCACTCAACGGACATGGTCATGCCCCACCATTATGTCGCGTATTACCGGTGGATGAAGAACGTGTTCGGGGCGCAGGTTGTCGTCCACATGGGAACGCACGGCACTCTCGAATGGCTGCCGGGCAAGGGCAATGCGATGTCCGAGGAGTGCTACCCGGACCTGGTCTTCGAAGACATGCCCCATGTCTCTCCCTACATCATCAATGACCCCGGTGAGATGGTTGAGGTGAAACGGCGGAGCTGGGCTGCCGTGCTCGACCACCTGCCCCCTGCGATGATGCGGGCGGAAGGCTACGGCGACCTTGCGCAGCTCGACAGCGTGCTGCAGGAATTCCTCCGGGCAAAGCGCGGGGGAGAGAAGCAGAAAGCAGGAGAACTTGCCGAAGAGATCCACGATATCGTGATCGCCCGCAACCTCACCAATGACCTGGGCCTTCCGGAGGGTGCCGGAAGCAGCGAAATTGCGGAGAATGCAGAGCGACTCTACGACTATATCTGCGAGGTACGGGACGCCATCATCAAGGACGGGCTCCACATCTTCGGCACGCCGCCCCAAAATGAACGGTTCACCGAGATGATCTATGCACTGACCCGGCTGGAGAACGGGAAAGTTCCGTCGCTCCGCGAGAGCATTGCCGCTGCGAGGGGACTGTCCCTCCGGGAACTCATGGACAATCCCTCGGAATTTTCCACGCACCACAATATGACATATGGTGCCCTCATCGACCGGATCGATGAACGGAGCCGGAACCTTATCGAAATAATGGCCGGGGGCGGGTATGACCGTGAAACAACGCTGGCAGAAATCCGGGAAGAGTACGGCACTGCCGCACCGGATCTTGAGACCTGCGCCACATTCATCTGCGATGATCTCCGGGGCCGGCTCGACCTGACAACCGATGAGATCGCGAACATGATGCGGGGCCTTGCCGGCGGGTACATCCCGCCCGGCCCCTCCGGTGACCCAACGCGGGGCAATGCCCATCTCCTCCCGACCGGCAGGAACGCCTACTCCATCGACCCGGCATCTGTCCCCACGCGGGCCGCGTGGAAGACCGGCAAAACGCTCGCTGACCAGATGGTGGAACGGTACATCAAAGAGAAGGGCGAACACCCGCAGCGGGTCGGCATCGTTGTCTGGGCGACCGACACCATGCGGACCGGCGGGGACGACATCGCATACCTCCTCTGGCTCATGGGCCTTAAGCCCGTCTGGTCGGACCGTGGCGGGGCCGTGACCGGCCTTGAAGTCATCCCCGCACAGGAACTCGGGCGGCCGCGGATTGACGTGACCCTCCGGATCAGCGGCCTCTTCCGCGACACCTTCCCGGGCCTTGTCCACATGATCGACGAGGGCGTGGAGATGATCGCGACCCTTGACGAATCCGGTGATGTCAACTACCTTGCAGCACACTTAAAACAGGACCTTCTGGAAAAGATGAAAGCCGGGATGCCCGAGCACGAGGCACGCGACCAGGCGCTCATCAGGATCTTCGGCGACCCGCCCGGCAACCACGGCTGCGGGGTGGGCGAGGTCGTGCATGCCTCGGCATGGAAGGACCGCAAAGACTTAGCCGATGTATACACGACATGGGGTGCCCATGCCTACGGCAGGAAACACCGCGGCGAGAAAGTTGCAGAACTCTTCCGCGAGCAGTTCGGACGGCTGGACGCGACGGTCAAGAACCGGGTATCGCGCGAGTTCGATATCCTGGATGTTGACGACGACTACCAGATCCTCGGCGGGATGAACGCGTGCGTCAAGGCGTACGGCGACAAGGACCCGGTCTGTGTCATCGGGGAGGCATCGGACCCAAAGAACATCAAAACGCGCCTCCTTGACGAGGAGGTCCGGTTCGTGTTCCGCAGTCGGATCCTCAACCCCCGCTGGATCGAGGGGCTCAAACCCCATGGTTTCCGCGGCGTGCAGGAGATCATGAACACCATCGAGTACACCTTCGGCTGGGACGTCACGTCCGATGCCATCGACGACTGGGAGTACCAGGCCTGTGCAGAACATTTCCTCTTTGACGAGGAGAACCGGCAGTGGATCGAGGAGAACAACCCGTATGCCCTCCACAGCATGGCCGGCCGGCTCCTCGAGGCAAACGAGCGCGGGTTCTGGGACACCGATGACGAGACCATACAAAAATTGCAGGAGATTTACCTTGAGAGCGAGGACTATTATGAGAGGACAGGAGAGGAGCAGCATGAGTAAACAGGTATACCTGATTGAAGAGACCATCCGTCGCCCTGCACGGCAGGTTGTGGTACGTGGCGTACACGACTGGCAGAAAAAGAGAAGAACAGAAGATCCGGGGGCGTGTATGGTATGACTGCCATCCTGACCGAAGGTCTGACGAAAAAATTCGGCAACCTCTGTGCTGTTGACAGCCTTGACCTCTCCATTGAGAAGGAGATCTTCGGGCTTCTTGGCCCGAACGGATCGGGCAAGACCACAACCGTGCTGATGCTCACGACCCTGCTCGCCCAGACCAAAGGTTCGGCGAGCATCTGCGGCCACGATACCCTGCTCGCCCCGGAAAAGGTCCGGGACTGCATCAGCTACGTACCGCAGGACATGGCAGTCGACACCAACCTGACCGGCCGGGAGAACATGCTCGTCTTTGCCCGTCTCTACGGGATTTCGGACCCGAAGGACAAGGTGGACGAGCTCCTCGCGGTCATGGAACTCTCCGACCGGGCCGACGATCTTGCAAAGACCTACTCGGGCGGGATGCGCCGGAGGCTCGAACTTGCCGAGGCGCTCGTGCATGAGCCGGAGGTCGTCTTCCTTGACGAGCCCACGATCGGTCTCGATGTCGCGGCAAGGAGGAGCATCTGGAACCATATCCGGAAGATGACAAAGAAGGGGATGACCATCTTCATGACCACGCATTACATGGACGAGGCCGACCAGTACTGCGACCGTGTCGGCATCATCAGCCACGGGAAGGTTGCCGCGATGGGGACACCGCAGGAGCTGAAGTCCCGGCTGATGAAAGATGTTGTGACCGTGACCCTGGAGGGGGAATACCATCCGGTCATGCTCGAAGGGGCAGTTTTTGTGGGGGAATCGGAGGGGACGGTCTCCTTTACTGCCGGAAATGGCCGCGAGGCGCTCCCGCTCCTTGCCGATGCACTGAAACAGGCCGGCAATTGCGTAAAGGCAATGTCGCTCCGCGAGCCCTCGCTTGACGACGTCTTTTTGCAATCCGTGGGAAAACAGGAAGAGCCCAAAGGCTTTGAGGAATGGAAGTTCCGGATGATGCTGCACCGGAGGAACTGACCATGAAAGGCGTTGCAACCTACATGTACCGGGACTTTATCCGGTGGATCCGCTACCGCGTCGGGGTCATCTCGGCCCTTGTCCTCCCGGCTGCATGGCTCCTCTTTGTCGGCCTTGCCCTGCCCGTCACGTTCACGGGCAATTACCTTGACTTCATCACGCCCGGCATTCTTGTCATGACCATCCTCACTGCAGGGATATCGAGCGGTTCGCTTTTGATGTTTGACAAGATCCTCGGTTTTTTGAACAAGTTCCTTGCCATGCCGGTGCCCCGCGAGAGTATTCTTGTCTCCAAGATCCTCTTCATCTCGGTACGGGGCCTCATCCAGGCAACGATCATCATCGTTCTCGCGGTGCTGATCGGGGCAACGATGATGAACCCGCTCCAGTACGGCCTTGTGTACCTCATCCTCTTCCTCTTCGGGGTCTTCATCTCCGCGTTCTCGACAACCGTGGCGCTGTACCTTGACGACCACGACTCGTTTGCCGCGTTCACGGCCATGGTCACGATGCCGCTCTTTTTTACCTCAAGCGCCCTGATGCCCTACGATGCCATGCCCGGCTGGCTTGCAACAATCGCCCGTGTGAACCCGCTCAGTTTTGCGATCGATGCAATCCGGGATGTTGGCGCGGGGGGCGTCCCGGTTGTGCCGATCCTGCTGCTCTTTGTATTCACGGCCGTTGTCGTGGTGATGGCGGGGTACGTGTTCCGGAAGGTGACGGTGTAAGCGGTTGTTGTTCCCTCAATTTCCAATTCTTTTCCCGGATATGTTTGGCTGACCGGGATCTCCACCGTTGTGGTTCTCGTGCAGGCATTTACCGTAATGAATCTTCTCAAAATATCCGGCTCTATGGCTCTGCTCTCATTCGGCCTGGCACAGTTCACGTTTTTTCCGTGATTCTTCCGGTTGCCACCATCCCGCACCTGAAACATTTTTTACCAATCAGGAGGATATTCCCGATCAACAACCTGCCGGCAGGACATCCACAACCATGGAACATCAGGCAACGGAAACATCTGCGATTACCGTTGCAGCAGCGGAGATCCTCCGCTCGGACATGGGCACGCCCTCCGGAATCGCCACGCTCGTTCTCTTCGCGCTCTGCTTTCTCGATGTCCTCACAACATCCGCGATCCTCTCGCATGGCGGGTACGAGATGAACCCGGTGATGGTGCCGGTTGTCACGATGCCCCTCCTCCACATGTTCCTCAAGTGGTGCGTTGTCGCGTTCGTTGCCGGCACCGCTGCGGTTGCCGACCACAGGGTACCCCGCTTCGGGCTCCTGATGCTTGGCGTTATCATCTGCTGGTATGCATTCGTTGTCGGGCATAACATAATGGTCCTGCTGGAATTTTATATTCCAGCCTGAAGACCGGCCGGGCCGCCACATGTGGATTTTTTTGGGAAATAAAAAAAGGGTATAGTGTCATTTTTACCACCAACCCGAAATCGAAATCAGGATCTGAATGAGGGTCAAAACTTTGTTCCAGTACTTTGATAGAAAAAAGTGTTCCCATACATTTGGCAAACCAACGCTCCAGAGGCTTCGCCCCGCACGTTCGTGGCGCCCCGGTTACAATAACACGACATTTTAGGATCAGACGTCCAGGTAATGCGGAGTTATCGCATGCGCCCCCGCACCAGGGGGGCGGGCTGGCGCAAGGGGGGCAACATCAAAACGATAATTTCGTCGCTGAAATGTCACTATACCCAAAAAAATCTGGAACTGCCCGGTGAAAATTCCGTTCTTTTCCGGAAGCAGCGGTCTTACGCGACCTTATCCGGTATCCCACTCATTGGTCCCTTGATCTCCCGCGAGCTTTGGGGGTACCTCCCCCGCGGGTCGTTCCGGTTTTTCCGCGTAAAAAATAGACCGGGCTTGTTGAACTGGACCGGGACGGGACCGTGATGGAGGTGGCGGAGAGAGCCGGGCCACGGGACGGCGCCGGCCCCGGAAAAGAAGGGGCAGGTCCCTGTGCCAGCGGATGGATCCACGGGCGGGCTCTTACCTGTTCTGACAGGCCCCCTCCCGGAAATTTCCTATGGTGAGATCCTCTTCGAAAAACGTTGATGCATTCAGTCGGAGTCTCCCGTCCCTCCCCATCTCCCCTCTCCCGTAAAGACTCTCCGTCGGAGAAAACCGTCCGGAAAAGAGTCCCCCTTACCGGAATCCGACCTCCCAAAATGACCTCCGTTCGCCAATCGGAGCCCGTATAGCAGACTTTTTTCGGGCCCTTTTTTCCAGGGCCCGAACAAGTACCTTATTCAGCAAAAAACGGTACAATAAGCCCGGATTATCCCTCGTAAAATGCCCGGATTGGAATTCTCCCGTCGGATATTCCAAAAAACGCTAATAGAGCTAATTGGATGGAAAAAGCCCGGAAAAGCCCTGCAGGAGGACAGGATCGAAAGGAGGGGGGGTTTTGGATCCGGGGGCCGGGGGATACCGGGCGTACGAGCGTGAAGGATTTCCCTGCCGGGAGATCCGCACACTGATAAAAGAAAGCGGGTGCCGCGTCCCCCCGGCCGTGATCCGGTCTCCCTTCCGGGACCATGGCCGGAAGTAATGGAACTAATTTTCCGGCCAGAGAATATTTTGCCTGCTGCCAGCTCACGCCTCGTAGGCAACGAGGATCGCACCGGTCTCTTTCTCGGCTGCTTTGAGTCTGGCAACCCCGGCTGCGGTCAGCTTCTTGTAGGACGGGAGCTTCTCGTACGCGACAAGGGTGACGCCGAGTTTCTCCTCAAGTTCCTGGACTTCCTTTACGGTTGTCTTGGTCAGTTTTGCTGGTCGTGCGCATTCCATACATGAACACCTCAGGCATGCTTTATTCTGCCAGGAGGTGATAAAATCTCGCGTAAACGGGGTTGGGATAATTCAGGTACGGTTTCGCAACCAATTCCTATTAAAAAAATGGAGGAGGATAAAAAAATCATACCTCCGGGAACCGTCTCACGGCATGAAAAATCGTCTCAAGGATCACAAGTGCCCCCGTCCCGCCAAGGAGTGCCTTCTGCACAAATTCCGGCTCGCTTGTCACGCGGTTGAAGAGCCCGACTGAATACCTGCACCGGCCGGCAAGGTAAAGGTCCATGCCGGTCAGTTCGTTGCCAAAGAAGATGTCCGGCCGCGTTCCTGCCGGGTCTTTTCCATATGCATCAGAGAGATTGTTTTCGGAAAGGAACTCCTTCAGCCGTCCCACAGCATCCATGGCCCCGCCGTCCCTGCAGCTGACCGCAACCGGCACCATCCCGAGGTAGTCGTGCAGCCACACGGTCAGGGGAAGGACAAACGATGCATCGCCGCTGACGGCAAACGTGGCCCCTTTCGGGTATCCCGCCTCGTGGTGGTGCCGGGCGATCTGGTGGTATGCGTGCGTCCGCTGCTTCCTGATCTCCGCAAGCGCCGGTGCCGGGTCGCGGCCGGTGGCGCCTGCAACCGCCCGTATCCACGACTCCGTTGCAGCAAACCCGACCGGCGCACCATCCGGGGAGACCACGGACGGGATGCCGAACTCCTGCCCGTAGAACGCTGCCGTCTTTGTTGCGTACTCGGGGAAGACGACGATGTTGCACGCCGCTGTCGTGGACTCGCGGATCTCTGCAACGGAGGATCCGGCGCCCGGCACGGCAACCACAAAGAGCCCTAAAAGATCCAGAAGACGGGTCAGTTCCGCGATGTTGCCCTGCCAGTGCTTCTGGTACATTGAGAGCCCGAGCAGGTTGACGCGGTCTTTTGCCCTTGGGAGCCGGTTGAGTTTCAGCCACGCGAGGACAGCGGCCACCGCCTCATCGAATCCTTCGGCAAACGGGCGGGAATACGCCGCGGTCGGGAATGCCATGCAGCAGTGGTCAAGCCCTGCCCCGGTGAGGAACCGGCCGAGGTCGTCGCCGATCAGGGACGCGCCCGGCGAGTTCACGACGGCAAGGAACGCATCGCCTTTCGCGGCAACGAGCGGGAGGATCTCGCGGAGTTTCTCTGTTGCGCCCATCACGTAATCGTCGCAATCGAGATAGGTACAGGGAATCCGGGGCTGGCCGAAGTAGAAGAGCTCAAGGAACGTGCTCCGGTCAAGGGAGTCTTCCCGGGGGAAGTGCCGGTCCGAGAAGTACGCGGGATATCCCCGGCACCCGTTGGGGCCGTTGAGGACGGCGCGGGCATCGGTGATCCCTTCGATGGCAAGCAGCGTGCCGATGAAACCGTCAGGGTCCGGAATCATGCAGGATCCTCCCCGTCAGCCTTCCATCCTTCCGTGCAGGAATGGCGGATCCGCAGGAGCCACCGTTCTGCCTGCACGATCCCGGCACAAAATCCGGTGCCGGGACTGTAGGGTATGGGTGCGCTCTTTACTTGGTCGTCCGATCTCAGCGCCGGGTACGTGAAGAGGAGTAAATCCGGCTTCATGGCACGGATATCTTCCGACCGCTTCTGTACGGTATAATCCTTCTCAATGGCGAACCTGCCGGCGTACCGGGATGCAAAATCTTCGGCAAACGGGGAATACGTGATCCCGGCTTTTTTGATCTCCATGCCAAGGTCACCGGCAAGATCGCAGATCCAGTCAAAGGACCGGGGATAGGTCGAGATCAGGAGCGTTCTGCCTTCAAAATGCGGCCGGAGTTCCCCGATCCGCTGCCGGTACTTCCCTTCTTCAGCGGCTATGACCTGCCGGGCCTTCTCTTCCTCGCCGAATTTTTCTGCAACCGCCATGAGCCATTCCTTTGTCTGGGCAAACCCGGTCGGAAGCGGCAGGTCGAGGAACGGGACGTCCGAGACCGGGGCAACCATGGTCTTTATCGCGTCCATGGTCTCGTCCATCTCGGCCGGCAGGTTCAATGACGCATCGTTGAACCGCACGATCGAACCGGTATCCGTACTGCCAAGGAACCGGCAGTTGACCATGATTCCGAGGCGCCCGAGGAGATCCCGAAGAATTGCAAACTCATTTTCAGCATGGGCAGAGCCCCATCTCTCTGCAATGATATTCACCAGTTTTTTTCCGGTGCGGGAAGTTGCAGGGGCAATCAGGGAGGCTGCTGCCTTGTATGCGTCCATCCGGCCCTGCAGCCCGTCCCCGACAAGGTTGCCGTCAACCTTCACGGGAACAATCCGTACATCCGGGTGACGTGCGACAACTGCCGTGGCAACCCTGTCGATATCGTCGCCGATGAGCCCGGGGGGGCAGGCAGTTACGACAAAGAGTGTCCGGTACCCGTTCTCAATTTCTGATTCCAGCGTTGCGGTCAGTCTCTTCTCGCCGCCAAAGATGAAGTCCTCGTCAGTCATGTCCGTATTCACCAGCCGGTCAGAAATGCCGGCCCCTGCGGCATGGCCGGTCCGCAGTGCCGCGTGATACGCGGTGGTAACCAGTTTCTCATCAATCATCAGCGAGCAGCTCCGTGGGCAGTGCATCACGGTTGCGGCATCGGTGACCAGTGCCGTCACGGAGACTGCCCCGCCAAAGGCACAGCCGAAGAGAGGCCGCTTCTTCTTCACGGATGGCGAGATACATTTCCGGTCAGCCCCGGTCTTCCGGTCAGTAAAGACAAATTTGTTTGCCGGGCGGGGGTCGTTCCTTGACAGGACGATCCGTTCAAGGTCGTCATCATCCAGCGGGAGGGCCGGGTGCAGGGTTCCGGCTTCTTGTGCCATGACCCGTTTTGCGTGGCCGGCAAGGGAACGGAAGAGGCCGGCTTCACCGGTATCCGGGTACCGCTCGATGAGCGTGCAGCTCTCCTTCTCGGCCCGGCCGAATGCAGCGCTCCGTGGGATCCGCGCCACGATCGGGAGGCGGACGGCCCCGGCGAACCGGTTCACCCGCTCCTCCTCATCCGGGACATTGCGGGCATTGAAGACGATGCCGGCCACCCGGTTCCTTGCTGCGGTGAAATTCTTCACTCCCCGGAGGATGTTGTTTGCTGCATAGAGCGAGAGGTATTCTCCCGAGGTGATGATATAGACTGCATCGGCATACTCGCCACGGATCGGGACGGCAAACCCCCCGCAGACAACGTCGCCAAGGACATCGTAAAGCGTGATATCGAAGAGATCGGGCGAGATCCCGAGATCTTCGAGGAGCTCGAACGTGGTGATGATCCCGCGCCCGGCACACCCCACCCCGGGCTCCGGCCCACCGGCTTCGGTGCAGGCCACGTTGCCGAACCCCCGGTACACGATCTCCTCCGGGCGCCGCTCTTCCGGCAGTGTCTCGCGGATATACTGCAGGACCGTCCGCGGAATCTTCCCTCCAAGGAGGAGGCGGGTTGAATCGTGCTTGGGGTCGCACCCGATCTGGAGAACCGAGTGCCCCCCTTCTGCAAGCGCTGCCGAGAGGTTGGCGGAGATCGTGGACTTGCCGATCCCGCCCTTGCCATACACTGCAATCTTAATGGGCATCCCCTCCCGTGTGGTGCCGCGCGATGCAATCGATGAGCTCGCGGATGCTTCTGCACTCGATCTCCCCTTCCGGATGATCATAATGCCACCGGACGGAATCGTGCTCCATCCTGATCGCGATATGGATATCCGCCTCCTCCCCTGCGGACGGCAAAAACCCGATCCGCTCCAGCGCATACAGGGTCCATACCCGCTCAACCGACCCGGGGGCAGAGAGTGCAAATGTCCCCCGCTTCTCGACCGGAATGGAGAACTCCCCCCGGACCGGGTCGAAGTGCACCCCTTCGATCTCGAACGCCGACCCGAAGATGCCGGAGAGGACCAGGTCTTCGGGCGTCCCGGAGATCATGGTGCCCCTCCGGTCAATGATCCAGAGCTGGTCGGCGCACCGGATGGCGAGGTTGAGGTCGTGGGTGGAGAGCAGGATCGACTTCTTTGTCTTCTGCGCAACCTGCCGTAAGATCCGCATGGTCTCGATCTTGTGCGGGAGGTCGAGGTACGCGGTAGGCTCGTCAAGGACCATCAGCTCGGGTTCCTGGGCAAGGGCCCGGGCGATCATCACCTTCTGCCGTTCGCCATCGCTCATCTCGTGGATGAACCGGCCGGCAAGGTCCTTTGCCCCGACCGACGCAAGAGCCGAGTACACGATCTCGCGGTCCGGCCCGGTCAGCCGGCCGGCCCAGTTCGTGTACGGGAACCGGCCGAGCGCAACGATATCGAATGCGGTCAGAAAGCCGGCCTGGACCTGCGACGTCAGGACAACGCTTAACGTCTTTGCCTTCTCTTCGGGCGTGAACTCCCCGATCTTCCGGTCCAGGAGCCGGACTTCCCCGCAGAGCGCGGGCTGGATGCCGGTCAGCGTCCGGATGAGCGTTGACTTGCCGCTCCCGTTCGGCCCGATCAGGCAGACCAGTTCGCCGCGCAAAAGG
The DNA here is from genome assembly GCA_002508495.1 of Methanoregula sp. UBA276. Classification (GTDB taxonomy): domain Archaea; phylum Halobacteriota; class Methanomicrobia; order Methanomicrobiales; family Methanospirillaceae; genus Methanoregula. Next base: position 20,952 of record DANA01000079.1, read on the forward strand.
GAAAGGTCAAGGCCCTTTGAGACCTCCTTGATGACCTCTTTCTGGCTCCGGTACCCGATGGAGAGGTTGGCGCAGGTAAGAATTTTTGTTCCGCTCATGTTGTCACCCCCCGCCCGAACTTTGTCCCCCGCACGATAACCCAGATGACGACCGGCGCACCGAACAGGGCTGTGATGGCATTGAGCGGCAGCACGATGTCGGTGCCCGGGACATGGGAGATGATGTCGGTGATGAGCGCGATGATCCCGCCGGCAAGGATGCAGCCCGGGACGAGCACGCGGTGGTCCGCGGTCACAAAGAACGACCGGCAGAAGTGGGGGATGGCGATCCCAAGGAACCCGATAGGGCCGCAGAAGGCCGTGACCACGCCGGCCATCAGCGCGGTTGTCGTGATGATGACAATCCGTATCCGGCGGTAGTTCATTCCCATGCTCTCGGCATACTGTTCGCCAAGCAGGAGGGCGTTGAGCGGTTTTATGAGACAGAACGAGAGGATAAAACCCAGGGCGAGAAGGAATACCATGATCGGGAGCTGGCTCCAGGTCACCCCCGTGAAACTGCCAAAGGTCCACAGCGAGTACGTGTGCATGCTGGTCTCGTCCGTGAACTGGAGGAGGACGGTGACGAGCGCCCCGCTGATGTACGAGACCATGATGCCAAGGATGAGGATCGTGATGTTGCTCTGGATCTTCGAAGAGATCAAAAGGATGAGGAGCAGCACCGCAAATGCACCGAGGATGGCGGCAACCGAGATGCTCATGTCACCCATGAGGCCTACGCTTGCAAAGACTGCGCCTGCCCCGCAGATGCCGGCCGACATCATCACGATGGCAACACCGAGGCTTGCACCCGAGCTGATGCCGAGGATGTAGGGGTCAGCTAAGGGGTTCCGGAAGAACGTCTGCATCAGGAGACCGGAGAGTGCAAGGGCCGCACCGGCAAAGACTGCCGTTACGGCTTTTGGCACGCGCCAGTCCCAGAAGATGTGCATCCACGTCTCCTTTATCTCCCCTCCGGTCAGGATGGAGAGGATCGCATCGGGGGGAATGTTGACCGAGCCCAGCATCAGGTCAAGGATGAAGAAGAGGACGAGCGCCCCGGCGATGAAGGGGAGTGCAAGGACAAACTTCTTCATGCTGTCACCGGTCTCTGATCCTTCAAGTTTCACGAAGAACCTCCTGCCGGACCGACCGTAACCTGCCGGTAATACCAGAGTTCATGGTCCGGGACCAGTTCCGGGTGCAGGATCTTCACGAGATCGGCTAAGATGACGTCCGGGTGGACTGTCCCGGACTGCCAGTAATCGAGGGAGCCGTACTCGTTTGTCCGGGTATCGAAATGATAAATGGTGCCGTTTTTGATAGCATCGAACTTTGCATAGCGCGGGTCGCGGGCGAGGATGTCTTCGCCCCCGCCTGCCATGCCGATATTGATGTAGAAATCAGCGTCATGGGCCTGTTCGTAGACACGTTCGAAATCGAGCGGAAGCTCGCCGCTTCCGGGCATTGATGAAAAGAGGTAGTCCCCGCCGGCATCGGAGAAGAGCCGCGCAACGTAACTGTCCCCGCCCGATGCATACCAGGTGCCCTGGTATTCCATGCCGGTGAAGATGGTCGGCCTGTTGGTGGCCATGGCAGCCTTGTCTCGCAATGCAGAATATTTTTGATTGATCTGCGCGAAGGCCTCGTTTGCTTCTTTCTCCTTGTTGTAGAAGAGCGCGTAGAACTTCATCCATTCCGCCCGGGCAACCGGATCGTCTTCCATCCAGTCGGCAACGACAACCGGTTTCAGCCCGGCTTCGATGAGCTTCTGCTGGTTGTCGTATTCGGGAAAACCGCTTGCGCTGCAGAAGACAAGGTCGGGTTCGAGTTCGATCATCGTCTCGGTCCTGAGCGGGTTGTTCATCGACAGGGTGCCGCTCCCGATCTCGACAATCTCTCCTGCATCTGCACGGGCCCGGAATCCTTCATCGAAGATATGGGCAAGCCCGTTGTGGCCTTTGATGGAGCCTGTCTCGTTGAGCACGCTGAGGTGCGGGACCTGCGACACCGTGAGCGTGATGACGGATTGCACCGGCACCGAAAAGACCCGGGCGCCCGGGTATTCGCCGGGGACTTCCTCGCCGCGCTGGACAAGGAGGTACGTGTGGTTCCCGGCCGACCGGCCCCACGGGTCATGGATGCGGACGACTTTGTACGTCCCGTGGTATTCCACAGAATATCCTGTGGCATATTCCGGATAAGCCTTGTCCGGGAAGAGGTCACGCGTACCGGCCCCCGGTTCCCGGGGAATGGCCGGATCCTGCGTTGTGTCCGGCGTGCTGGTACCGGATGTCATTACCCCTGCGCCTGCAATCGCGGCGAGAACGACTGCGGCAAGGAGGAGAGCGATCCATAGTGCTGGTTTCTGGTCCATCATGTTCACCTGGTGTTATAGATAAAATCCTGTACCGATGCCGCAAGCCCCCGGTTTTTGAGGTCTTCGAGCCGGAGACAGGGTGCCTCAAGGTCCCCGGCCAATGCCCGGGCCCGGTTAAGCCGGGGGAAGCCGGATTCGGTATCCACGACAACGAACCGGATACCGCACCCGGCAATGTCCCGTGCAAGATCCGAGAGTTCGTGGTATGGCGGTCCGTTGTTGACCGGGACATTTACCCTGCCATCGGTCAGGATAACGATCGATTTGTTCTCGCCTGCTCCTGCAAATTTTCCCCGTGTGAGGACCTGGTGGGCCTCAGATAATCCCGTGGTGAGTGGTGTCATGCCCCCGGTGGGGATGGTCCGGAGCATTCTTGCGGCAATGTCGGAACTCCGGGTGGGGGGCAGCAGCAGTCGGGCACCGGTGCCCCGGAAGATCATGAGGCCGATCCGGTCCCGTTTCTGGTATGCATCAACGAGGAGGGAGAGGATCGCTCCCTTGACCTCGACCATGCGTCTCCGCACGCCCATGGAACCGCTGGCGTCGACAAGGAAGAGGATGGTATGGGCAACTTTTTTCTCCCTCACTTTCTCCCGGAGGTCCGGTTTTTTCACCGAGATTGCAAGGCCGTTTCGTTCCCGTATCCGCTGGTAGGGTGCTGCTGCCCGGAGCGTTGCATCGACCGCGATATCGTTCCGGTTCTTATCCGGCAGCCGGAACGAGCGGTAATGGCCGGATGAATCGACACTCAGAACCCGGGTACGGCGCCCGCTCTTCTGCCGGCTGGTTGCTTTCTTTGACTTCTCATCAAGGTAGCGGATGACATCGAATGTCGAGCCGATCTCAAAGACCTGTTCGGCCGGTGGTGGCGGTGCCGGGGGGGTTTGTTCCGGCCGGTCAGCCGTCTCCGGCTGCTGCGGGGGATCCTGGCGGGGAGGAGTTTCTGGATCCGGAGGTTCCGGTTCCTGGTCATTTTCCTTGTCCGGATCCTTGTTATCCTGCGGCGGCAGGGGGGGCGGGGGGCTGTCCGGGATCTCACGCCTGCGGTGATCGAGTGCAAGGAGCGCGGCGAGTTTTATATCGTCAAAGACCACCTCGTCGCGCCCGTCCAGCGCTGCAAGGGCTTTTGCCGCCCGTGCAACGGCAAGGTCCCCCCGCTGCCCGGCAACCCCGAGTTCGAGGCAGAGCGAGGAGATGAGACCGGCATGGCCGTCAGGAATACTGACGTACGGAAGGCGCTCCCGTGCGGATACCAGTTTCTCCTCCAGGTCTTTTGCTGCCGGTGAAAACCCGCGGGAAAACTCGTCCGGCGCCTGGTTGAACCGGAGATGTCTTCGCACGATCTCCCCCCGTTTCTCTTCATCGTCAATGGGATCGAGACGGACACAGAGATCGAACCGGTCCATCTGGCCGGGCGTGAGTTCCCCTTCGTCCGGATCCATGGTCGCAACGAGCAGGAAGCGGGTTGCAATGCTCCGGGAGAATCCTTCGCGCTCGAGGCTGAACCGGCCGTTTTCGGCGGCACTGAGCAGGTTCTGGACAATGCCCTCGTCCATCAGGTTGATGTCATCCGCGTACAGGATCTGGCAGTTCCCCTGCTCAAGGATGCCCGGGGTCAGCCGGATCTTCCCGCAACTGACGGCTGTCTCAAGGTCGACCGTGCCGAGCAGCCGGTCGTACGTGATATTCTGCGGAACGGTCAGCACCTGTTTTCCTGCAACAAGGGTACGGATGGATCGTGCCAGGGTCGATTTGGCCGTACCCCGTTCTCCCGTGATAAGAAGCGTGCGGATCTCGTCACTGGCAAGTGCGCAGAGTATGGCTTTTTTCGCATTGTCATGACCGGTAATGGCCGGGAACGGGAACGCGGGGTTCATGGACTGCCGTAACACTCCGCGATAAGCGCTTTTACCGATCCCAAATCGGCACGGCTCTCCTCAAACGGCCTGCGCCGCATCCGGTGGGGAAGCGAGAGGCCTGCTGCCTTCAGGACATGCTCCCTTCCAACCCATTCCACCCCGTCCAGTGCGGCGAATGCAATCGCGGTCTTGACGAGTGTCAAATCGGAGCGGTGGCCGTCCACACCAAGGGCAAGGGAGACCTTCACCGCGGTATCGATCAGCCGGTCGTCGGCTTCCATGCAGGCAGCCATCTCCTGCGCTGCAAGGATCCGTTCGCGCAGTGCCTGCTGCTCCGTTTCGTATTGCCTGCAGAATGCAACCGGGTCACGCTCGAACGCGAGCCTCCGCTTCACCACTTCCGACCTGCGGGCGCTGTCCCTCTCACCCATAACATCGACAACAAGACCAAACCGGTCCAGGAGCTGCGGACGGAGGTCGCCCTCCTCCGGGTTCATTGTCCCGACTAGCAGGAACCGGGCCGGGTGGGAATACGAGATCCCTTCCCGCTCGACAAAGTTGACGCCCATGGCCGCCGCGTCCAGCAGGAGGTCGACGATGTGGTCGTCAAGGAGGTTCACCTCGTCAACGTACAGGATGTTTCCGTTCGCGGATGCAAGCACGCCCGGCTCGAATTTCTTCTGCCCTTGTGTTATGGCATGTTCGATGTCGAGCGTTCCGGCAACCCGGTCTTCTGTTGCGCAGAGCGGGAGTTCGACCACCCGCATCCGGGCAGGTTCGCACTCCGGCTGACCGTTCCCGGCAACCCGGTTCCGGCAGGACTCGCAGAGGTTACGGGTATCGGACGGGCTGCACCGGAAGATGCACCCTTTGATGACGTCCCGCTCCGGCAGGAGGTCGGCCAGCGCCCGCACGGTCGTGGATTTTGCGGTACCTTTCTCCCCCCGGATCAGGACCCCCCCGATGGATGGGAAGACAATGTTTGCCAGCAGGGCATCTTTCATGTCTTCCTGTCCGACGATTGCCGAGAACGGGTACACGGGATTGCTGCCGTTCATTTGTTCTCCCCGCAGGTATTCTTCACACACCATGCGCCCAGCCGGATCCAGTTCTCAGGGATGCTCTTCTTCTCGTCAAGCATCCACCCCCAGTCCGGTTCGCGCTGCATGCCGGCAAGGCCGGGGAGCCCCTTCATCATGGAGAGAGCTGCCCGCTTCCCGGCAGGTTCGGGCACGAGCCCCCACGATACCTCGTCGCAGATGTGGAGGATGGATGCGGTCATGGCAACGATCGCCGGGTTCTTTGCAAACTCCCGCAGGGTGCGGATGAATGGTGCCTTCCGGTTCTCGCCATCGAACGATGGCGATGATGCCACCTCCCAGTATCTCTTCTCGTCAATCCCGTAGCGTTCCATGCGGACGAGCATGTCCCGCTGCGAGTCTGCACAGAGCCCGGTCTGGAGTTCGAGCGCTTTGGTCGTTGCCTCGATGACGCACAGCGCGATGAGTTCGCCGACTTTTGAGTGCTTGCCGGTCCAGGTCAGGACATCGGAACTGTCCATGGCGGAGATGACGCAGATCTGGTCAGTGCCGGATCCTGTTGCGATGCCGGTCGAGTATTTGCTGGGGGCCATCAGCTGCTGGATCGCGACCGTCTTTGCTTCGGTTGCGGTCATGACCGCCCGGGTCAGCGCGTGGGCGGGAAGGTGTGCATTGATAATGAGGATGGTAACGATGGTGCCGCCGACATAGACCGACTTCCCGTTCTCTTCATGCCACGATGCCGGGTCGCCGGCCCGGCCCCCGTTGACCTCTATCCCTGCCGTCACGATTGCCGTTACCTCAAGCGTACGGAACGAGCGCGTGGCAATGGCAGCGTTCTTCATCTTCGCTGCCGTCATCATGGCCGCGACTTTGTCGGGATTGAGCCCGAGCTTTCTTGCATGGATCCTGATGTAGGCCTCGACGCTCCCCCCTTCCATGTCCTCGGAGCGGCAGCCTTCGGTGGGCGGGGGCTGGTGGTTGAAGACCGCTTCGAGGTTCTCGGAATACCCGCCGTTCACGTACGATGTGATGAGGCAGTTGTGGTTTTTCTGGAGGCGCACCACGATGGTGTTCTCGTTCCGGTATACTCTCTCGCCGGATGAGGTCTCAAAGAGCGGTTTTACGGTATCATCAGGGGAGCCGGTTTCCTGTTGGGTTGAAGTCAACACATTCACATCCATGGTATTGATTGCATTGTTTGTGCCGGCGGGATGGCCGTGCAAACAACAAATTATTTTAAGTTAGAACAATTATAGTTGATCTAAATCATTGTATTTAAACCGCGTGAAATCCATCCCAAAACCAGAACGGAATTTAAGAATATGTGTGAACAAAACGAGCATTCCTGCGAAACGTGCGCCGGTTGCGCGCAGGTATTCCGAAACGGGCCGGCATGGAGATCACTAGGGTAGGCACATTTCATGAACGCCCGCAACCGGGTTACCTGTTGAAGGAGTGAAAATGTATGGCAAAGATCATTGGAATCAGACCACAGGCAGAGACGCAGAAACTGATTGAGAAGTTCGAAGACGAAGTGCTGGTCCGGCACAACAACCAGCCGCTGGTCAGTACCGTATACGTGGACATGCAGGAGAACCAGTGGGCGGTTGCATTTGCCTATAACTATTCCCGCAATCCGGGGATCCATGGGCACGAGAACCCGCTCGAAGTGCGGTACGCAATACAACCGCAGGAGCCGGGCAGCGTGCAGGTGTTCCGTTCAGAAGATACAGCCGAGAGGACGCTGGATGCAGGATCGATTAAAGACGCCGACGACTTCATCCGTTTTGCCCTCGTGCAGGAGCGGACGTTTATTGCAAATGCAGGGTGACGGGATTTCGGAGCAAACGGGGTATTTATGAGAACCGCAGACCCATTTGTACCAGACACGGCCAGACGGCTGCCAGATCGATGTTTTGCTTCTTTTTGTCCGGTTGTACCAAAAAAGCCCCTCCCTGCACCAGCGACAAAGCCGAAAAGACAACAAATCCCCTCATGAGTTCTCCCTGCAATGACCCGCACCATCCCCGTCTTCACTGGTATGACCATAGTCGCCATCGCGACCATCGCCCTCTGCACCTTCATCGGTCCGGCCGGTTTTGGCTTTGTCGCAACAGCACCGGGCGCTGCCGATATCGTGGGAGCCATCCGGTTCCCGCGGGTCCTTTCTGCGTTCTTCGTGGGCGCGTCCCTTGCCGTAGCCGGCGCGGCCATGCAGTCGCTTTTTAAAAACCCGATGGCCGACCCCTACATCCTTGGCACATCAGCCGGGGGTGCGCTCGGGGCATCGCTTGCCATTGTATTTCTTGGCGGGCTCTTCGTTCCCGTCTTCGCGTGGGCCGGCGCGGTTATCGCGATTCTCATTGTCTGGTCGATTGCCGGCCGGCACGGGGTCATCTCGGTCGAGACCCTGCTCCTGACCGGTATCGCCGTCTCGTTCTTCTTCTCGGCCATCGTCTCGTTCCTGATCGCAATCTCGGGGGAGAACGTCCACCAGATCCTCTTCTGGCTCATGGGCGGGCTCTGGAACGCGTCTCCTGCCGATGCCCTGCTCTCTGCCGGTATCCTCATTCTGGCCGGCTCGCTCCTCTTCCTGATGGGCCGGGACTTAAACGCCCTCTCGCTTGGCGAGGAGACNNGCAGCCCACCTCGGGATCGATGCAGCCCGGGCCCGCTGGGCGGTGCTGGGGGGCAGCACCCTGCTCGTTGCGGGGGCAGTCTCGATCGCGGGATCGATAGGATTTGTCGGCCTCGTCACCCCCCATGTTGTCCGGATGCTCCTTGGCCCGGACAACCGCGTGGTCATCCCGGCCTGTATCCTTGCCGGGGGAATCCTCCTCGTGATATCCGATACCCTCACCCGCACGTTCTTCTCCGATCTTCCGGTCGGGATCATCACGGCGTTCATCGGTGCACCGTTCTTCATCTGGCTCATCTGGCAGCGGGGGAACGTGACATGACAAAAAAGGCCCGGATCACTGCCGAAAACCTGGGCGCCGGTTACGGTGCGCAGGATATCGTGCAGGGGGTCAGCTGCTCGTTTGCACCGGGCACCTTCACCGGCATCATCGGGCCGAACGGATCCGGCAAGACCACGCTCCTGCGGGCGTTCAGCCGTATCATCCCTTCGAGCGGGATCCTTGAACTGGATGACAGGGACATCCGCGACTATGCCCCGGCCGAACTGGGCATGGCACTCGGGTTCGTGCCGCAGGACGAGGCCCGGCCGTTCTCCTATACCGTGATGCAGGTCGTCCTGATGGCCCGGTATGCCCGGACGAGCCGCTTTGCTGCGCTCGCACCGGAGGATTATGACCGGTGCCACCAGGCCCTTGCGGATACGGGTGTTGCCCACCTTGCCGGCCGGTCCATCCGGACCCTGAGCGGCGGGGAGTGGCAGCGGGTGCTGATCGCCCGTGCGCTTGCGCAGGACACAACCGTGCTCCTGCTGGACGAACCGACCTCCCACCTCGACCTCGCCCACCAGATGGAGGTCGTCTCGCTCATGAAGGACCTGGCCGGCGCGGGCCGGACCATCATCGGGGTCTTCCACGACCTCAACCTTGCCGCCCACTCCTGCGACCGGCTCATCATGATCAAGGAGGGGCAGCTGGTTGCCGACGGCCCCCCTGCGGATGTCCTGACACCCGAGCGGATCCGGCAGGTATACGGGGCCCGGGTTGTGGTATGCCGCCACCCGGTCACCGGCACGCCCTACCTTATGCCGGTGACGATAGCGAACGGGAAGATGGCCCTGCCCTGCCACACGAAGGTGCTCGTGATCTCGGGCGGGGGGAGCGGTTCGGACCTCCTGCGGTTCCTTGCCGGAGAAGGCCTCGTGCTCTCGGCCGGCATCCTTGCCACAACTGATACCGATTATCATACAGCATCGGCCCTTGAGATCCCGTGCGTCCCGGTCCTGCCGTTTTCGCAGATCCCGGCCCATGCGCTGGAGAAGCTCAAAAGTATGCTCGCACAGGCAGATGTCGTTGTCCTCTCCACCCACCCGGTCGGTGCGGGCAACCTGCCGGTCCTGGAGCTGCTCTCCGACAGGGATCCGGAGACGATCGTCATTCACCTGCCGGAGGGACGGGACTTTGCCTCGTANNGTATCCTGCACCTCAACGTATGAGGGAATACTCAGGTTTCTCGCAAAAGAAATCCCGGATCCCGCAAACAACGGGACGTGATCCATGACAAAACGACCGCTCTCCATCTCGACCTTCTGCTGCATCGACCACCCGCTTTCTGAAGCGCTCGGCATCCTTGCTGAGCGCACCTCGCATGTCGAGATCATGGCCGACGGCCCGCATGATCTTCTTACAGATCCCTCACCCTGCAGCGAGTACCCGCTTGCCTATTCTGTCCATGCGCCGTGCAGCGAGTGCAACATCGCTGCGGTAAGTGAACGGATGCGGTGCGCTGCAATCTCGCTGCTTGGCGATGTGCTTGCCACCTGCAACCATATTGGTGCAGGCCACCTTGTTGTCCATCCGGGATATTTCTCCTACGATCAGGTGAAGGAGCGGTCGGTCTCGTCCCTGCTCCGGTCGCTTGACGACCTTGCACACCTTCAGGAAGAATATGGCGTCCGGGTCTGCGTGGAGAACATGGGGGCATGGGAGTGCTGCCATTTCCGTAAACCTGAATTTCTTCCCGAGCTCACCTCGCGGGGACTGGGCATGACCCTTGACTGCGGTCATGGTCGGCTCAACGGCAACCTTGACGAATTCCTTGCAGCTGGCGGGTTCTGTCATGTCCACCTCCACGACAACTGCGGGACAACCGACGACCACGCAGCATGCGGCAGCGGGGCGATCGATTTCGCATCAGTGCTCCCCCGCCTTCCCCGGGATGCGACCCTTGTTGTCGAGACCCGTGAACTTGCCGCTGCCGATGCAAGTATCGGCCACCTTTCCTCATTCCTGAACGGAGAACATCCATGAAAAATACTACGATAGTCCCAAACGATTCCTGCACCGCCATCCTGATCGTTCTGCTGTTGCTTGCCGGTTGTGCACTGCCGGTATCGGCAGCCACCATCACGGATGATGCCGGCACAACCGTTACGCTCAATACAACGCCACAGCGCATCGTGTCGCTGTCTCCGTCCAACACCGAGATCCTTGCAGGCCTCGGCCTGACCGGGAGGATTGTCGGCGTCACGGACGTCTGCGATTATCCTCCTGAAGTGGAGAACATAACCCGGATAGGTGGGTATTCTGCGATCAGCATCGAGAAGGTAGCAGCAGCCAGGCCGGATATTGTCATTGCATCGGATAAGACCCCCCGGGAGACCATTCGCCGGCTTGAGGAGCTCGGCCTGCCGGTCATTGTCGTGGCCCCAAAGAATGTCGATCACGTGATCCGGGACATCCGGCTGGTTGGGAAGATAACCGGGACAGAAAATCATGCGGAAGAACTTGCAACAACCCTCACCCGGCGCATTGATGCAGCCACATCCGCTCCGGATTCCGGCAGTCCTACCGTTGCCCATGTAGTCTATTACAAGCCTCTCTACATCAGCGGCAACACGACCATGCAGGACGACATCATCACCCGTGCCGGCGGGGTTAACGTCTTTGCAGGTCGTTCCGGCTGGAGCACGGTATCGCTTGAAGAGTTCCTGCTTGCCAACCCCGATATCATCATCGTGAGCGGCGGGGGTGGGATGGATGCCTCGGAGCGGGATGTGATCCGTGAAGAGTTCATGACGAACCCCCAGTACGCTTCCCTGTCAGCGGTCAGGAATAACCACGTCTATGCCCTCAATGCCGACATCATCAGCCGGCCCGGCCCCCGGGTTGCGGATGCAGCAGAACAGGTGAGCGGGATTATTACTGCGGTTCGGGCAGAGCGTGTTGCCCAGCAGTCCGCGGCTACCGGTTCCACAACTCCCCGGACTCCCGGATTTTCTGCAGCGGTTGTGGTCCTTGCCTTTTTCGGGTTGTGTGCGTTGATGAGAAGATGACGGATCCGTATCCCTGGACGAAAGCCTGAAAAAAAACCGATCATGCCAAAATACCACGGGATAGACCCAAAGCCTGCAACGGTTCTGGCCGCAGAGGCGTTCGAGCGCGACGTGATGATCCAGAAAGATCACCGCTTCCTTGTTGCCCGGGTCTACCTTGACATGGAAGATACCCGCTGGGCGGCAGCCATCGCGTACAACCCTTCGCGGAGCCCGGGGATTGCCGGGTATGAGAACCTGCTGGAAGTGCGGTACGTGTATGAGCCCCGGTCCGGGCACCGGATCCTGATGTTCAGATCCGATCCCCTGGAGAACTCCCCGATTCCCTGCAGGAGGTTCCTGGACACAGATGCGTTTGCGCAGTTCGTTCTTGCGCATGAGCGAAAGATGGCAAACCGGCAGGTATGAGCCGGGGATCCCGCGGCCTTCTCCTGCGATGGTGGGCGGGAGTATTTCAATTCAGGAAACGGGATGAGGGTGAACCCCGAACAGAAACGGGATACGGGGTTCTATCTATCAGTATCTTTTGTCATTCAGGATTTGTTGCTCTGTAAAAACACGCATGAACCGGGTGAGTTCACACCGGAACCATGACAATGCCCGGCAAGTAAACAGACGTCCTCGCCCGCATCCTTGCGCCCCCGACGGGGCGCCCCCGCGGCGGTTTTAATTCCGTTTTATGAAAACGATTCCTTGTCGGAGTATCCCGTACAGATAATCCCGTGGCATCACATGCGCCGTGAGCCCCCATCGGGGGCAGGGCTGGCGTAAGGGGGGTAACAATTATCCGGAAGGAGGTTTTCTCAAGAGCAAAGTCCCTTTCTTGCGCCACCGGTCCCCAAATGGGGAGACCGGAAGCATGACGATTGGATGAGGTCAGTTACCGGTAATTCGTCGTAATCGCAAACGGGGGTGCTTCGAGCCTGCGGGACATTAGCCTTGGGAGCGTTTGAGAATATTGATGATCTCTTCAGAGCATTTTATTCTAAAATCGCAATCCGGCTCCCTGGTGAACAACGGTACCCTTTTTTTATGGAGATATATGATGCATTGGAACAATCATTTATTGTCTTCATAAAATTTTTTACAATAATTGTAAAAAACGTAATACAACGTTCACATGATCATACTTTAATAACACCTGGTTTTAACATACTTTAGATTCGTATGAAAAATGCAGGTGTTTCTTTCGCAATAATAACCGCATTGCTTCTGGCCATTGTCTTATGCGCCGGATGTACCGGCAGTACCACCGCGTCACCCTCAGCTCCGGCAACGACCGTGGCTGCAGCATCGTCAGGTACGACAACCATCACGGACGGATTTGACCGGACCGTGACCGTGCCGGCTCACCCGCAGAAGATCATCTGCTCCGGCTCCGGCTGCCTGCGCTATATAGTGTATTTCGGGGCACAGGACAAGATTGTCGGTGTCGACAGCCAGGAGAAGAAAGAGCACCCGTTCGAGGCGCGTGCCTATGCAATCACCAACCCGCAGTTTGCAAGCCTCCCCCTGATCGGTGAAATGCGGGGCAAGGACGACCCCGAGAAGATCATCGGGATCGGTCCTGACGTGATCTTCAAGACCGGATCGACCGGCACGACTTACGGGACCAGCGGACCGGAAGCCGACACCCTCCAGGACAAGACCGGTATTGCGGTTGTCGCGTTCCCGTACGGCTCCCTGCGGACCGATGCGGAGAAGACGGAAATGACCGACGCCTTCCGCCTTCTTGGCAAAACCCTTGGAAAAGAGGCAAGGGCCGAAGAGTTGATCGCGTATGTCGATGAGGTGACTGCTGACCTTGAGAAGCGGACAAAGGACAT